>JBGSPJ010000007.1:0-41027 GCA_041738655.1 Rhodothermales bacterium | reverse complement strand
GAAGCCGGCGCCCCGCCCCCGGGCCAAGCGCCCCGTCTCCGATCGGCCACGACTGGGGGCGATTCCGATCGCGGCCATGACGGCGGTTATCCTCCTGAGCATCATCGGGTGGATGTGGAAATCGCAGCTTCGCGTGCGTGATGTCGTGGTGGATGGTGCCCGGCATACGCCATCAGACACCGTGCTGGCGCTTGCCCGGGTCGATACATCGCAGGCATTTTTTGACATCGATACGATCAGCATGGCGGAGCGTGTCGCAAAACTGCCCTGGGTTGAAACGGTCACGGTTCGCCGCGCTCCGGATGTCACCCTACGTATTGCAATCACCGAACGGACGCCGGCGTTGCTGGTCATCGACGCCGCCGGCCGGCCGGCCCGGTACCTCGATCGTTACGGCTATTCGATGCCCTACGCCCGGGGCGGCTACGACGTACCGATCCTGCGCGGCTTCGACGAGCCGTTCGTCGCCGGGAAACCGACCGACCATCCGGCCCTGCTTGAACTCGTTGGCGTCCTGGCCGAAACCGACCCGGCCACCGACGCCCTGATTTCAGCGTTTGAATTCGGGGATGACGGCGCGATGCGCATGTATACAACACCTAAACCCGGCCGGGGGGCGATCCACGTGGGCCTGGGCGAGGGCGACTTCAGTCGGAAATTCTCGCGCCTGCGGGCCTTCTGGGATCAGGAGGTGCTAGCGCAACGCGAAAAACATTTCGAGTGGATCGACCTCCGTTTTGACAGTCAGATCATCACCAGGGAACGCACCCTGACCCAATAATCGAAGAAAACCGGTAACCACCATGGATGGAGAAATCGTAGTCGGCCTCGACATCGGCACGACCAAGATCTGTGCTGTGCTTGCAGCGGAGGATGACCTAGAGGGCATCCATATTCTCGGCGTGGGCGTGGCCGAATCCGAAGGCCTCAACCGCGGCGTGGTCGTTAATATCGACAAGACCGTCGCCGGCATCCGCGAGGCCATCGAAAAGGCCGAGCGCGCCGCCGGCGTGACGGTGCGCAACGTAATCGTCGGCATCGCCGGCGACCACGTGCAGAGCTTCCAGAGCCGGGGCGTAATCACCACGCACCGGGATGGGGAGATCACCGAGCGGGATGTTCAGCGCCTGCTCGAAGACACCACGCACGTGGCCATGCCGGCCGATCGCGAGATCCTCCATGTGTTGCCGCAGGAGTTCATCGTCGACGGCCAGGACGGCGTCGTCGATCCCGTGGGGATGAACGGCGTTCGCCTCGAAGCGAACGTCCACATCGTCACCGGGCTCGTTTCGGCGGCGCGCAACATCTACCGCTGTGTCGAAAAAGCCGGCTATACCGTGGCCGACATCGTGCTCGAGCCGCTGGCATCGTCGTACGCCGTGCTGCATCAGGACGAAAAAGAGGTGGGTGTCGCGTTGATCGACATCGGCGGCGGCACGACCGACATCGCCGTGTTCGAGGACAAGACGATCCGCCATACGGGCGTCATCGCGGTGGCTGGCAACAAGGTGACCGACGACATCCGCAAGGGCCTCGGGCTGATGAAGGATCAGGCCGAACAGCTCAAGAAGCAGTACGGCACCGCGCTGGTCGACATGAACATGCCGGACGAGACGATCGGCATCCCGGGCATCGGCGGCCGCACGGAAAAGACGATCAGTCGGAGCGCGCTCACCCAGATCATCCAGCCCCGACTGGAGGAGATCCTGGAGATCGCCGGCATCGAGATCAAACGGAGCGGCTATGCGCGCCACCTGGGCGCCGGCGTCGTCCTCACCGGCGGCGGCTCGATGGTGCCGGGCACGGCGGCCCTTGCGGCCGAAGTGCTGGGCGTCGAAGCCCGCGTCGGCATCCCGACAGGCCTCGGCGGCGGGATGGTCAAGGAAGTCAGCGATCCGAAGTTCGCGACGGCCGTCGGCCTGGTGCTGTACGGGCTTCGTCCGAGCCTCATGGGCCGCGAATTCCTCGCCCAGAAAGAACGCTGGTCCACCGGCCACACGCACCCGGAGGAATCCGGAGCGCGCCGCATCGTCGAACGCATGACACGGTGGTTCCAAGAACTTTAGGATTGGCGATTAGCGATTAGCGAATAGCGATTTGCGGTTATCAGGTAAACGCACAAAGGCATCTTAACCATACGGCTGGATCTGCTCAATCCGGCTTTACAAAGGAGAATCTTGTATTCTTCGCCAGGAGGGATTTATGGACAACATTATCAGCTCACGCTTCGCGTTCGATGACGGCGCAAGTGAAGGCCCAAAAATCGCCGTTATCGGTGTTGGCGGCGGTGGTGGCAATGCCATCAACAACATGGTGTCGAAAGGCATCAACGGGGTCGATTTTATCTCGATCAACACCGACAAACAGGCGCTCGACGTCAACAAGGCCGAGGTGAAAATCCAGGCCGGCGCGAGCCTGACCAAAGGGCTCGGGGCCGGCGCGCGCCCGGTCAAGGGCGCCGAGGCTGTCGAAGAGAGCCGTTCCGAAGTGGAGCAGCTGCTCCGCGGCTACGAGATGGTGTTTATCACCGCCGGCATGGGCGGCGGCACCGGCACGGGTGGCGCGCCCGTGGTGTCCGCTATTGCCCGCAAGCTGGGCATCCTGACGGTGGCTATCATCACCAAGCCATTTGAGTGCGAGGGGCGCCGGCGCATGGAATCCGCCCAGGCCGGCATCGAACTGCTCCGCGAGCAGGTCGACACCCTCATTATCATCCCGAACGAGCGGCTGCTCGACATCGCCGAGCCGCACACGAGCATGATCGAGGCCTTCGAGAAGGCGGACGATGTGCTGCTGAACGCCACGCGCGGGATCAGCGACCTCATCACCGTGCACGGCCTCATCAACCTGGACTTCGCCGACGTCGAGACCACGATGAAAAATGGCGGCACGGCCCTGATGGGTTCGGCCACGGCGGCCGGCGAGAACCGCGCGGAGCGCGCGGCCATCGAGGCCATCTCGAGCCCGCTGCTCGACGGCGTCTCGATCGCCGGAGCCCGCAACGCCCTGGTCAACATCACGGCCGGCCGCAACCTCGGCATCCACGAGGCGACCACTGCCACGAGCATTATCCAGCGCGAAGCCGGCGATGATGTCGAGGTGATCTTCGGCACCGTGATCGACGAGGAGATGGGCGACAGCCTCCGCGTGACGGTGATTGCCACGGGGTTCGACCGGCAACGCAAGCAGCCGCACGGGCCGGCCGCGACGACGTCACAGGCAACTGCCCGGCGTACGTCTCCGCTCGAGCAGGACAACCCGGTCAATTACCCCAACTACAAAGGCGAGGATAACCTGCGCCAGCTGGATATCCCCGCGTTCGAGCGCCGGCAGCCGGGTCCGCCCCGGATGACGAACCCAATCGAGCTCTCGGACGACGCCGACGCCGCCGGACGCATCAAGCGCCTGCAGAGCGACGACGTCCGCGAACGTCGCGAGCGGATCGGCAAAGGCAACACCGATGTGCCGGCGTTCCTTCGGAAAATGATCGATTAAATAAAGGCAAAATGGAAAAGGCAAAAGGTAAAATGATGGGGTGATGTGTCGAGATCAATTAGGCTCCTAGCCTGAATAGGCATTTTGCCGTTTTCCTTTTGCCGTTTTCCTTTACAAGTTTTCCCTTTTTCCTTGCCCTCCGGCCCCTGAGCAAGGCCGCGTCCCACACGTCTGCCCAGGCAGTGCGTGTGGGTTTTTTTTACCTCCCCCGGACCCCCTCAAGCCCCCAATCGCTACTCGCTACTCGCTACTCGCTAATCGTTATTCGCCCCCCCTCTCGTATCTTCCAGTACCGAATTACACTCGCTCTCTTTCGCGTGGTCGCAACCATGTCGTTACGTGGTACCTTCCTATCCCTTCTGATCGCGATGATGCTGGGCACCGCCACACCGGCGGCGGGCCAGCCCGTGCGTGGCATGGTATGGGAACCGCCGCTACAGACGGATCTGGCGGAACTCGACCTTCTGGAGATGCACGCGATCGGGGTGGAGGCGGTACGGACCCCGTTGTTGCGCAACGAGCGGCTCTATCGGGTGGCGGATTCGCTGGGTCTTGCTCTCTACCAGGATCTGCCCTTTGCCTATCTCGCCGCCGGCGAGTTGGAGGACACCCTGCGTTACGCCGGACAGGTTATCCAGGAGGCGCTCTGGTGGGCGAGGGATCATCCCTCGGCGCGGCATTTCGGGCTGGCGCGGCTGGTGGATACAAGCGACGAGCGCTCGTGCGTGTCGTTGGAGGCTATGGCCCGCCGGTTTCGTGACGACGGTCCGGCCGGCGTGCAGTTGTATTATCTTACTTCCTTCATTGAAAGCGACCAGTGCGCCGCCGCCGTGGATCTCGTCCTGCTGGACGCGCTCGACACCCCCGACGCCCTGGCGCTGATCCGTCGGTGGCAATCCGCCCGGCCCGACGTCGCGAATCGCGCCGGAATCGGCCGGATCGGTACCTGGGTGGTTGATGGTCGCGACGAGGATGGCACGCGCGTCCCCCATTCCCGCTCGTTTCAGGCCCGATTCCTCGAAACGCAGCTCAATCTGTTGCTGGCCGATTCGCTGGATCGTCCGCCGGCCGCGGTATTTGTACAGAGCTGGCGAGACCGGCCGTTCGACCGTCCCTCGCTGGGCCACGATCTCTCCAATCCGTATGCCGAGGCCTACGGCTTGCTGAGCCAGACCGGCGAACGCCGGCTAGCCCTCGCGGTGGTGGAAGGCATATTTACCGGGAGACAGACCGTGTTCGCGTTTCCGCCGGGCAATAGGCCGCGAGAGGCCGCGCCCTGGACCATCATCCTGGGTTGGAGCGTGTTGCTGCTGCTGGGGCTGGGCTACTTTCGGTATTCCCGGTTTCAGTCGATGGTGCGGCGCTACTTTTTTGCCCACGGCTTCTACCGCGAATCCGTTGCCCAGGGGCGCGAGATGATGTTTGGCCCCAACACGTTGGTCGTGACCGCGCTCGTGCTGGCGTCGGGGCTGGTCAATAGCGTCATCCTCGAAGCCGTGCGGGAGCAGCCGGCGTTTGCGTTGCTGGCACGCAGCCTGCCCGAATCGATGGTGCTGTCGATCGTCTCCGTGCTGGGCCGGCCGCTGACGATCACCCTCGTGTTGGGCAGCGTTTTCGCGGTCGGCGTGCTGATCTGGACGTCCGTGTTGTCCGCACTGTCCAGCCGCAACCGGAATCCGCTGTTGCCCGGGCAGGTGCTCTTGCTCGTCGCCTGGCCCCGATGGAGTTTGTTGCTGGCTATGCTGGCGGCCATGGTTGTCAGCACGCTGCCCGCCGCCGAAGCCACTGGATGGGCGCTTGCCCTCGGCATCGCGGCACTGCTCGCCGGCATGGGGGCCACGTTTCGCACCATGAAGGACTATCGGCACATCACCCGTGCTCGCTGGCCCAAGCTGCTGATCGCGCTGGCTGGCAACCCGTTTTTTATCCTCGCCCTGGTCTGCCTCTACCTCGCCGTACGTCATCTGCCACGCGTGGCGTTTTTTGTGCATCTCGTGTTGCGGAGTTGAGATGGGACCTTATCTGTCAACGCATGCGTATTCCGAGCGCCAGGTTTTGCCAGTATCATGTCGCATTGTATCTAACCGTGCCGTTCATGTCTCTACGGTTGTGTAAGCTGGTTTTGGTGTGCAGTGTTGTGTGGATCGGGTATTCCTCGTTCGCGACCCGGCTTGTCGTGGCGCAGCGTCCCACATCGGAATCTACCGCGGACACGACCGACATCGTTAAGCGCAGCTGGGTGGTGCTCCCGAGTCTGTTCTATACCCCCCGCACGAAGATCGGCGGAGGCGGTTCGGTTCGGTTTTTCCCCGAGCGCCGGCGCAACGGCCGGCCCTCGGTCGTCGAAGCCTCCGTCATCTATACCCAGCGGCGGCAGACCATTATCAGTCTATCCCCCGACATCTTTTTTGATGGGGATCGCCGGCGTGTGTTTGGGTCGTTGCTGTATTTCAATTTCCCTGACCGGTTCTACGGCATAGGAAACGACCAGCCCCTCAGCGTCAGCGAGAGCTACACGTCGCGCGTGATCAGCGGTCTGGTAGGCGGCGAGCAGGAGCTGTTGCCCGGGTTCCGAGTGGGGCTGACCGCCTGGGTGCGGCGGGAACATCTGTCGGACTTCGAGGAGGACGGTGTGCTGGCGAGTGGGACATTGCCCGGTAGCGATGGCAACTGGGTCGTGGGGCCGGGCGCGTACGTGCGGTGGGACACGCGGGATGATCTGTTCTACCCGTCGCGCGGTGGTTATGCGCGGCTTTCATGGATGTACTTCGACCCGGCGTTTGGCGGCGACTTTCAGTTCAGCCGGGCGGGAGTCGATCTGCGCCAGTTCTGGTCGCTCGGCTGGGATCAGATCCTTGCGGTACAGTTCCAGGGGTCGGCCGTAGCCGGCGGCTCGCCGTTTCAGCTCTACCCCGAAATCGGTGGAAGCGAGTTGCTTCGGGGGTATGCGCAGGGGCGCTATAAGGATCGGCTCGTGCTGGCGCTCCAGGCCGAATATCGTCTGTGGGTGTACGGACCGGTCGGGTTCGCCCTCTTTGGCTCCGCGGCGGATGTGCAGCCGGCGGTGCGCCATCTTTTCTCCGACCCCTTCATCTTGTCCGGTGGCGCTGGCCTTCGATTCTTGATGAACGAGCAGGGTGTTAACTTCCGCGTCGATTACGCATGGGGGCGGGACGGTGGGGCACTCTACATCTCGGTGGGAGAGGCGTTCTGACCGGGTACGACATAGCGGTATTCGATGTTCAGGGTGTGAACCTGGGCATGCCGCAGCACCAGGTAATCCCCCGAAATCGGATAAAACCGCACATCGTCATCCGCCGAGCGCACGGACGGGTCTGTCTTGTCCTGATCCAGCCTCCGGCGTTTCGCGTGGGTGAGCACGATGCGATCGAGCGCGCCGGCTTTGTCAAAGTAAAATTTGTGGAGATAGCCCCAGTAGATGTAGGCGATGCCGCCCTGCTCCACCACGGCGGAGAGGTACGTGTATCCCTGGATCGAGCGGTAGAACTTGAGCCAATCCTGGAGTTCGCGCCCGCCCCATTTCCACTGGCGCGCCTCGATGATCTCCATGATCGGGTCCTCCTGGCGGAAGAGGTAGTACCACTCGTTGCGAAACCGGAGCGAGCGAAAGCGGAGATCGAGGCGGAGCCGGCGGACCAGAGCGTGCAGACCAAAACCGACGCCTATCGCCACACCGTTTAGCCCCAGGAAATAGAGGAAGATCCGTCCCGGTGCGAAGGTGATGGCGCGGATGGCCTGTTGTCCGGATGCCGGCTCGACCCCCGTCAGGAAAAACAACACGGCCTCGAGGTCGATGGCGACTCCGAACACCGACAGCACCCAGCCCCAGAGCAGATGGAGCGCGGCGGCGATGACGACGCCGTAGGCGATTTCCTCCGAGATCGACGTGAGGTAGACCGGGCTGGTCCACGTCCCTTTGCGGTAAGCGTACCGGCAGATGATCCCCGGGAGAACGATCAGGAAGATGAGGAGCGCCGGGAATGCGACATCCATCGGTGCAGAGAGCTACGTACGCGATGATGCGACAGACAGACGGTGGGTCTACCGCGCCTGGGGCCGGCCATTTTTACGCTTTTTGATGGAGCGCGCGAGGTCCATGGCCTCGTCAAGCGAACGCGTCACGTAATAGGCCTCGCCATTCACCTTCACCCAGCCGTCCTTGTGGTCATGATGCAGCCGGCCCAGCGCCTCGCAGGCGTCCGGGTTTTCAAGCAATTTGCGCGCGTTTTTGGAGATGTAAGCGTCCATACGGATCTCGTTGGGTGTAGGTTCATGATCGAACGGGCGGGCTCGATCTGAAGCGCTAGTGGAGCCCTAATGCCGCAGCTCCTCGCGAATGTACGCATCATGCACGCCTTTGTTTACAAACGGGCGCCGGCATATCTCATCTTCCGCTCATGCTCCGCTCATGTTGCGGGCCGATCCGCGGGCGATTTTTACGGCGTCCGTTCATCGAACCGTGCCCCGCCATGAGAACCGTATTCAATAAAACTCCTGTCTGTCTGCTTTTTGCTCTGTTCCTGGCATCGCCATTACGCGCCCAGGAGAGCGGGTTGTTCAACCAGTACATCACCCAGCCGGATGTGTGGCGGCCGGCGGCACCCTCCAAGCCCGGGGTCGATGCAAAAGGCGACCTGACCCTGTCAATCCCCGTAATGACCGTTCCGGGGCGGGGAGGATTGGACTACCAGATTCAGTTTACCTATCGGTCGGGTATCCGCGTAGGGCAGCGGGCCAGCTGGATTGGTCTGGGGTGGGAGTTTGATCCGGGCTCCATTACCCGAGAACCGATGGGGCTGGTGGATGGCGCGGGGGTGGTACACGCTACAGACTGGGCCACGGGAACGGCGCCCGTGTGGCAGCCGGACGCCTACTTCGTCACGACGCCGGCTGGCTCGTCGATGATGACCCGCTTCATCGCTGGCATCACACCTCCGCGGACCGATGTGGACGGGTTTTATCTCCATGAGTGGCGTCCGTGGAAGGTGGACTTCACGACAGCCAACCCCGTTACCGTTACGGACGTCGCCGGCAACCCCACCACGTCTTCGGTAGCGTACAACAACGCGATCACCACGAAGCCCGACTATACCGGCTTCACGGTCACGGCGGATGACGGCTCCCGGTACATCTTCGCCCATCCCACCCTGTCGACCTTTCGCACCTTCTCCGGCAACCTGACGGAGCAGGACGATCTGCAGGTCGAGTACTTCGTCAGCACCTGGCGTCTGCGGGCCATTCTGGGGCCGGACTATCTCGGGCCCACCATTCCTGTCGGCACCGAAGCCGGCAGCTGGATCCGGTTCGACTACACCACGCCCACGACCATTGTCGACATCAACGGCATCGAAGCTCCCACGCGACAGCAGGTAGCCTACCTGAGCGCCATCGTCACCCCCACGCATCAGGCGTCGTTCTCAGCATCGCCTCGTTCTGGCGAGGACTTCGCGCTCTACGAAAACGGTCATTTCCAGGTGCTCAACACCATTACCCTGGCCGCCCGATCGGCGCCGGCAACGGTCATCCAGAAAGTCGAAACGATTACGTCCAACCTCCATCAAAGCCCGGAAGAGAAACGGCTTTCGTTGGATGGGATCAAGATCTACGGCAAGGCGAGCGATGCCTCGATGCCGGCGTATGCGTTCACCTACTGGGGATCCTGCAACCCCACGATCACCTCCAATCACGACGACTGGTTCGGCTTCTGCCATCAGAATGCCGCCGACGTCTTCAACGCCGGCTCCAATATCGACGGACGTGCCTGGAGCCTCAAACGGATCACCTATCCGACGGGCGGCTTCGATGAATTCGACTACGAAGACGATACGATACTGAGCACCGAAACCGCCCCGTTCTGGCGATACGATCTCGAAAACGGTGCCACGGCCACGAGCGGTACGTTCAGCATCACCAACGAGCAGACGCGCCAGGGCGGATCGCGTGTGGTATCCCACAAACGAGGCGACGGTCTGGGCAGTGAATGGACCAGCACCTATAGCTATGGCTCGGGCCGGCTGAGTGGGATCCCGAGCGGCTGGTGGAAGACGTGGTATACCTCGTTTCGGGGATTCCTGGGGAGCGAGCGGGGTCAGGCCGCCGTGTATTACGATCATGTCCGCCGCACCGACCCGGATGGGGGCGCGGTTCAATCCCATTATGTCACCAGCGGCAATCACGCCACCATCGCGCTCAAACTCAAGACGTTTCTCTACCTGAAGATCGACTACGGCAACGCCAATTTTTTGTACCACGATTTTACGATCGTCCAGGGCAACCAGCACTGGAACTGGGGTCAGCCTTTCGAGACGCGGTACTACAACAACGCCGGCGTCAACCCGGTTCGCAAAACCACACGAATCGCCGATTTTACCAGCTACAAGCTCGCCAGTGCGTTTACTGCTGGCGCGAACGAGGCCACGATCGTCTGGGCCTACGCGGACAAAGTGAACAGCGAGAGCGATACCGACTACGGCGAGAGTGCCAGTACGTCGACCTTCATCACCAAAACCACCACCTACACCCACGACACGGCCGCCGGCTCGGGTACCGGCTACGTCACGTCCAGCGAGGAAACCCTGAACAGCTCCGCGACGCCGGCCCGGAGGACGGAGTTTACGTTTGGCTACCAGAAGTATACTGACCTCAATACGCGCAACATTTTGCGCCCCACGGTACAGACGCTGGTCGGAGAGAAGACCAGTGCTACCTCTACGACCTGGCACGCCTCGAACGCGACTCGGTGGGGTAGTTTTTCAGTTACCGGGGGCACGCTCTGGAAGCCCAAATATACAGTCGCCTGGAATGGTACGGCCTCGACCACCAGGCCAGTGTTCAGCAACTGGTCAACCAGCACAATCCCAACCGGGTGGCAAAAGAAAGACGAGACGACGGCGTACAACGAACACGGCCTACCTACTGCCGTCAAGGACCCCCGCGGCAAAGTAACCACACTTACCTATTACACAGGTACCACCGGCACCAGCACCACACCGCCGGGCTACCTGAAAACGGTTTCGCGGAGCGGGCTGACGGTAGAGTTGGGCTATGACGCCTCGTTCGGATTGATCACGACCGTAAAAGATGAGAATCTCCGTACGACCACCTATGTATACGATACGTTCGGCCGACTCAAGGAGGTGAAAGATCGCCAGAATCCATCGAATACGGTCACCACGTACACGTACACGACAATCGGCGCTCCATTCAAAGTACTGGCGAAGCAGTTTTACAGCTCCGGCCTCGCCTATGAAACCGCCTCGTTTTTCGATGGCCTCGGCCGGCCGGTGCAGACCCAGACGAAGGACGGAAGCCAGTACATCGTCAGCCATACCGAGTATCTGCCCGGCACGACGTCCGCCGGGGCAAAGGTGCGGCAGTGGAAACCCTACAGCCATGCGACGGCCGGCGTATACCATGGGGCGTTTGCCTCCTCGGCGCGCACGCTCTACGGAAGCGGCACCAATCCGTACGTCGAAACGATCTACAGGCGGGATGGTCTTGGGCGGGTTGATCTCGTTTATCCCGAGAATGACGACGTCACCACACCGTTTGTGCGGACGGACTATAAAGTGGGCACGCTCGACGGCGGCTCGTCCTCCAACTACAGCTATCAGGAGACGACCGACGAAGTGGGCAACATCACCCGCGTGTATACCGACACCTTCGGCCGCACCAAGCAGGTTGTGGCCGGCTATAACACAGCGGACAAGGCGGTCACGACGTTCACCTATAACATCGTCGACCTGCCTACCCAGATCGTGGATCCACGCGGGCTCATCAGCACCAATACCTACAACGTCCAGGGCCAGCTCACGCAGCGGGTCACGCCAGACGCCGGCACGGTCAAGTTTACGTACGATGCCGCCGGAAACCTCCGGTTCAGCCAGGATGCCGCCCAGGCGGCCGGCAGCGATGTACTCTATACGAAATACGACGACCTGGGCCGGCCTTCCATCACCGGGGTAAACACGAATATCGACTTCGGTACCCTTGCCGGTACAACCGACTACAGCTGGGAGACCGCGACCACATCGTATTTTGTTGCGGTCAACCACTATGGGGATGCGGCCAACGCCTATGCAGGAACGGCCGCCAAGCCGGCGACAGGCACGTTTCCCTGGTCACTTTTTGCCACCCAGATCAGCGGGGCACCGGCGGTCGAAAATGCCAAGGCTCACCATACGGCAACCGCCTATAAGAGTAACGGGCGCTGGCAGATGGATCTGGTGAGTTACGACTACGAGGTGAGGCCGGCCTGGAAGCGTCTCTTCACCGAAGCGGCCGGAGGGGGCGTATCGACAGCACTGAATACCACAATCGTCTACATCCGGAACTGGCAGGATCAACTGACGAACGTTCAGTCGACCGTCGGGTCGCACAACTGGTACCAGTGGTACGATTATACGGCCCGTGGCCTGGAGGCCAGAAGTTATGGGTCGACGGCCTCCGCAAAGCCAGCCCTGGCGGACATGCAGTTCGTGTACAACCCCGCCGGCTCAGTCAGCACCGTCCAACTGGCCGAATACAGCACCGGGGCGTATCGCGACTCGAAGGTATATACCTATAACCTGCGAGACTGGGTAACCGGTATCGATCTGGATGCGGAAAGCACTCCGTTTGCCGCCATGTATACCTACTTCGGCAACGGCAACGTCGAAACGGCCACCTTTAACCAGGGCGTCGCGGCGACAGATAAGCGCTTTAAATACGCCTTTACGTACGATGCTCTCAGCCGCCTCAAATCGGCCGATTATTCCTACGCTGTGTGGAATGCCACAGGGCAGGTGGGGCCCCAGCCCTTTCTGGTCGGCGGATGGGATTGGTACTTCACGACGCGTTATGACGTCACCGGAATCGCGTACGACAAAAGCGGCAACCTGACGGCACTTACCCGCAACCGAGAAACGGGAAGCGCGATCGATCAGTTGACCTACACCTACACCGCCGGAACGAACAGGCTGGCTTCCGTGACGGATGCGCTGACCACCTCAGAATCATGGGACGCCGAGACGGGTAGCTTTACGTACGACGCCAGCGGGAACATGAAAACCGCGCCGGCGCCCTACGGCGTCACCGCCGCGACGTATGATGAGCGCAATCTCCCTCTCACGATCACGGCTGCCGCCACGACGACCTACCAGTACAGCGCCGACGGTAACCGGTTCGCAAAGAAAGTTGGAAGTACGGCAGGAGAGCATTACGTTTTGGATGGGAGCCAGGTCATTGGTGTGTTCTCTGATACAGGGACCCTCAAACACTGGAATATCGTGGCCGGCGGATCGATCTGGGGTCGCTACGATGGCGCCACCCGATTCTACTACCACAAAGACGCGCTGGGCACCACGCGGCTGGTAATGAATGGGGCCGGCACGACCGTCGAGTGGCGGGACTACTACCCGTTCGGCCTCGCTATGCCCGGCCGGAGCTACCTTTTGGGCACGGCCGCGAAAGAAGGCTACACCGGGAAGGAGCGCGAGGCGGAGACGGGGTTGGATTATTTCGGGGCCAGGTATTACATGCCGGCGATCGGGCGATGGGGGAGTGTGGATCCGCTGGCGCTGGATCCCGCGCAGGTGGATAAATCACCCTACGCCTACAGCTGGAACAACCCTGCGACGCTGACCGATCCGGATGGGAGAATCCCTTGCAGAGAACTTTACGGTCAAGATGCTCCAGAAGGCGAATGCCTTAATGAAGGAGAGGTTATTGTTGAAGCGAGAAGAAATGATCTTGCTTTGGTGCCGAACGCTCTGGTTTTGGATGTTCCGCTTGTACCGGCTGTCGGCAGTAGATTATTGAGACTGGTTGCTACGGCTGGAGTATATTTATACGCGGAAGTGAACCTTTCTGGAAGCCCTCCCCCTGATTCACCTGAGGGAACGGAATGCTATCTTGGTCTTATTTGTATGGGTCCTTCGAGTTCTGCCGATCCAACTGGAGAGGGCTCGACCGGCCAAGGCGCTGCTTCTGAAGATGATGAGATGGAGGGTGTGGATATGACAGATACCAGTACATGGCCAGCGCCTCCTACTAGTTTACCTGTCACCGAGGGGTTGCCAACTAGAGCTAAGCCGCGGGAAAGAGGAGAAAAAAGTTTTTATGATTCGGAAGGAGGTGAGTGGCGCCCTCACTTGGTCGACAATTATCATTCCGAGAGTCATTGGGATTATAAACCTGCTGGTCGAAACACGGAATGGAAAAATTTGTATATAAAAAGAAGGTAATTTATGATCTCATGCGAATCAGGAGTTGAATCATGAAATTTGAGCCTTACGCACAATGTGAGGAGGTACAATTTGGAGTCCTCTCCTGGACAGGAGGGGTGCCAGTAGGCGGGGTGGTGGAATACACCGCCCGGAACTGGACCAATTGAGCTTGTTTTGTTCTACCCCCTCCCCCTTCGGGTACTCCCCCCCGTATCAAGTACGGGGCAGGCTCTTATCCAGGGGGAGACTTTCAAACATGCCGATTGCTCGCTTATTGGCATGCTCAACTCCTGATTCGCATGATCTCAATAATATATACGCTGGATGCTGTCGAAGGGGAACCGGGTCCCAATGTGTTTTGGAGAGGTTCGCCTAGCGACTATTTAAGACTACTTGTTGAGCTTCATCCTCTGGCAATGCAGGATGAGGTGACGATTCAGCTGACTGGGCTCGACTTTGTGCACGCGATAGGGATTGCATCTTTTTGCCTATCTTCGTCAAGAAATGGCGATGTGTTGTTGTTGGAAAACGAAAGAAATCTAGTAATGAATCTAGATTGCCGGATCTGGAGGGAGGTTATGCATAAGATTCTTGCTATTTCATTTGATGAAAGTCATGCTTATGTCGAATTTGATGACTTGGATTTAGTAGAAGCAGCAAATATTATTATTTCTTCGGAAGGTGAATCGGGAAGATAATAATGAAAGGATCGATTCGCTTGATCAGGGCCTTGGAATGGTATCAGGTCGTCGGGCAAGAACTGATTGGCGAAATAGCGCTGCCAGAATTAGCTATTAGTCATCTTGAGCAATTGTTTGGGGTACAAGAGGATGATCCGTTGTATTTCAATATGTATCGAGTAAACGAAAATCATGTCTCCTTGATGAAGGAACATTTGCAGCATGAATTCAATTTTCAACGATTTTCCTACTTCATTTCTTGTACCGCCATATCCAATAAATAATGGAGGATAAGATCAAGTTTTTTGGGGGGGACTTAGTGTTTGTTCTGCCTGCACCAGAGTCCCCCGATATATCCGAATTGCCGGCTTCCGTGTGTGGCAATAGAGAAATCGAGGGCAAGATAATGTACCTGGTGGAGTTCTCTGATGGTTCGACTCTCGAATTGCCGGATGATAGGCTTGTGAAGTCCCATGGAAACGCTTTAAATAATAGCCTCCCATTGCGTGACCTGAATTAACCCGTGCTTGACACAAGTATCGCCGCCTCATACCCTACCATGGCTTTCTTCCGGGCGCTCCCCCAGTGGTACTGCCCGAACTGGCCGGACTTTCGGATCACGCGGTGGCAGGGGATTAAGTAGCCGATGGGATTCTTCGCGACGGCGCTTGCCACGGCGCGGGTGGCCGCCGGCCGGCCCAGCGCCTGCGCCAGTTCTTCGTACGACACCACCTCCCCGGCCGGCACACGCAATAGCGCTTGCCAAACCTGCACCTGGAAGTTGGTGCCACTCAGCAGCAAACGGAGCGGGGCGCCGTTCGCCGTGTGCTCGCCGAAGATCCGCTCCACGACCATCCCGGTTTTCGCCGGCGCCTCCTCAAGTGTCGCCCCGGGCCACCGCGCGGCCAACTCGGACAAGGGCTCGGGTCCGGGTGACTCGAAGGCCATGTGGCAGATGCCCCTATCCGTCAGCCCGATGAAGCACCACCCAAACCGGGTCTCGTGGAAGCCATATCGGATGACGACGCCGGCTCCCTGTTGTTTGAACTCGCCGGGCGTGATGGCATCGACGGTGACAAACAGGTCGTGCAACCGGCCCGTGCCGGAAAGCCCGCTGTCCAGTGCGGCTTCGAGCACCGAGGTGGATGCGCGCAGACGCTCCTTGGCGTAGCCGAGCGTCAGGTACTGCAAGAATTGCTTCGGCATCACGCCGGCCCAGCGCTTAAACAGGCGCTCGAAATGGAAGGGACTCAGGTGGACGTGCGCCGCGATCTCATCCAATCGCGGCTGGTCGCTCACGTGGTCCTCGAGGAAACGGATGGCGCGCTCAATGCGCTCGTAGTCAGTCGTCATGGTCGTCTGGTTCTGGTTGCAAACTACACCAGAATACGATGCAGGCGCCGGCGTATCGACCCGAATCTTGCTCACTTCACGCACTCAAAAGCGCAACGTGAACGTGGTCCGCAGGTCTGGCTCCGAGACCACGCTCAACGCTCCACCATGCTGCCGCATGATCTGGCGCGACAGGCTGAGCCCGATGCCGGATCCCTCTTTTTTGGTGGTGTAAAATGGGATGAAGATGCGGTCGATCGCCTCCGGAGGGATGCCGGGGCCGCTGTCGCGCACCTGGACGACCGTCCGCCCCCGTGCCGACATGCGAGCGATGAGTGTGATCCGCGCCCCGGGACGGTCTCGCAGCGCCTCGATGGCATTTTTGAGGAGGTTGATCAAGACCTGTTCGATCAGCTCAGGGTCCGCGGTGACATCCAGTTCTTCCGGATCAATGGAGACGTCCAGGGCAATGCCGGCCTCTTCTAGCGAGCTACGGAAGAGGTGCTCGAGCGCATCAAATAACTTCTGGATCGGGAAGATGCTGAGATTGGGCCTCGGGATACGGGTCAGGCTGCGGTAGGCGTTGACGAAGTGGACCAGATGCTGGCTGCGTCGGGCGATGGTCTGCATCGCCATGCGGACATCGCCGAGGGTCTCGACAGCCTCATCCGTTCCGCCGTTCGGCATGATGTCCGTCAGAAGATCATTCGCCGTGTCCGCCATCGAGGCGATCGGTGTGATCGAGTTCATAATTTCATGAGTGAGGACGCTGACGAGTTTTTGCCACGACTGGATTTCCTTTTCCTCCAACTCGGCCTGGATATCCTGGATCGATACGAGGGTGTAGAGCTGGCCGTGGAGCCGGAATTCGGTGGCGTAGATCACCAGTTCCAGCAGCTCGTCGCCATCGACCACCTTTACCAGGGCTTTGTCGCCGGCGTGCATCCGCAACAGCGTTTCCACCAGCTCGCCGCTGAAATCGGCCAGCGCACGCACATTTTTAAGGTAGGGTACGCGCAGCAATCGCTTCGCGGCGTTATTGATCAGTCCGATACTCCCATGTTGTTGGTAGGCGAGCAGCCCGATGCCGATGTGCTGGATGACGGTGTTAAGGTATAAGACATGCTCTTCTTTTTCGGCACGCGCCTTTCGGAAATCTTCCATCACGGCCGTGAACGCCTGCCCGAGCTCGCTGAAGGAGCCGCCGAGACCCGAAGCGTGGAAAGCCTGCGAAAAGTCCGAGTATCGGATGGCCTGCAACAGCCGGCTTAGCTCCCGGTTCGTTCGATCCACGAAGCGGATAAGCCCAACGACCTGGCCCACGGTCAGCACCGCCGCCAGCCCACTCAGCAGCAGGGATCCATACACCGTAACGCCATACACGCCGGCGAAGAGGGTGCCGGCGATGAATAACACGCGCAGGATACACTGGACGCGGAAGCCTCGCATGGGGATCAGAGCTGGTGTTTCTCGAGGCGCCGATAGAGCGCGGCCCGGGTCAGGCCGAGTTCTTTCGCGGCTTTGCTGATGTTGCCCTCGTGTTTGTCCAGCGCCCTGCGGATCACCGCGCGTTCCACTTCCTCGAGGTTGTAGGCGTCGAATACGAGCCCATCGGCGTCGGGCTTGCGCGTCCCGGCGAAGAAAAAGTCCTCCCGCTGAAGGGTGTTCGACTCCGTCATGATCACCGCTCGCTCGATCATATGCTCCAACTCGCGGACGTTGCCCGGCATGTGGTAGGCTTTTAACTGCTGGATGGCCGCCGCCGCAAGGGCATGCACCGGCCGGCTATATTTTCGGGCAAAGCGCTGCAGGAAGTGATTGGCCAGGGGCTCGATGTCCTCGTGGCGTTCGCGCAGAGGTGGGAGGTGGATTTCGACGGTATTGAAGCGGTAGAGGAGATCCTGCCGAAAGGTGCCGGCTTCCACCATCTCGTACAACGGCATGTTGGTCGCGCAGATAAGCCGGACATCGATTGAAATGGGTTTGTTCGACCCGATGCGTACGATCTCGCGCTGCTGCAGCGCCGTGAGCAGCTTCGCCTGTTTCGCCGGCGACAGATTGCCGATCTCGTCCAGAAACAGGGTGCCCTTCGAGGCCATCTCGAAGCGCCCCATCCGGTCCTCGCGGGCGTCGGTGAAGGCGCCGCGGACATGGCCGAACAGCTCGCTCTCGAACAACGTGTCCGCCACGGCGCCCATGTCCACCCCCACAAAGGGATGTTCCGACCGCCTGGAATGCCTGTGGAGGGCGCGGGCGACGAGTTCTTTGCCCGTGCCGTTTTCCCCCAGGATGAGTACGCTCGCGTCCGTGCCGGCTACTTTGTCGATCTGCTCAAAAACGCGCCGCATGGCCGGCGACTCCCCCACAAAATCCTGGTAGCGCTGGTCCATGTCGGACAGCAGCTGGCGCCGGGTGTCGCGCAGCATGCCGGCTTCCGCCCTCGACGAACGCAGCCGCCGCGCCGCCGTCAGCGTCGCGATCAGCTTCTCATTTTGCCACGGTTTAAGCACAAAATCCGTCGCGCCGGCCTTGATCGCGTTCACGGCCATCTCCACATCCCCGAACGCGGTGATGAGAACGACCACGGCCGCCGGGTCGATCGCCAGGATCTTATCCAACCAGAAAAACCCCTCGCGGCCACTCGCGACATCGCGGGTAAAGTTCATGTCCAGCAGAATGATGTCGTACGCCTCGTTCTGCAGCAACTCGGGGATGCGCTCGGGCCGGTTTTCGACGTGGATCCGGCGCGCGTGCTTCTTCAGCAACAGGCGCGCGGCCTGCAACACGTCCGCGTCGTCGTCCACAATCAGTAGGCTGCCAAAGTCGCTCATCGTATAGTGGTCTACAGGGTATGGGGGCGTGAAAGGCGGCGAACTCCAAACATCGTTCCACCGCCTGAATATAGGCTTGTGGCGCGATTCATCTGCGGAAAGTGTTCGGAATCGGACACGCGATGTTACGCCGGCGAACACTTCATCGGCTAAGACATCAATCTGTTCGATCTTGTAAGCTGTTTTAAATAAACGACTTACATTGAATGGCATTCATCTTGACATACGCCTATCCACAAACCAAGCGACCGATGAGCGAATCCCCTGATCAGAAACCCGATATCTCTGTCCTCTTGCGCCCGGCCAATCATAAGGGCGGGGAGGAGGGCGCCGGCCGGCGTATGGGCGGCGGCGAAGGTATGGACCGCCAGCTCGCGCGGACCTTCTGGACCCGGAGCCGGATGCTTCAGCTCGCCGGCGGCCTGGTCGTAGCCGCTTTGTTGGCCTATGCGTTGTGGTCGACAACCGGTGGCCGAAAGTTGAACGTGGACCGTGAACGGCTCACGATTTCCACTGTTACGTTTGAGCCTTTTCAGGAGCGCATCGCGATCACGGGCAATGTGTTGCCGCGCACCACGGTCTATCTGGACGCCATCGAAGGCGGGCGGATCGAGGAGATTTACGTGCAGGAGGGTGCGATGGTGGAGGACAACGAGCCGATCCTCCGGCTCTCGAATAGTACGTTGCAACTGAGCCTGTTGAACACCGAGTCCCAGCGGCTGGAGCAGATCAGCCAGCTGGAGCAGACGCGTTTCCAGATCGAAGAGGGCAACCTCACCCGCCGGCAGCAGCTGACGGACATGGATTACAACATCCTCCGCCTGCAGCGCGACATGGAGCGCAATCGGGAGTTGTTCGAGAAGCAAATCATATCCGAACGGGAATATCAGATAGTCAAAGACGAGTACGAATACTGGCAGCGCCGGCGTTCGCTTACCCTCCAGTCCTTTCAGCAGGATTCGCTCCGGCAGGCGCTGCAGGTCCAGCGCATGGTACTGGCCGTAGATCGGATGGACGCCAACTTTCAAGTGATGCAGGAGCAGCTGGAGAACCTCACCGTTCGGGCCCCGCTCGCCGGCCAGCTGACCGCCCTCAACGCCGAACTCGGCGAGATGAAGGGGGCGGGTTTCCGTTTTGGGCAGGTGGATGTGCTGGATGGCTTCAAGGTGCGCGCCGGCATCGACGAGTACTACATCAATCGCGTGATCCGCGGCCAACGTGCCACGACACAACCCATCGCCGGCGTTGAGTATGCGATGGAGACGACGCGTGTCTACCCGGAAGTCCGCGATGGGCGGTTCGAGGTGGATCTGACCTTCCTTGGCGAAACGCCGCCCGATATCCGTCGCGGGCAGACGATCCGGCTGGGGCTCGAGATGAGCGACCAGAGTGATGCCCTGACCATCGCGCGCGGCGGTTTCTACCAGTCGACCGGCGGCAACTGGGTCTATGTCGTCGATCCATCCGGCGATTTCGCTGAGAAGAGGCCTGTCCGCCTCGGCCGGCAGAACCCGCTTGTCTACGAAGTCCTGGAAGGACTTGAGGCCGGCGAGCAGGTCGTGACCTCCTCCTACGAAACCTTTGGCGATGTCGATCGCCTCGTTTTTCGCTAGGCCAAACACCACGAGCTGTGCAAGGCGCAGGCCTGGCAACGCACAACCCACCATCGTTTACGCACCATCGTTTAACGCATCAACGCGCAAGCACCAACGGTATGATCAAAGCCACCAACCTCAAAAAGGCGTACGTGACGGAGGAGGTCGAGACCACGGCCCTCAACAACGTCAACATGGAAATCAAAGAGGGCGAGTTCATCTCGATCATGGGCCCCTCGGGTTGCGGGAAATCCACCCTGTTGAACATCCTCGGGTTGTTGGATAGTCCGTCGGATGGGTCGTACACCTTCCTCGGGCACGAGACGGCGAACATGTCCGAGCGCCAGCGTGCCGGCCTGCGCAAGGGCAACATCGGCTTCGTGTTCCAGAGTTTCAATTTGATCGACGAGCTGACGGTCTACGAAAATGTCGAGCTGCCCCTGTTGTACCTGGGGATGTCGACTTCGGAGCGCGAGCAGCGGGTGACGGCGGCGCTGGATCGGGTGCAAATCACCCACCGGAAGGGCCATTTCCCGCAGCAGCTCTCGGGTGGTCAGCAACAGCGCGTGGCCATCGCGCGGGCCGTCGTGGCCTCGCCGAAACTGATCCTGGCGGACGAGCCGACGGGTAACCTGGACTCGACCCACGGCGAGGAGGTGATGACGCTGCTCACTCAGTTGAATGAAGCCGGCACCACCATCGCCATGGTGACCCACTCGCCGGCCGACGCCGAGTACAGCCACCGCATCGTCCACCTGTTCGACGGGCACATCGTCACGGAGAACTTCCTCAAACAACGCTACATCGCACCGGCGTGACATCGGGGCCATGCCGTACGGGCGCACCCATTTCGCTGCCATCGACGATGGACGCACGGTTAACGGGCGCACAGCCGTGCGCCCCTACGGTCCCACCCTGCTGGGCTCGCGGCCGTGCCCCATCTACCGCTAACCCTAACGGGCGCACAGCCGTGCGCCCCTACGGCCATGCTGAAAAACTACCTCCGGATCGCCCTGCGCCATCTGCTCAAACAGCGGACGTTGAGCCTCATCAATGTCCTGGGTCTGTCGGTTGGCCTGGCCTGTTTCTGCTTGATCGCGCTCTATGCGGTCAACGAGCTATCGTACGACCGCTTTCATCGTGACGCAGACCGGATCTACCGTGTCTACCGGTGGACCGAAGCGATGAACGAGCGGGATACGGAGGGCGACGTCTACCTGCCGATGCCGCTGGCGGCGGCGATGAAAGCGGAGATGCCGGATGTGGAGGTGGCCCTGCGGTTGCGGGATGCCTGGGGGGAGAATCTGGTGCGGGTGGCCGGCGGCGAAGCGAGCCGGATCGGGTTTACGTTCGCCGATCCAGAGATCTTTGAGCTCCTCTCGTTTCCACTCGTACATGGCGATCCCTCAACGGCGCTTGCGGATCCACAGAATATCGTGCTGACCGCTTCGACGGCTCGCCGGCTGTTTGGCACCACGGACATTGTCGGACGGACGCTCGAGATCCGCCTGGAAGGTGCGTACGAGCCGTTTACGATCTCGGCGGTAGCCTCGGACGTCCCCCCCAACTCATCCATCATGTTCGAGATGCTCGGCAGTTTCGAGCGCTGGGCTTCGAGTCAATATGGCGCCAGCCGACAGACAAACTGGGGCCACTCGGCCTACATGACGTTTGTCCGCCTGCAGCCGGGGAGCACGCTGGCGGAGGACGCCGACCGGCTGTATGCGTTTCGCAAGGCTCACTATCCGGACGAAGAGGCCCGGTTGCGGGCGGAGGGACGCTGGCGAGGGGAAGGGCCCCCGATCACATACGGCCTGCAGCCGTTGCAGAAGATGCACACCGATACGGCGGTAGCGGGTGGGATGGTGGCCACGATCGATCCGGCCAGCATCTGGATTCTGATCGCTATCGCGGCGGGGATCCTGGCCATCGCCGGCATCAACTTCACGACCCTTGCGATCGGTCGCTCCGCGGGCCGCGCCAGGGAGATCGGATTGCGCAAGGTCGTGGGCGGCGACCGTCGGCAGCTCATCGCCCAATTTCTTACGGAAGCCCTGCTGCTGAGTCTCTTGTCCGGGGTACTCGGGCTCGGGCTTGGCCGACTGCTGTTGCCGCTGTTCAACGAGTTATCCGGCAAACAACTGGCGTTTTCCCTCGGTCTGTATCCCGAAATCGGCTGGATCATCGCCGGCGTCGTGCTGATCGTGGGGCTGCTCGCCGGCGCTTATCCCGCCATCGTCCTCTCCGGTCTTCGGCCGACACAGGTGTTCCGGAAGGAGATTCGAGTGAGCGGGGCGAATGCGTTTACGCGTTCGCTGGTGACGGTCCAATTTGTCGTTTCGATCGGGCTCATCGCTGCGATGCTCGTTATGCTGGACCAGCTGCACTACATGCAGACGCGGTCCACCGGCTTCGAGTCGTCCCATGTAGTCGTCGTCGATGCCGAGGAGGTGGCGAACCCGGACCGGGCGTTCGAGCGGTTTCGGGTTGAGCTGGAAGGCAGCGGCCAGGTGCAAGGGGTTGCCGGTGCGGACATCAGCTTCGGGGAAGGCGCCGGCTGGAGCCGATCGGGCTGGGACTACCGGGGACAGCACAAGGAGGTGTATGAATACTACATCGATGAACGCTACCTGGAAGTGATGGCCATGACACTTCTCGCCGGCCGGGGATTCGACCCGGCGATGGCGTCGGATAGTCTGACATCGGTGGTCGTCAACGAGGCGTTTTTGCGGGATTTTGGGTGGACAGCCGATCAAGCCATCGGGGAAGTGCTCGATGGATACTACGAAAACGGCCGGCCGAATCCGGTGGTCATCGGGGTGGTACGGGACTTCCACTTCCGCTCGTTTCGCGAAGAGGTATATCCCCAACTCTTCCATCACTTTGCCGATTACGACCCCTACCAGTATCTGGTGCGGATCGCCCCGGGGGATCCGGCGCTGGCGCTGCGGGCCATCCGAGACGCGTGGGATGAAGCCGCGCCCGACGAGCCTTTCACGTATTCCTTCCTGGACGAAGACATCGCCCTGTTTTACCAGAGCGAGGCCCGGTGGGGCCGGATCGTCGGCTGGGCCGGCGGGATCTCTGTCTTCCTCGCGTGCCTCGGCCTGTTCGGGCTGGCGGCGCTGGCCGCGGCGAACCGGACCAAGGAGATCGGCATCCGCAAAGTGCTCGGGGCCTCGCTTACCCATGTCGTCGGGTTGTTGTCGCGGGATTTTCTGCGGCTGGTCGGCCTGGCGCTCGTCTTTGCGGCGCCGGCGGTCTGGTACCTGATGAGTCAGTGGCTGGATGGGTTTGCGTACCGCGTTGACATCATGTGGTGGCATCTGGCTTTGCCTGGCGTGGCGGCGGCGATTGTAGCCTTTGCGACCGTGAGCGCCCACGCCCTGCGCGCCGGCCTCGCCGACCCGGTGGATAGTTTGCGGTATGAATAACTACCCATCCCTACGCAAGGATCAACGGTATGCTTAGAAGCTATCTCATCATCGCGTTTCGAAATTTGCGCCGGCATAAAAGCTACGCGTTTATCAACATCGCCGGGCTGGCCGTGGGGATGGCGGCATGTTGTCTGATCTTGCTGTACGTGCGGGACGAGCTGCGCTTTGAATCGAAGCACGAGCGGGCGGACCGGATCTACCGCGTGCATCTGGAGGGTGCCCTCGCCGGCCAGACGTTCAACTCGGCCACCACCTCGGCCCCGATGGCGGCAGTGTTGCGCCAGGACTACCCGGAGGTCGAATCCGCCGTCCGGATCTGGGATACCGGGCGTGTCTTGCTGCGTAGCGGTGACCGCTCGTTTTACGAAGAAGACTTTTTCTGGGCGGATTCGACGGTATTTGAGGTCTTTTCGTTCGATTTTGTACAGGGGGACGCCCGCACCGCCCTCAGCCGGCCCGATGGGGTAGTCCTTACGGAATCAACCGCGCGTCGCTACTTCGGCGAGGCGGATCCGCTGGGGCAGACGCTGGTGCTGGACAACCAGCTCGACCTCACGGTGACGGGTGTGATTTCGGATGTGCCGGACAATACCCACTTCCAGTTCAATATGCTGGGTTCGCTCCTCAGTCAGGACCGGAGCCGGAGCCCGGAGTGGATCGGCAATACGTTTTATACCTACGTGCTCCTCCGCGAGGGGCATGCCGGCGATGCGCTCGAAGCCCAATTCCCGGAGCTGGTGCGCACCTATGCCGGCCCTCAGTTCCAACAGGCGACCGGGCAGAGCTACGAGGCCCTGCTCGCCTCGGGGGTCCGCTACGGCTTTTATCTCATCCCCCTGGCCGATATCCATCTCCACTCGAAGGCCGAAAACGACTTCGCTATCAACGGCGACATCCAGTACGTGTACATCCTGCTCGCTGTGGCCCTGTTTATCGTGCTCATCGCCTGCATCAACTTTATGAACCTCTCGACGGCGCGTTCGGCGAACCGGGCCCGGGAGGTGGGGCTGCGGAAGGTGTTGGGATCGGATCGCCGGCGTCTGGTGCAGCAGTTCCTGGGCGAGTCGGTCCTGATGGCTGTCGTGGCCATGGTGTTTGCCCTTGCGCTCATGGTGGCGTTGCTGCCGGTGCTGAATACGCTGTCGGGGAAGTCGCTTTCGCTCGATATCTTTAGCGACCCCGCGGTTGCGCTCGGATTGCTGAGTGTCGCCCTGGTGGCGGGATTACTGGCAGGGCTGTATCCCGCCATCGTGCTCTCGTCGTTCCGTCCGATCGAGATCCTGAAGGGCCGGCTGACCACCGGCGCCCGTGGTCTGTGGATGCGGCGCACGCTGGTCGTCACCCAGTTCGCGATTTCGATGTTGCTGCTGGTGGGCACCGGCGTGATGTACAACCAGTTGCGCTACATGCAGGAGCGCGACCTCGGGTTTCGCGGGGCGCAGGCGGTGGTGTTACCCATCGAGACCGAGGCCATGCGCCGGCACTACCCGGCCTTGAGGGATGTGTTGGAGGCCCATCCCGGCGTCGAGCACGTCGCCGCGGCGAATGGAGTCCCGGGCCGGTTTATGAGCGACACCGTGTTTCGTCCTGAAGGCGGGACCAACGAGGACCTTAGAAATCTGAAAATAGCCTCGATCAGCGACACGTACATCGAGACGCTCGGGCTTGAGATGGCGGCCGGCAGGCGGTTTTCGGTCGACTTCGCGTCGGACTCCACGCAGGCGTTTCTCATCAATGAGACGGCGGCCCGGCTCTTCGGGTGGTCGCCCGAGGAAGCCGTGGGCAAGCGGGTGGCCTGGGTATCTCGAAATGACGACGGGACAGATGAGATTCGGACGGTCGTGGGCGTCGTGCGGGACTTCCACCTGGAGTCGATGCAGCTGGAAATCAAAGGGATGATCTTTTATCCCGGACCGCAGGCGTTCACGAACGTCGTCGTACGTGTCCGCCCCGGGGAGATGCCGGCCACCCTCGCGTTCCTGGAGTCGACCTGGACGACGTACGAGCCGGGCTTTCCGTTTCGCTATTTCTTCCTCGACGAGGACTTCGGCCGGCTCTTCGAGCGCGAGCGCCGGCTGGGGCAGCTATTCACCGGCTTCACCGTGTTGGCCATCCTGATCGCCTGCCTCGGGCTGTTTGGTCTTGCGTCGTTTATCACCCAGCAGCGCACCAAGGAGATCGGTGTGCGCAAGGTGCTCGGGGCGAGCGTGCCGGTTATTCTGCTGATGCTGTCGAAAGAGTTCACGCGGATGGTCCTCTGGGCGTGTGTGCTCGCGTTCCCGGTCGCCTGGTTCGTGATGGATCGATGGGTGGAGGGGTTCGCCTACCGCGTGGATATCGGCTGGGGGGTGTTTGCCCTCGCCGGCCTCGCCACCCTGCTCATTGCCTGGCTCACCGTGGGGTATCAATCCATCAAAGCCGCGCTGGCAGATCCGGTGAAAAGCCTGCGGTATGAATAATCCCAGACTGTCGAGAAGCAAAAAAGTGGGTCTCGACTACGGCGCGCCGTCGTGCGCCCCCCACAACGATCAACGTCATGCTGAAAAACCACCTCAAAATCGCCCTGCGTACCCTCCGCCGGCACCGCGGCTACGTGTTGATCAACGTGATCGGACTGGCTATTGGGGTCGCCTGTTGCCTTCTCATCGTGCAGTTCGTCCGTTACGAACTCAGCTACGACCGCTTCCACGAAAAGGCCGATCGGATCTACCGGATCGCAAGCGACTGGGGCGACTTCAGCATCCCTACAACCAATCCGCCGTTTGTTCGCCGGCTCGAGGCTTCCTATCCGGAGATCAAACAGGCCTGGGTGAACACCTACAGCGGGCTTGTGTCTCACGAAGATCGCACATTCCGTGAAGGGGGCATTTTTTTCGTCAATCCTGCATTTTTCGATGTATTCACGGCGCCCATCCTTCAGGGAGCGTTCAAGCCCGATCGGCCCCTTGCCGCGCTGATCACCCCCGAAATGGCCCGGAAATACTTCGGCGACTCCGACCCGATCGGGCGCCGTCTGACGGTCGACAATCAATTCGAGCTCGAAGTCACCGGTGTGGTAGGGACGTTTCCGGATAACGCCCACTTCCATCCGGATTTTCTCGTCTCGTGGGCCACACTCGATGCATTCCAAATTTTTAACTACGAATCCGCCTGGGGAAACAACGCTATCTACACGTACCTCCTTTTCCCACCCGAGATCGATCCTGTATCCTTCGCGGAGGAATTACCTGCGTTTATCGAGCGCCAAGCCGGCCAGAACTGGAATGGCGCCGAACTCATCCTCCAGCCGTTGACGGACATCCACCTGCGCTCGCATCACAACGACGAGATCGAGCCGAATGGCAATGTTGCTTATATATATGTGCTCGTCGCAATCGCCGCTTTTATCCTACTTATCGCGTGCATCAACTTCGTCAACCTCGCCACGGCGCGCAGCGTCGATCGGGCCCGAGAAGTGGGGGTTCGGAAAGTGGCCGGCGCGGACCGAAGCCAGTTGATCCGGCAGTTTCTTTCGGAATCGCTGGTGCTGGTTTCACTCGCCGTCTTTGTTGCCGTGGGTCTGGTTTATGCGTTTTTGCCCTGGTTCAAATCGTTGGCCGCGCGCCCGATTGCGTTCGACCTGTTGGGGGATGGTTTCCTGATTCCCGTGTTGGTTGGATTTGTACTACTGGTCGGTCTGTTGGCCGGCGTCTATCCCGCCATCGTGTTATCGTCGTTTCGGCCGGCCCAGGTGCTCAAAGGGTCCTTTGCCCGGAGCGGACATGGAAGGATGCTGCGCAAAGGGCTGGTCGTGTTCCAGTTTGCCATCTCGATCGCCCTGATCGTGGGTACCGGGACGATCTACAACCAGCTTAGCTACCTCCGGAGCGCCGGCCTGGGGTTTGATCAGGACCAGGTCGTGCAGATCGACTTTCCGGACGCCGCGCTCGTCCGTCAGTATGTCGCTTTTAAGAAGGCCCTCGCGGCACATCCCGGCATCGAGCAGATTTCGATTGCCTCCGAGCGGCTTCCGAGTGAATTGTTAAACGGGAGCGGCACCCAGTTCGAAGGATCGCCCGACCCCATGCTCGACGTCCCCCTGCGCACGGTCGCCATCGGGCACGATTTCTTCGAAACGCTGGGTGTGGAGCCCATCGCGGGCCGCACGTTTCGAGAGGAGTTCGCCACGGATTCGGCGGGAGTGATCCTGAATGCCACGGCATGGCGGCTGGTCGCGGCGGATGCCGGCGTTTCTCCCGACGACCCCATTCCCGCTCTGGGCAAACGCATACTCTACCGCGGCACGTCGGGGCCCCTGGTTGGCGTCGTCCCGGATTTTAACATGGCCTCGCTGCGTGAAGTGGTCGAACCGGTCATCTTCTTCTTCGATGCGGATTGGTACGACACGGCCCACATCCGGCTGGATCGATCCGACATCCCGGGGGCGATGGCGTTTGTCGAGGAGACCTGGCGACGGTTTTTCCCGAGCTGGCCGTTGGAGTATGCCTTTGTCGATCAGGGATTCGATGCCGTCTATCGTTCGGAAGAACGACTCGCGCAACTCTTCACCATCTTCGCCGGCTTTGCGCTGTTTGTCGGATGCCTGGGGTTGTTCGGGCTCGCTTCTTTCACCGCGGCCCAGCGGACGAAAGAGATCGGCGTGCGGAAAGTGTTGGGGGCTTCCGTTGGGAGTATCGTCGTCTTGTTATCCCGAGAAATCAGCTGGCTCGTGGTCGCGGCCGTCGTGGTGGCCGCGCCGGTGGCCTGGTACGGGATGAGCCGCTGGCTGGAGGGTTTTGCGTACCGGATCGATGTCGCCTGGTGGCTCTTTCCGCTCGCCGGCGGGATCGCGCTGGCGATTGCGTGGCTCACCGTTTCCTACCAGTCCATCCGCGCCGCCCTGGCGGATCCGGTGAAAAGCCTGCGGTATGAATAAACGTGGCACCGGTGGAGACGCAAAATTCTTGCGTCTCTACGAACCATGAGCGCACGGTCGTGCGCCCCTACGGTAAAACCCTATGCTCAAAACGCATCTGAAACTCGTCTGGCGGGGCCTGTTAAAAAACAAGACCACCAGCCTGATCAACGTATTCGGCCTGACGATCGGATTGGCGACAGCCATCCTCATCGGGCTCTATGTGCTGACGGAGTGGCAGACGGATCGTGGCCTCCCACTACCCGAACGCACCTACCGCCTGCTGCGGGTATCGGGCATCGGAGGCGAGGCCTACGATGTCGGCGTGACGTCGGCGCCGTTCGCGTCGGCGCTGGAGCAGGACCTTCCGGATGATGTCGAGGAGACGGTACGAGTGATGCCCGGGACGAGCCTCGTGCAGTATGGAGATGAACGTTTCCTGGAGGAGCGTTACTACTACGTCGACGCCAACTTCTTTCAATTCTTTGACCTTCCGCTGCTCCATGGAGACGCCGAAACGGCGCTGGGCCGGCCGCACACGGTCGTGCTCACACTCGAAACAGCCGAGCGGTACTTCGGCGAGGCGAGCGCGGCCATGGGGCAGATGCTGCGGGTGGACAACGACTACGACGTCGAGGTGACCGGCGTGCTCGCCGGCTCGCTCGCGCCGTCGCACCTGACGTTCGACTTCGTCGAAAGCCTCAGCTCGTACCAGAACCGGTCGTGGTGGACGGAATGGTGGAGTAACTCCCTCTGCACCTACGTCCGGCTGACGCCGGCGTCGGATCCGATCGCCCTCGAAGCCCGGTTGCCGGGGTTCATGAATACCTATTTCGGGGACGATTTTGCGGTATCGGGGACGCGCATCGACCTCCGCCTGCAGCCGATCCGATCCGTCTATTTCGAGGCCGACACCCGGTTTGATCCCATGCGGCACGGGAGCCGGCAGGCCGTGCAGGTCTTCTTCCTGGCCGTCCTGTTGCTCATCGCCGTCGCCTGTTTCAACTATGTAAATCTATCGACTGCCCGATCGGTCGAGCGCCGGGTGGAGGTCGGGATCTCGCAGGCGCTGGGCTCCGGCCGGATGCGGATCGTCCTTCAGATGCTGGGGGAAAGCCTGCTCGTGACGCTGGTCTCCATTCTGGCGGCGGTGATGCTGGCCCGGACCGCACTTCCGTTCTTCGAGCAGGTGTTTGATATCCGCCTGAACCCTGTACTGCCCCTCTGGCAGATCCTGGTAGGCCTGGCGGGAACGACGCTCGTCATATCCATCCTGGCCGGTCTCTACCCCGGATGGCTGATGGCTTCGTACAAGCCCATTCAGGCGCTCAAGGGCGGGCGGGGCGCCGGTGAGGCATCGATGCCGGCGATCAGACAGGGGCTCGTTGTCTTTCAGTTTCTGCTGTCAATCGGACTCCTCTGCGGCACGTTTATCATCCACCAGCAGCTGGCCTATCTGCGCGAGATCAACCTCGGATTCGATCGGGATCACGTGGTGTTATTCCAGATGAACAATCCCGAGATCCGCGCGCAGCGATCGCTGGTCGAGGAACGTCTCGCCAGCACGCCGGGCGTTCAGAGCGTCAGCTTCAGCTCAGGGCATCCCGGAGGATTCCACGACGCCTCCACGGTGCATGTGACAGGGATCGATCAGCCCGTGCGCATGAACACCGCCTTCGTTGATTTTGGGTACATCGAGACGTACGGGCTGGAAGTAATCGCCGGCCGGGGATTTTCCCGCGAGATGGCTACCGACAGCTCGCGGTCGCTCCTGCTAAATGAACGCGCCGTGGCCGAGTTGGGGCTGTCGTTGGACGAAGTGCTGGGCCGCCAGGCCAACGTCGTTTATTTTGACTCGATCCCGCGGACCATTGTGGGTGTCGTGAAGGATTTCCACTTCGCGAGCCTGCACGAAACCGTCGAGCCGCTCCTCATTTCCACTGATTTTACCGGCCGGGCGGTGGGTGTGAAGGTAGAGGCCGGCCGTACGTCCGAGGTGATCGCCGCGATTGAGGGCATCTGGAATGACCAGGCGCCGGCTTATCCGTTTGATTACGCTTTTCTGGACGAGCACCTCGACAGGCTGTACGCCAGCGAGCAACGGCAGGGCCGCCTTTTTAATGTGTTCGCGGCCGTGGCGCTGCTGATTGCCTGCCTGGGCGTATTCGGGCTCGCGGCGTTCTCGACCATCGTGCGGAAGAAGGAAATCGGCATTCGAAAGGTGTTGGGCGCGTCCATCTCGGACATCGTTACGACACTTTCGCGCTCCTTTGTCGTCCAGGTCGTGCTGGCGGCGTTTATCGCGGCCCCGATCACCTACCTGGGGATGCGCCAGTGGCTGGAAGGGTTTGCCTATCGAATCGACATCGGGGTGTCGCCATTCCTCCTCGCCGGCCTGGTGGCCGTGGCCGTCTCCCTCGCCACCGTGGGGTACCACGCCGTCCGGGCGGCACTCGCCGACCCGGTGAAAAGCCTGCGGTATGAATAAATGCGATCCCCGCGATTACCCGTAGGGGCGCACGGCCGTGCGCCCCATGCGGAATGGCCGGTTTTATTCAGGGCGCACGGCCGAGCGCCCCTACGACGACAAAACCATGCTGACAAACTACCTCAAAATCGCCCTACGCAACCTGCGCCGGCAGAAAGGCTACGCGTTTATCAACATCGCCGGCCTGGCCATCGGTGTGGCGACGTGCCTGCTGCTGTTTCTGTTTGTCCGCTATGAAGCCGGCTTCGACCGGTTCAACACAAACTATGCGCGCATCTATCGGCTGCTCCACCGGGAGCAGGCGCCAGACGGAAGCCTCTACTATCGCGTCCTCCAGTTTCCCGAAACGGGGCCGGGCGCGGCGGAGCAGTTCCCGGGTATCGAAAGCTACACCCGTCTGGTTCGCAATTCGATCCTGGTCCGGGAGGGGACGAACCCCCACGTTGAGCCGTTCTTTTATGCCGATTCAACGGTGTTCGATGTGTTCACGCTGCCGCTGATAGCCGGGAATGCCGCGAGCAGCCTGCGCGACCCTCAGACGCTGGTCGTGAGCGAAAGCATCGCCAGGAAGTATTTCGGATCGATGGCTCCGGCGGAAGTAATCGGCCAGCGACTCCAGGTGCAGACGGCGGAGGGGTTGGTCGACTTCACGATTTCAGCCGTCATGCGCGACCTGCCGGCGCAGTCGAGCCTGGACCTGAACATCCTCATACCGTTTTCGCAGTACCCCAACTTCGGCACAGGCTCAAACAACTGGGGCGGACGCGCTTCCACCTATGTGTTGCTGAGGGAAGAGCAGGATCCGGAGGCGTTGGAGCAGGCTTTTGTCCCGCTCGTGGCTTCGGCGTTTGCCGATTTTATCCAGGGCCGGCGCGACGCGGGGTATCTCGCGCCTGGCGACGACGCGTTCCAACTCGTCCTCCAACCGCTCGGTGACCTCCATTTTCAGCCTGAAATAGAGGGTCCTTACGAGCAGCCGACCCACAATCCCGCGTATTCCTGGATTCTGGGCGGAATCGGACTGCTGGTGCTCCTGATCGCCTGCATCAACTTCATGACGCTCGCTATCGGTCGCTCGACGAGCCGGGCGCGCGAGGTCGGCGTGCGCAAAGTGCTCGGGGCCCGGCGAGGGCAGCTCGCGCAGCAATTTTTGGGAGAGGCGATCCTGATGAGCGTGTCGGCCGTGGTGATCGCGGTCGCGCTCTGTTGGGCGGCGTTGCCTCTCTTTAACGCACTTACGGATCTGCCGCTGCCCATGGCGCCGCTCGGCACTCCGATCGCCATCCTCTCCCTGATTGCACTCGCGCTAACGGTTGGTTTGCTCGCCGGCAGTTATCCCACGCTGGTGCTCAGCGCCTTCAGACCCATCCACGCGCTCAAAGGCGAAGCGCGGGTCGGCGGGAGGGCACGGCTCACGCGGGCGCTTGTCGTGCTCCAGTATGCGCTGGCCATTGTGCTTATGATTGCAACGACGATCATGACGCGACAGCTTACCTATCTGTACCAGAAAGATCTGGGCTTCGATAGCGAGCAGGTCGTCGCGCTGAATACGTACGATTTTTCGGAGCGCTCCATACAGACGGTCGAGGCGTTTAAGCAGGCACTCGCCGGCCGGCCCGAAATCGTTTCCGTTGCCGGCGCCGGCTACTCGTTCACCCGCAGTTACGACAACGTCTCCTGGCAGGAGCCCGATGGGACGCCCCGTGCATCGGCCCGGCTCCGCGTGGATTACGAATACCTCGATACGGCCGGCATGGAGCTGGTCGCCGGCCGGAATTTCTCCCGGGAGTATCCCTCCGACCCCACCCAATCGGTCATCGTCACCGAGCGATTTGCCGAAGCGTTTGGCTGGGAAGAGCCGATCGGGCAGCGCCTCGTTGGCTACGACGACGAGGCCGAGCCGCGGACGGTGATCGGCGTCGTGAAGGACTACCATTCGCGATCTTTGCATGAACCGATCGGCGCCTCGTTCTGGCACATGGACCCCGAGTTTGGTTTCGGCGCCATCCTCGTTCGTCTGCAGCCGGGAGATGTCCCCGGGGCGCTCTCCGCCATCGAGACGGCCTGGAAGTCGGTTTCGCCCGATCGTCCGTTTGATTATTTCTTTCTCGATGAGGATGTGCAACGCCAATACGCCAGTGAGCGGAAGTGGGCGCAGATCGTCGGCTACTCGACGCTTTTTGCCATTCTTATCGCTTCGATGGGATTGATCGGCCTGGCGACGCTGGCGGCGTCGCGGCGCACCAAAGAGATCGGTGTTCGGAAGGTGCTTGGCGCCAGCGTGCCGGCGCTGGTCGGCCTGCTCTCGGCGGATTTTCTGAAGCTCATCGCGCTGGCCACCGTCATCGCGTGGCCCCGGGCCTTTTTTGCCATGCGGCGATGGCTTGATACGTTTGCCTATCGAACGGATCTGGGCGCCGGCGTATTCCTGCTGGTTGGTTTTCTGGCGATCGTGATTGCCTTCCTCGCCATCGCCTACCAGGCCATCCGGTCAGCCCTCGCTGATCCGGTGAAAAGTTTGCGGTATGAATAACGATATGCTCAAAACCTACCTCCATATCGCCTTTCGCAATCTGCGCCGGCATCGCGGGTACGCCGCGATCAACATCGTCGGGCTGGCGGTCGGGCTGGCGGCGTGCCTGCTGATCCTGCTGTTCATACAAGGTGAGCTGCGCTATGATGCCTATCACGCCAAGGCCGACCGCATCGTAAGGATGACGCGGTACGCCAACTGGGCCAGTGGAGGGCGAGCCGGTTGGGCACTCACGCCACTCCAGATGGCTGCCGCTTTGAAGGAGGATTACCCGGAAGTAACGCAAGTGGCGCGGTTGAGCATGGAGCCCAACAAACTCGTTCAGGCCGGCGATAATCGATTTTTTGAAGAGAAGGTTGGCTTCGCCGACCCAGAGTTGTTCGATCTGTTCGATTTGCCAGTGATTGCCGGCGAACCGGCGGTTGGTCTCCGCGAGCCGTTTACCCTCTTCATCTCGGAATCGATGTCGAAAAAGTATTTTGGCGACTCCGATCCTATCAGTAAAGAACTCCTCATCGACAACACCTACACGTTTGTTGTAACCGGTGTCTTTGTCGATCTTCCCAAAAATACGCACCTTGGATTCGACTTCCTCGGGTCGTTCGAGTCGTTGTTCGGTATGGGGGTCGAACGCGACCGATGGGATCGTCGGAACGTGAGTACGTATGCATTGATTTCGAGCTCGGATGCGGTGGACCCACTGGCGGCAAAGATGCCGGCGTTTCGCGAGCGCTACATGCCAGACCTGGATGACTCGAACGCTTTCGTGCCTACGCCGCTGCTCGATCTTCACCTGAGAGCGCCGGATATCCGCGGCGATGTGCGGCCCAAAGGCGATATCCGCTATGTGTGGCTATTCTCGGCCATCGCCATGCTGATTCTGGGAATCGCATGTATCAACTACTTGAATCTGGCCACGGCGTCCGCCTCCAAAAAAGCACGAGAAATAGCAGTACGAAAGGCTGTGGGTGCGCTGCGGCACCAGTTGATCGCACAGTTTCTGGTGGAGTCGGTACTGCTCACGCTCATGTCGCTTGTTGGTGCGTGGGTACTGGCCAGTTTGGCGCTACCGCTTTTTAATGGGCTGATGCTGCGGGATCTATCGCTCGAACTTTCCCGTGATCCCGAGATCATCGGGATGAGCTTAGGTCTGGCCTTGTTCGTGGGCATCGGTGCCGGCAGTTATCCCGCCTTTTTTCTTGCGTCGTTCGAGCCAGAGCGCGTGTTGAAGGGTAATACTGGCCAACGCCGTTCGCTCGGGGTAAGCAAGGGGCTTGTCGTGTTTCAGTTTTTTGTGTCGGTATCGCTGATCGCGGCCACAGTGGTCATCTACAATCAAATGCAACTCGTTCGGAATGATCGCCCGGGCTTCGCCGATTCACAAATCCTTGCGGTCTCGACACGAGGGGGGACAGCCGTCGCGGCCGGGTCGTTGGAAAACGCTTTGGACGGCAGGTACGACACATTCCGTTCCGAGCTGATGGGGATCTCTGCCATCGAGTATGTCGCCTCGGCGTCGAGTCTGCTTCAGGAGGGCGCGATCAGCATGATCAGCCCTGAAGAGGTCGAAGGGGGAATCCCGGATGAACAAACCTCCGTGGTCGCATACGGCTTTTTCGTCGATTACGACTACCTCGAAACGATGGGTTTGCAACTTGTTTCGGGGCGCTTTTTCGGCCAGGCTTTTTCGGCTGATGCGGAGCAGTCCATCGTGGTCAACGAGACCATGGTGAAGACCATGGGATGGGAAAGCCCCGTGGGCAAGTGGATAGAGGTGTTTGGCACCCGCTTCAATGTGATTGGCGTAGTGAAAGATTATCACAACAACTCGTATCGGGATCCAATACACCCGCAGTATTTCAGCGTACGCCCGGGGGCCTCCAACTTTGTACTTGCCAAGATTTCGGGTCGGGATCTTCCCCAGACACTCGCTTCCATCGAACGTATTTGGAACCGGATGGCGCCGGCGCAGCCGTTCCGTTACAGCTTTGTCGACGAGGAATTCGCCGCACTGTACCGCGCGGACATACGCTTGGGGCAACTCCTCGGAAGTTTTGCTCTCCTGGCTATCCTGGTGGCTTGTCTGGGACTATTCGGCCTCGCATCGTTTACGGCCGAGCAGCGGACGAAAGAGATTGGCATCCGCAAGATACTCGGTGCCGCCGTTTCAAACATCGTGGTGCTGCTCTCGAGGGACTTTTTCTGGTTGATGCTCGTCGGCTTCGTGCTGGCATGCCCGGCTGTTTATCTGGGGATGCAGCGCTGGCTCGACGGATTTGTCTACAGGATCGACATCACGTGGCACGTGTTCGTCCTTGCCGGGAGCATCGCCATGCTGCTGGCTTTGGGTACCGTCGGCTACCAGGCCCTCCGCGCCGCCCTGGCCGATCCGGTGAGAAGCTTACGGTATGAATAGGCATCTATCGGATGCGATTCGATGCCGGCTCTTTGCGGAAGCCATGAAATCTAGGAATTCAATGCCGGATTTTCAGGGCCTATAGCCCGATCCCCTACGGGCGCACGGCCGTGCGCCCGTACATAAAACGATATGCTCAAAAACTACCTCAAAATCGCCCTCCGCACGATGCGGCAGCAGAAGCTCTACAGCGGACTCAACATCCTGGGCCTCGCGCTCGGCATCGGCTGCTTCCTGCTGATCGCCTCGTTTATCCGGTACGAGCTGAGCTACGACCGCTTCCACCCGGGCGCCGACCAGGTCTTCCGGATCGTCGAGCGGCAGCCGAACAATGTGTTTATGGGCAGCGATATGTTCGCCGTCACGCCGGCCCCGCTCGCCCGCACTCTCGAGGCCGACTTCCCCCAGGTGGCTCACGCCACGGCCCTCACCTCCATCAGTGTGTTGATCGGGTACGGCGAGGCGCACTTCCTGGAGGCGGGCATCTGGGCCGATTCGAGTTTCTTCGATGTGATGCCGTTCCCGCTCGAGCGCGGCGATGTGTCCACCGTGCTCCGTTCGCCAGACGGGATGGTGGTCTCGGCCACGCTTGCGAAACGATTGTTTGGCGAGGACGATCCCATCGGGCAGACCGTCGAGGTGCAATACTGGGCCGGCACGCTGCCGCTCCGGGTCGACGCCGTCGTGGCCGACGTGCCGGACAACGCGCACTTCACGTTCGATTTTATCCTTCCCATCCTGGCCAATGCGGACTACACGGGTAGCCTCGCCTACTGGACGAACAACTCGTGGCATACCTACTTCCGGCTGCACGTAGACGCCGACCCTGATGCGCTGCAGGCCGCCATGCCCGATTTTGTCTTGCGGCATGTAGGTGCGGAAGAGGCCGGCAACTACGAATACATCGTCGAGGCGATGACCGACATCCACCTGTATTCCGAGGTCAACTTCGACCTCGGGGCGCCCGGCGACATCCGCTATGTCTACCTCTTCGGCGCGATCGGTATCGTGATCCTCCTGCTGGCCTGCATCAACTACATGAACCTGGCCATCGCGCGGTCGATCAAACGGGCGAAGGAGGTCGGGTTGCGTCAGTCGATCGGAGCGCATCGCGCGCAAATCACGGCCCAGTTCATCAGCGAATCGGTGTTGATGGCGTTCTTCGCGCTCGGCCTCGGCATCGTGCTGGCCCGGTTGAGCGCGCCCGTCTTCGCCGCACTCGTCGATCGCCCCATAACGCTTGGATGGGATCAGCCGCTGCTGTATCCGCTGCTCGCCGGCCTGGTCCTGGTAGTCGGACTGCTCTCCGGCAGTTATCCCGCCCTCTACATGTCCCGGCTGCGGCCTATCCAGACGCTGAAAGGGGTTTTGGGTGGAGGTAAGGATCGCTCGCTGGTGCAGCGCGCGTTGATCGTCTTCCAGTACACGGCCTCTATCGTGCTGATCGCCGGCAGCCTCATCATCTACCGCCAGCTCGATTACATCCAGCAGAAAGCGCTCGGCTACACCCGCGAGCACATCGTCACCGTGCCGATTAACGACTCGGCCCTGCGGCAGGATGCCGATGTGTTAACGGCCGCCTTTGGTCGTCATCCCGATGTGCTGGGGGTGACCGCCGTCAGTTCGCTGCCGACCAACATCAGCTCATCTAACGGGGTGAGCTCCTGGGAAGGACGTGAAGGGGATCAAACCCTTTCGGTCTACCAGGCGAACGTCGGGTACGACTTCTTCGAGGTCTTCGACATCCCCATCATCGCCGGTCGGCCGTTTACGCCGGAATTTTCAACCGATACGCTCGAAGCCGTCATCCTCAACGAAACGGCCATCGCCGCGCTGGGGTGGACGCCGGCCACGGCCATCGGGAAACGGTTCATGGAGGATGGGCACGTGGTGGGGGTGATGAAGGACTTCCACCTCCATTCGCTCCATCTCCCGATCGCGCCGATGATGGTTCGGATGAGCGGCAACTGGTACAACCATCTGGCCATCCGCATCTCCGGAAACAACATCCCGGCTACCCTCGCCTTCATCACTGAGACCATGGATGGTTTTACCGACTTTCCGGTGGAGTCTGCGTTTCTGGACGACGTTTTCGACGACCTCTACAAATCGGAACGCCGGCTCGGGCATGCCTTCGGCTACTTCACGCTCCTCGCCGTCCTCATCGCCTCGCTGGGCCTCTTCGGGCTCGCGGCTTACGCCACGGAGCGGCGCTCGAAGGAAATCGGCATCCGCAAAGTGCTGGGCGCCACGGTGGCGGACCTTGTGACGCTGCTTTCGCGCGAATTTATGCTGCTCGTCGCCGCCGCTTTTGTGGTCGCCGTGCCGGTCGCCTACTTCGCCATGCGCCGCTGGCTGGATGGGTTTGCGTACCGGATGGATCTGGGAGTGGATGTCTTCCTGATCGCCGGCGTGCTCGCGATGTCCGTCGCCCTCGTCACGGTCATCTACCAGGCCATCCGCACCGCGCTGGCGGATCCAGTGGATAGCCTGCGGTATGAATGACGGCCGTGCGCCCCTACCATAAAATGCCATGATCAAAAACTACTTCAAAATCGCCGTTCGCCACTTCTGGCGTTACCGGGGCTTTACGCTCATCAATGGGCTGGGCCTCATGATCGGCATGGCGGCGTGTATCGTGTTGGCCATCTATGTGCGGTATGAGGCCAGCTACGACCGGTTTTTCCCCAACTACGAACGCATCTATCGGGTGGTGACGGATGATGCCGCTGGCGGCGAGCTTGAGCGCTCTGCCGTCACGGCCGCGCCGGTTGCTCCGTTTCTCCTTGAAACCCTGCCGGATGTTGAAGCGGCGACGCGGCTTTTTAAGGGCAGCTTCGAGTTCGAACGTGGAACGACGGTTTTCCAGGAAAAGCAGGTGTTCTTTGCCGACTCCACGGTGTTCGACGTGCTCGGCATGACGTTGATTCAGGGCGACCCCACCACGGCGCTCGACAACCCGTTCAGTGTCGTGATGACGCCGGCCGCGGCCGGCCGGTATTTCGGCGACGAAGATCCCGTTGGGCAGACGCTGCGCATCAATAGGGAGGTCGATGCGATGGTGACCGGGGTGCTTATGCCGCTGACGGCAAATGCGCACCTCGATATCCAGATCCTGGGTAGCATGTCCAGTGTGGAGGCGATGCAGTCGTGGCTGTTTACAAACTGGGTGTCCGCGCAATTTTATACCTACATCCGGGTCCGTCCCGGTACAGACGCCACCGCGTTATCGGCCCGGATGAATAGTGGGTTGCAGCAACGTGCCGCCACCATCGAGCGGGAAACAGCGTGGGCCTTCAAGCTCGCTCTTGAGCCCCTGTCCGAAATCTATCTCACGTCGGATCGCACGCAGCAGGCCGGCCCGATCGGCTCGGCAAGCATGATGTCGATCCTGGGCCTCATCGGATTCTTTATCCTGCTCCTGGCGTGTGTCAACTTCATCAATTTGAGCACGGCGCGCGCCGCCGAGCGGGTCCGAGAAGTGGGCGTGCGCAAGGCCGTCGGGGCCCGTCGAGAGCAGGTGGCGGCGCAGTTCCTCATCGAATCGATGCTGCTGAGCTTCTGCAGCCTGTTGCTGGCGATGGGTATTGTCTGGCTCTCGCTGCCGGCTTTTGCGGCGTACCTGGGCAAGCCGTTGGTAGTGGGCGGCGGGGAGCTTCCGTGGATGCTGGGTATGGTGGCGTTTCTGTGGCTCGTGGTGGGGATAGCGGCCGGCAGTTATCCGGCCTTTTATCTGGCCAGATTCAAGCCGGCTCTGGTGATCAAAGGGAAGCATGGTTCGGAGAAAGGCCGCATGCGTCGGGCACTCGTGGTGCTGCAGTTTACCATCTCGATCACCCTCGTAGCGGCCACGGCCGTCATTTTTTCCCAGATCGAATACGTGAACGCGTTCGACCCGGGCTTCCGCCGGCAGCATATGGTGGCGATACCTTTTGGCGAGGATACGGCCATTCGCCAACAACTGGATGCCGTCAAGGCATCGCTGCTTCAGCAACCCGGTGTTGAAGGCGTCACGGCCTCGTCCGAATCGCCGGCGGCGAGCCTGCGGGATGGGAACTGGTTGATGACGGTGGAGACGGCCGATGGGACGATGATCGAAACCGCGATGACGCACCTGCTGGTCGATGCGCAGTTCCTCGATGTCTACGAAATCGATATCGTTGCCGGGCGCGGGTTTTCCGAGGAGTTTGTGTCGGACAGCTCGGGTGCGCTGGTGATCAACGAAGCGGCGGCGGCTCAGCTCGGGTTTCAACGCCCGGAGCAGGCGGTGGGCCGGCGGTTTGATGCCTGGCCCAGCGGAGGTGTCATCATCGGCGTGGTGCGTTCGTTCAACTTTCGCTCGCTGCACGAGGCGATTCAGCCTCTGGCGCTACGGGTGATCCCCGAGCAAGTCGCCGTACTGACGCTGCGTCTGTCCACGGGCGATCTGGAATCGACGCTGGCGGGTGTGGAAACCGTCTGGCGCTCGTTCGGGTCGCGCCGGCCATTTACCTATACGTTCCTCGATGAGGCGGGCGCCGCTCAGTATACGTCGGAGCGCCGGCTTGGGCAGACGCTTGCAGGGTTTAGTGCGTTAGCCATCTTTATCGCGTGTCTTGGGTTGCTGGGATTGATGGCTTTTTCGGCAGAGCGGCGAACAAAGGAAATCGGCATCCGGAAGATACTCGGCGCGTCGGTTGCACAAATCGCCAGGCTGCTGACACGCGAGTTGCTGTCCCTGGTCCTCGTCGCGTCGGTCGTCGCCACTCCTATTGCTTATTTACTTACGGATGTGTGGTTGGGCCAGTTTGCCTACCGGTTGCCTGGCGCGGCTACTCAGTACCTGCTGGCCGGCGTGCTCGCACTGCTGATCGCGGTGCTGACCGTCGGTGCGCAGGCGGTCACCATCGCCCTGCGAGATCCTGTCGACAGCCTGCGGTATGAATGACGGGCACTCAACACCCGTAAAGACGCAATATTTGTCAGGCGCTGTAGGGTCACAGCTATTATAGCGCTATAGAGTTACATAGATTGTTCGTTGACATTGTGATAACGAGCCCCTCATTGTCATGGGTACTGCCCTGCCTTATGCGCTTCGACGTCGCATCGTCGACGACTATG
>JBGSPJ010000671.1:0-6302 GCA_041738655.1 Rhodothermales bacterium | reverse complement strand
AGCGCTGTACGGCCAGTAGCGGCTCCGAAGCCCCGAACCGGTCGTCCGGCTTTTCGGCCAGCACCACGGCGCCGGGCTTGATCCGGCCGAGGAAGTTGATGCTGGTCAGGCCCGGCATGTCATCCCACAACAACCGGTTGTTGTCGCCGTCGGGCGATAGTTTCAGGATCGGGTTTTCCATGCCCACCGCCGTCGGCGCGAACCGGAAGCCCTGTGCATCGGGCGGGCCCTCGGCGTCGCCGAACGAGGGGGGGACGACAAAGCGGCGGGAGGGGTCAATCTCGATCGGCAGCATGTCCGCCACGCGGGTGTTCCAGTAGTCGCCCTCGGCGAACGTCTTGGAGCCGCCGATCATCAGGAAGCCGCCGCCGCGGACGCGGACAAACGTCTCCATGAGTTCAAGCTGGTCCAGCGTGAACGCGCCGGCCTCCATATCCCCCAGAAGCACGGTATGGTACGAGAACATCTCGGCCCGATCCCGCGGGAAACCGCCCTGGAGTTGCTGCGGCGATTCGATCCCCTGCCGATAGTACTGCGCCGGCCCGGTCCGAGCGACCGACGACACCTCGATCACCTGATCGTCTTCCATCGCCCGCTTCGAGAACTTGAACTCGGGCCGCAGATGCCCGTCGATGTAGAGGACGCGGATGGTGTCCTGCCGGGTGTCGATCAACACGTGGTGGGCGTTGTTGGCCGTATTCTGTTCGCCGGCCGCCGCGTCGATCGTGAGGGTGTATTCGAGGGCTTCGGTGGATGCCGGCTCGTAGAAAAACGTAAACTGGTCGACCTTGCCATCCCCCTTCAGCGTCCGCGTCTCGGTGAAGACGCGCTCCTCGCCGCGAAAGAGGTTAAACGCGACCGGCTCGGGCTCCGCCGCCCAGCTGCGGACCTTTACCTCGATCTCGGCCCCCGTCGTCTCCTCGACGCTCCGGCTGACGGACGCATCGAGCAGCTCGCGGTCCTGCGCAAAGGCCGTCTGCCCGATCCCGACGACATGAAGCGGCACATTCATGGCGCGGAGCTGCTCGGCCTCGTTGAGCGGCACGCCGTCGCTGTTGTCGCCGCCGTCGGTCATCAGGACCACGCCGGCAAGTGGGACGCCCCGGAAGTCGGAAATCACACGGTCGAGCGCGGCGGAGAGGTTGGTGCCGTTTCCGTCGGCCGCGGCGTGCTGGACGCTATCCACCCGGCTGACGCGTTCGCCAAAGGTGTAATACCGGACGTTGAAGTGCTCCTCAAGGCCGGCACCGAGGGCTCGATCGGGGTCCTGCAATAACGAAGCGACCTCGCCAAACCGGGTACGGCCCGCGCCGGCGTCCGGGATGGTCATGCTCTCGGAGGCGTCGACCAGCACCGCGACGAAATTCTCATCGGGCACGACATCCGGGGTGATGAGCACCGGCTCGATGAGCGGCAGGAACAGGAGCGCAAGCGCCGTGAGGCGGAGCGACAGCGAAAACGCCTTCGCCCGTGTCGAGGCGAAGAGGTTTGTGATGCCATAAATAACCGCGAACGCCACGCCGACGAGCAGCAGCACGCCGGCGATCAGCCACAGCCAGGGCCCGATCTGGACGCCGATCTCGCCTTCGGAGAACTGCAGGCTGTTGAACTTAAAAAGGCGTTCTAACCAGGTTTGGGGCATGAAAGCTCAATAGTTAACGAGTCAACAACCAAGTCAATACATGGACAGATTTCTTACAATCGGCTGACACGAGAAAACTTGATGGTCCCCTCCTCTCCGAGGAGGGGCAGATCCCGGCGGCGATGTATCGCAGCCGGGATGGGGTGGTGGGGCCGCGGCGGGGGTTTTTACCTCCCCATCCCGACCCAGGTCGGGATTTCCCCTCCTCAATGAGGAGGGGACCCTCTGATTTCAATGCACTTCCCAGTAACCCATCGAAGACTCCAAGTTGAAAAAATGCTACTCAGCTTAAGTAGGGGTGATTGATGCAGTAAGTATGCGCAACATTCTGTCCACCGTATCAAGGTTGATGTAATGTCCGTGCCAACGCTATTCATTCCTGGACTTCGAGAGCGACTCGTAGTAGCGGTCGACGGCGTCCCGGTATTCGTCCGGCACGTCGGCGTTGCGGGAGCCGTAGAGCTTCTTTTCCATCTCGATGGTATCGAGCTGGCGGGAAAGCAGCATCTCGAGGTCCGACAGCGGGTCGTACACGTTTTCGTTGAAGAAGTCTTTCGCCGACTCCTCGTCGATCAGGATGCCGGTGAAGCTGGCGTCCGCGACGCGGCGGAGGGATTGCTGGGCGCGCTGGAGGCTGCGCTGCATCTCGCCATCCCCTTCCTGCTCACCGCCCAGCTGTTCCTGCAGGCGTTCGAGGGTCTGCTGCGCCTGACGCGCCTGCTGCTGCATCCGGGCCGCCTGGCCGCGGGCGCCGCCCTGTTGGCCGGGTTGTCCCTCGCTTTGCTGTCCCTGTTGGCCCTGCTGTCCCTGAGGGTTCTGGCTCTGCTGACCCTGGCTGTCCTGCCCGGGCTGTTGGCCCTGCTGCTGGCTTTGTTGAGGATTCTGGGATTGTTGGCTTTGGGATGGTTGGCCCTGCTGGCCGGCGCGCTCCTGCGCCTCTTCCATCCGCTCCCGGATATCCTGGAGGTCGGCCAGGGCGCGGCGCAGCTGATCCTCGTCGGTCTGCGGGAGGTTTTCCTGCAGCTCGCGGGCCTGGGTGGTGAGGCCGCGGAGGGACTCGTCGATGGAGTCCTGGATGCGCTCGGCGAAATCGATCCAGCCGCGTTCGAGGGCAGACTGTGAGTCGTCCATGTTTTTCTCGAGGTCGTCCCGGCGCATCTGCTGCATCATGTTGCGCAGGGTCGTGGCGGCTTCGGGGTCTTCCTCGCGGATGCCGGCTTCGAGCGACTCGGCCTGGCGTTTCATGCGATCGAGGTTATTGCGCATGCTCTCGCGGTTTTCGCGGAGGTTTTCGAGCTCCTCCTGATCGATCCTCCCGGTTTCCTGCGCTTTTTCGAAGGCGGAGGCGATGTCGGATCCCAGACGCTCCTCCTGCGCGCGCATCTCCTCGAAGTCCCGCGCGAACTCATCGAGCAGCTCGCGCTTGTTGTCGGCGCCGGCCATGCGCATGTCTTGCTGGAGCTGGTCCAACTCGTTCAGCGCCTGCTGCTGCTGGGCGGCCGCCCGCTGATCGTCGCCGTTGCGCAACGACCGTTCGGCTTCACGCATGTTGTCGATGGCGCGCTGCAGTCCCTGCTGCATCTCGCGGGAGACGTTTTCCTCGCCGCGGCTCATCTGCTCCATCTGTTGGGCGAGTTCCTCGGCCTGTTCGCGGATCTCGTCCTGATCCCGCTTGAGGCGTTCGATGAACCGCTTTTCGTCTTCGCCCTGGAGGGATTGCTGCCGCTGGTTGGCGAGGCGCTGTTGCTTGCGGGCCAGTTCCTTGATCCGCTGCATGGCGTCGTCCATCTGCTGCTCGCCGCCACCGCCGCCCGGCTGGGGCGACTGCTGCTGCATCTCGTATTTATCACGGGAGATGTCCAGCTCAAGATCCATCAGCTCCGTCATCCGATCCTCCATGGACCCACCTCCGCCGCCACCGCCGCCTTGCTGGTTGCGGTTCAGCGCCACCTGTCGGTCGCGGTTGAGCGCGTCGGCGCGGAGGAGGAAGTTGAGAGCGCGGCGTTCGGGCGCGAGGGCTTCTTCGAGCTTCGCGGTTTCAAGGACCTCGATCGCGCCGGCCATCTCGTCCACCGCCCCGCGGAGGTACTCGACGATCTTCTGGCTGTCCTCGCTGTCGCGCAGTTCGAGGGAGAACGCCGTCGATCCGATCCGCTCCTCGATGCTCTCCTTCAAGCTGGCCTGGGCCTGAACGAGCCCGCGCACGGCCTCCTGGAAGGCCTCCGGGGTCCCTTCGTTGCGCGACCGGTGGAGCTTCCACGTCGCGGCGATGATCTCCTGCTGGCTGATGACCGTCCGGCTCTGCCCACCACCGCCGCCGCCACCGCCTCCGGCGTTGTTGGCCTGCGTGAAGCGCTGGTCGAACGGCGCTACCTCGATGAAGTACATGTCCGACGCCTCGGCGTCGCGGCCGGCGAAGAAGTCTTCGGCCTCGACATAATAGGAGATCACGTCGCCCGGTTCGAGTTCGTAATCTTCCAGGAAAAAGACGTAATCGCCGGTGACCTCGGCCGCGCGGGCCTGGTCGGCCGGCATGAGCACAACGGTCTCTTCATCCTCCCCATTGACCGAGAAGCGGAGCCGCAGGTCCTTCACCCCGTAGTCGTCCTCCACCTTCGCCGCGACCACGACCTCCTCGATCGCGTTCACGCGTACGTCCTGCTGGGGGTCGGTGATGGTGATCCGCGGACGTTCGTCTTCTTCCGGGACGATCAGGTAGTCGTCCGGAAACTTGTTCTGCTTGCCGGCGCGGTCGCGCAGCTCCACGTGGTACAGGTCCTCGGCTTCGAGCGCGATTTCGGCGCGGTAGACGCCGTCGCCGGCGGATTGCAGGGGCACGCGCCGGCCGCTCTCCATGACCAGCGCCGCGTCCTCGAGGTCGCCCGTGGCGGTAACACTCACGCCGACCCGGGCGCCTTTCAGGCCCCGGATATCGCCCCGGTCCTCCTCGACCCGCGGCGGCAGGCCCGTGTAGGCCGGGTAGGTGTAGCGAAGATCGATACGTTCGATCTCGGGGAAGGCGTAGAGGGATACCGTGAAGATGTCCGACTGCAGCTCGTCGTGCTGGACGAAGTACTCCAGCGGCTCCTGCACGCCGACGAATTCATGGAGATACACCGGCTGCCCGATACCTTTGCGCATGGCCGCCTTCTGCCACTCGCCGCCCGGGGTGCGGAAGGTGATAAACACCTCCTCTTCGGTGGGGTCGCGGAGTTCGACGATCACCTCCTGCGTCGCCCCGCGTTCGATTTCGACGTTGCCGGGCGCCACGGTCATCGGCGGTTGGTCCTCGACGGCCGCGAGGGTGTATTTGACGCCGGAAAAGGCACTCAGAATGGCGTCCGACGCGTAGTAGCCATAAACCAGGAAGAGCAGTGCCCCCGCGCCGGCGGCCACGGCCATGATCCGCTCTTTTTTACGGTCGACGACGGTAGTGATCGGGATCGAGCGGACCTGCTGGACGGCGTCGTCCACCAGCCGATCTAGCAACGAGCCAGTTTCGGCGTCCGCCATCTTGCTGTTCACTTCCACCGCGCTGTTGAGGCGGTCTTCCAGCCCGGGGATCTTCTCCTCGATAAACAGCGCCACCTGCCGGTCGTCCATCTTCAGCAAGAGCGGCTGGACGAGGTAGCGAACGGCCACATACAGCACCGCCACGCCCGCCAGCGCCGCGCCGGCCAGGAGGTACGTCAGCTCGATCTCGGTGTTGAGGTACACGACGAGGTAGAGCACGACAAAAAACAGCAGCGTGAGCAACGTGAGGGCGACACCCTGCACCAGAGCACGCCGGCGCAACCGCTGACGAACCAGCCGGACGAGAGAGAGGACGCGTTGGTTTGAAGCCATGGCGGTTCAGGGAAAAGTGCAAAGAGTAAAATGCAAAGTGAAAAATGCGGGGGCGGCGTGTCAAACGGGGGCGCGTTTTCGGTTGGCCAACAGGGTCTCGCCGGCGAACAGGGCGATGGCGAGGATCAGGAGGTAGCGCCAGAATTTCTGTTTGCGCTCTTCGTCTTCCACCTCGATCGTGCGCGCCATTTCCACTGTGCGCGCCACGTCATCGGGTGGCGGGACGACGGCGGCGACGGCCTCGGCGAGGTCGCGCGCGGAGAGGTCGGACTCGGCCACGTCTACATTGACGGCAAACGGAAAGCGCTGGTTTCCGAGGGCCGCCGCATAATGGCCGGGAAGGGAGGTATCGTTAAAAAATCCGACCCCGTCGGCATCGAGGGTAACCTGCAGCTGCCGGCCGTCGGACGTGCGCACGTCCCACGACTGACCCGGCTCCCCCTGGAGGCGCACGGGTTCGCCGACGAGGAAGGCGTGCCGGCGCTCCTGGCCCTCGAGCGCGTATTTGACGAGCTGGTAGACAAACGGGATGTAGAGCTCATTGATCGGGAAATCCGTCCAGTCCGCGTTGAATGTCGAGGTATACACCAGCAGCCGGCCGGCGCCGACGGTCTGCTCGATGAGGAACGGGTCGCCGGTGTCGTAGCGGGCGACAACTGTCGCGCTGGAGTCGGGTTCGATCCGCATATACTCGCGGAACTGGGGCCGGAAGATGGCGCCGGCGCTCGACTGCGCGAAGAGGCTGAAGATCGGGTGGCGGATGTCGACATCGCCGATGATGGCCGGGTGTCCCTGCGCGGCGCGGGCCTGGATG
>JBGSPJ010000445.1:0-3125 GCA_041738655.1 Rhodothermales bacterium | reverse complement strand
AGGTGGACCGCAAGGCCCTGCCCGCACCCGACGAAGCGCCGGCGCCGCGCGCAACGGACTTCGTGGCCGCCCAGACGCCGGCCGAACGCACCATCTCCGAGATCTGGACCCAGGTCCTCGGCGTGGCCTCCATCGGCGTGGCGGACAACTTCTTCGACCTTGGCGGCCACTCGCTCCAGGCCACCCGCGTCATCGCCCGCTACCGCTCGGCCTTTGATGTCGAACTCCCGCTACGGACGTTCTTCGAGAAGCCGACGATCGGCGAACAGGCCCTCGCGGTCCTCGCCCTGCAAACCGGGGGCGAGGAGGACGACATCCTCAGCATGATCGAAGAACTGGAAGGCCTCACCGCCGCCGAAATCGCCGCACAGCTCAAGAAAGCCGACTGAGAAAGTGCGTGGAAATCCCCCGCGGGATTTCCACGCACGGTTCCAGGTTTGGGGTTTAAGGTTCAAGGTGGGTTCCCGTTCAGATGGGCACACTCCTTGAGCCTTAAACCTTGCACATTAAACCTTGAACCCCCTAAACCCCCTTACCGACCCATGAGTAAGCTCGAAGACGCCCTCAAACGGCTCACGCCCGAACAACGGGCCCTCCTGGAACGCAAGATCCAGGAAAAAAAACAGGTTTCTTCGAGAACGAACGCTTCCATCGGCCGGCGGGCCAACGCCGCCATGTTTCCCCTCTCCCCGGGCCAGCATCGGCTCCTGCTCCAGGAGCGTCTGATCCCCGGCACCTCGATGTTCAACATCATCGAGACCATGGACCTGCGGGGCACGCTCGATGTTGGGGCACTCGAGCGCGCCATCGGGATCATCCTCAGCCGGCATAGTGTGCTCCGCTCCCGGTTCGCATGGGAGAAAAACAAACCCTACCAGTGGATCGAACCCGCCGGCGACTACTCACTGCCCTACCTCGACCTCAGCGACGACCCGGAGCCCGTGGCCTATGAGGAAGCGCTCGACCTCGCCCGCCGAGACTACGCGCAGCCGTTCGACCTCGAACACACCCCCCTCCTCCGCTGCCGGCTCATCAAGGTCAGCCCCCGCCGCCACGTCCTCACCGTCACCATGCACCACGCCGTCAGCGACGGCTGGTCCTTCAACCTCTTCTTCGCCGAACTCAGCCAGGCCTACACCGCCCTGCAGGCCGGACAGGAAATCGACCTTCCCCTTCTCTCCATCGACTACGCGGACTTTGCCCTCTGGCATTCCGAGTGGTTACTCGACGAGGACGCCGCGCGCCAGCGGGTCTGGTGGACGGACTACCTCGCCGGCGCGCCCGAACCGCTCCAGTTGCCTTCAGACCGCCAGGCCACGCCCACGGTCTCTTTCGCCGCCGCCAGCCGCAACCGGGTCGTGCCGGCCGCCCTCACCGAATCCCTCCGGGCGCTCAGCGTCCGGGAAGAGGTGACGCCGTTTGTATTGTTCCTCACAGCGCTCAAGGTGGCCTTCTTCCGTTTCACCGGGCAGCAGGACCTCATCGTCTGCGCCCCACTCTCCGGCCGCCGGCGCGAAGAGCTGGAAACGGTCATCGGCTACTTCAACAACATCCTCCCCATCCGCACCCAGATCGACCCGGACGACTCGTTTAAAGCGATAGCCGGCCGTGTCGCGCGCAGCGTGGTCGATATCAACGACCGACAGGAGATCCCCTTCCAGCAACTCGTCGAGATCCCCACCGTACGCCGTGTTCCGCTCACGCGCGCCTTCTTCACCTTCCAGGATGGCCTCTCGCGCGGGTTCTCGCTTCCGGGCATCGAGGCCCAGGTGGTCGACACCCCCACCGACAGCGCCAACTTCGATTTCACGCTCTACGTCGAACTCAGCGGCGACGATGTCGTGCTCCAGGCCGACTACCGGACGGAGCTCTTCAGCGCCGCCGCGATCGACCGGCTGCTGGACAGCCTCCTGCAGGTCTTGCACCACATGGCGGGCCGTTTCCTTGAGCCCGTTGGTGCCCTGCCCGACGTCGAAGCCGCGCCGGCTATCGTGGCGGATAGCTCTTCCGAGGACGAGACCGGAGACGGCGTCACCGCCGGCGACCGCTCGGGCATCCCGCATGTCGAACTCGTCCCGGGTTCGTTCTCGCAGGCCCTCCCCGGCGGCGATTCGATCCCCCGCCATATCGACGCTCGCCGGCCGCTCGACCGCAAGCCGGCACCGGTCGATGAGATGGAGATCGTCCTCACTCAGATCTGGGAGAAAGCTCTCGGCATCGGCCATGTCGGACCGAACGAGAACTTCTTCGAACTCGGCGGCCACTCGCTCCTCGCCGTATCCATCTTCGAAGAAATCCAGCAGCGGTACCCGGATGCCCACCTCCCGCTGGCCGTGATGCTCCAGTCGCCTACCATCGCCAGCCTCGCCGCCCGCCTGCGCGGCAAAGGGGACGACGGATGGTCGCCCCTGGTCGTCATACAGGCAGGACGCTCCACCGCGCCTATCTTCTGCATCCACGGGGCCGGCGGCAACGTGCTCTTTTACCGCGATCTGGCCATCCACATGGGGCCGGACCAGACGGTCTTCGGCCTCCAATCCCAGGGACTCGACGGCGAAATGCCGCTCCTCACGAGCGTCGAGGCCATGGCCGAGCGGTACCTCCAGGAAATCCTGCGTGTACAGCCCAACGGTCCCTATTACCTGGTCGGCTACTGCCTTGGAGGCACCATCGCCCTCGAAATCGCCCAGCAGCTCCGCGCGCGGGGCCATGAGGCGGACATTGTGGCCATGCTCGAAACCTACAACTGGATCCAGGCCGCGCCGGACACGTTATGGTCCCGCCTGCGCTATAATTACGAGAAGATCGAATTTCACCTGCGCAACTTCCTCCAGCTTTCGGGCCCAGAGCGTCAGCTCTTCCTGGACGAAAAGAAGGCCGAGCTCAAGCGTCGCCGGCGGGTCTGGATGGGCGCGTTGTTCGGGTGGATGCGCCCGGGGAAACGGTCGCGCAAGGCCGGCGCCGTCGACAACGCCGTGCTCGCACGCGTATGGGACGCCAACGACCGCGCCGCCGAGACCTACCGGCCCAGCGCCTACCCGGGACGCGTCATGCACTTCCGGGCGTGCAAGGAATACAGCGTGAACCGGCCCAGCGATATGTTGTGGTACTCGATCGCGCGGGAA
>JBGSPJ010000665.1:0-14975 GCA_041738655.1 Rhodothermales bacterium | reverse complement strand
CCGCGTCGGCCCACGGGCTCGCGCTTGAGACGGTGCGGTACCCGGAAGAGCCGCGAACTTCGCCGCTTGATTAGGTGTTGAACCGGGCTGAGGGTTATACTCAGCGTCTAAACGCTGCCACGCCACCTTGCTTATGTTACGTGCCGGTTTTGCCTGGATCAACGAAGTAGCCGCGGCCGCTGTTAGACGCGTCAGGGGCCTGCCGCGGCGATTCGCGCCGGCACTTTTGCTACCCCTCGTCCTGGCCGTCTCGGCCTGCGAGCGCCCCTTCATCGACCCCACGCCGCCCGAGATCGAACTCCTCGCTCCTGAAATCGATCAAATCTTCGAGGATTCCGTCGTCACGATCAAGGTGCGGGCCTCTTCGTTTCGCCTCCTCGACCGGATCGAGATCGATGGCCGGGAATTGACCTTCGACCCGATCGACGACACCTGGGTGGACACCCTGTCCCTGGCGCTGGGAGTAAACGATTTCGAAGTCGTGGCCATCGACGAGGCCGGCGTGGAAGGCATTGAGGAAGTCTCGCTCATCCGGATGCAATTCCAGTTTTCGAACGATGCTCCGACGCTCCCTCCCCCGTTCCGGATCGGCGAACACACGGCGACGCTGCTGCCCGACGGCCGGCTCGTCCTGATCGGCGGCACACCGGGCACGGTAGACCCCGCGTACAACACCCTGTTTAGCCTCGAACCGGGCGCACCCGGCTTCCAACTCCAGCCAAACCGCATGATCCGTGGACGGACCGGGCACACGACCGCTCCACTCCCGGACGGCCGGCTCCTCATCCTGGGCGGCGCCTCCCGAGGTACTCCGGTGCAGTTATCTCACCTGGTGACGGAAGTCGAGTTGTTTGATCCGGAAACAAACCGGTTTAGCCGAGTGCCCTACGTAGGGCCTCCCATTACGCGTGCCTACCACGTCATGTTCATCACGACGGATAGCCGAGGTACCGTGATCGACATCCAGGGTGGAATCGGCGAAAACATATCCGATACACGCAGCGAGATCGAGCCGCTGCGTAATTTCCAGACATTCCGCTTCGTCCGTGACACTCTTTTTGCGGTCGGCTCCGGCGGTGTCGCCGTGGACGGTATCGGGAAAATCTACAGCCATACGGCCGCCTTGCTCGAACCAACCATTGCCGGCGAAAATGGCCGTTATCTGGTAGCCGGAACCTACTACACGGAAGTAAGCGAAGAAAAGGTGAACTTCACGATCGACTTCGACTCGTCCCCCCTTCAGATTTTAAACGCGACGCCCTTCGTACAGGGCCGTTTCCGTCACGCAACAACCGTATTGCAGCCCGGTATCGTGTTTTCATTCGGTGGTAGGATCTTCCTGGGGGGACCTGTACTGCAGAACTCGGAGGTGTATGTTGAATCGCTCGATCAATTTTTCCTGTTTAATAACGCAGCGCCTTCGCAGCGACGGCACGGGCACACCGCAACCAAAATGCCTTCCGGACGAATACTGCTTGTGGGCGGCTTCAGCGGAAATGGCGACGCCCTGTCGAGTACCGAGTACTTTAACCCGGGGTTTGGTTTTTAATCCCTACGCCGTACCCTCTGTCAGTCGTCTTACATCAACCCACGCCCATGGACATCCAACACATCATCCGATGGATCTTTATCGCGATCGTCCTGCTCGTCGCGGTCATGATTCTGGGCGTTATTTTGCAGATTGCCGGCTTTCTCCTCCACTACGCACTCAAGGCGCTCCTGCTGCTCTTCGTCATCGCCGTCGTGCTCCGCTTCATCGGCGTCCTCCAGGAACGGCGCGGCTGAGCCGGCCCATTGGCCCTTTCCCAATCTCCGGGCTCTTTCCGTAGGATCACGCGTTTAGAGGCACACGTATCCGATTGCGCCAACAAGCCACACCATCTCCGTGCCTCCAGCCACATCGCCGCTGTCGCCTTCGCCGCAGCCGGCTACGGTCGCCATCCCCCTTGCCGTAACATCCGAAACGGGGTACCTCACCCGCGTGCTCGTCCACACCCCTGGAGAAGAAATGGCGATGGTATCGCCGGAAAACCGGGAGGAATTGTTGTTCGAGGATATCCTTCATGTCGAGGATGCCCATGACGAACACCAGCTTATGTGTGAGGTCTTCGAAAAAGTGATCGGCGAGGAAGACGCCGTCCTCCAGATCGCGACCTTGCTCCGCGAGGCGTTTGACCTGGAAGCCGCCCGGTTCGATTTTGTCGAGCAACTCTGCAAGGTATCGCAGGCGCAGAACCTGCAGGCCTTCGAGAAACCACTCAAGGCCCTCTCCCCCACCGAACTCCACCGATTCGCGCTCACCGGCGTTTCGCGGCTCCCGATCCATGCCCAGCCGGTGCCCAACCTGTTGTTCACCCGAGACCTGGGGGCAACGGTCGGCAACACCATCATCCTGAGCCATCCGGCCAATGCGGCCCGCGCGCGAGAGAGCATCATCCTGAGCGTGGTGCTTCATCACCATCCCCGATTCGTGGCCTTGAAGGATCACATCGTGAAGCTCCCCGAGGGGGTCACGTTCGAGGGTGGGGATTTGCTGGTGCTCAACGAATCGGCCATCCTGATCGGGCATTCGGAGCGGACGTCGTTTGGCGGCGTGATGAATGTCGTCCGCGAGTTGTTTGCCCGGACGCCGGTCGAACACGTGGTGATGGCCAACCTGCCGAAGCAGCGTTCGTGTATGCATCTGGACACCGTGTTCACCTTTGTATCGCCGGATGAGTGCGTGATCTTCCCCCCGCTCATCGAGCAGACCCGACCCGGCAACGTGGCCCTGTACAGCCGCGGCGACAGCCCGAGTCGGTTTTATGTCGAGACCGGCGTGGGCCTCAAGACGGCGCTCGAATCGGTGCTCGGCCGTACCCTTTCGTTTATCCCCTGCGGCGGCGACGACCCGCTCGCGCAGAAGCGGGAGCAGTGGACGGACGGCGCCAATTTCTTCGCCCTGGCTCCAGGCCTGGTGATCGGTTACGAGCGCAACGTGCGCACATTCGAGGAGATGCGCGAGCGCGGCTACCGCATCGTGACGGCACGCGGCTTCCTCTCGTACCACGACGAAAGCGACTTCGTGCCGGGCGAGAAGATGGTGATCAAGCTCGAAGGCAACGAATTGTCGCGTGGCCGCGGCGGCCCCCGGTGCATGACGCTCCCCCTTTCCCGCAAGCCGCTGTAGTGCCCATGAGTCTGTCGCTGCTTTTGGAGCCCGATAAACGCTGGATGAAGATGGCGCTCGCCGAGGCGCAACGCGCCTTCGACGCCAACGAGGTGCCTGTCGGCGCGGTCATCGTGCGCCAGGGTCAGGTGATCGGGCGGGGCCGGAATATGGTGGAGCAACTGAAGGACCCCACCGCCCACGCCGAGATGATCGCCGTGACGGCCGCCTGCGAGACGATCGGCCAGAAATATCTGGAGGGTTGCACGTTGTATGTGACGCTGGAGCCCTGCCCGATGTGCGCCGGCGCCATCGTCTGGGCCAAAGTCGCCCGCGTCGTTTTTGGCGCTTTTGATGAAAAAGCCGGCGGCGCCTCCACCCTCTACAATATCCTGCAGGATCGGCGGCTGAACCACCAGGTCGACCTCATCACCGGGGTCGAGCAGGACGCCGCGGCGGCGCTCTTGCGCGACTTCTTCCGCAAAAAGCGACCCGTCCGTTAGCACGTACCACCCCCATGCACGACGTGATCATCATCGGCGCCGGCCCGGTCGGGCTCGCCTGCGGCATCAGCGCGAAGCGTGAAGGGCTCTCGGCGCTCCTCATCGAAAAAGGGGCGCTGGTGAATTCCCTGCTGGATTATCCCACCAACATGGAGTTCTTCTCGACGCCGGAGCTGCTCGAGATTGGCGACCACCCGTTTACGACCCGCGGCGTGAAGCCCACGCGCGAGGAAGGCATCGATTACTACCGCCGGATCGCGGATGTCGAGGGGCTCGATATCCGCCTGTACGAGACGGTAGTCGGCCTCGAAGGGAAGGACGAGGCGTTCACCGTCGTGACCGACAAGGGGATGTACGCGTGCCGAAAGGTAGTCATCGTGACCGGGTTTTATGATGTCCCAAACCCCATCGGAGCGCCCGGGGAGGATCTCCCCAAAGTGACCCACTATTTCCGGGAGCCGTACGCCTACTCCCGGCTCGAAGTAGCCGTCATCGGCGCCAAAAACTCGGCGGCCAAGGCCGCGCTGCAGTGCCACCGCGCCGGCGCGCGTGTCACCATGATCGTCCGCGCCGCGGAGCTGTCCGACAAGATCAAATACTGGATCAAGCCGGACATCGAGAACCGGATCAAGGAGGGCGCGATCAAGGCGCACTTCAACAGCCGGGTGGTGTCTATCGAGCCTGACAGCCTCACGTTCGACGGACCGGACGGACGAACGACGATCCCGAACGACCGCGTGCTGGCGTTGACGGGGTACCGGCCGGACTACACCTTCCTCGAGCGGCTGGGCGTGACGATCGCCCGCGACGAGTACCAATCGCCCATCCACGATCCCAACACGTTCGAGACCGAACGCCGCGGGGTGTTCATGGCCGGCACGGTCTGCGGCGGACTGCGCACGAGCCGGTGGTTCATCGAAAACGGCCGGCACCACGCGAAGCTGATCATGCAGTACATCGCGCGCGGCATCGTCGGCGACGCCAGCCAGATCCCGGGGCCGGTGGCCGAAAACGTGCAGTAGTCGGGTCAGGCGAAGAGGGTTTTTATGTTCCGTGCCCGTCGTCGATCAAGGATATCGGTCAGGACCTGGCGAACGCAATGAGGGGCTCATAATCCCCGCCATCCGCTTTTATCAACGCATCGATGTACGCTTTCCGCGTTTTACTGGGCTCCACCAGATCCTCTTTGCCTCCCCAGGTCAACGCTTCTCCGTGGTATTTTGCGCAGATCACATCCGCACACAGACGGGCGTGTCTGCCGTTGCCGTTGGGAAATAGATGGATGTTGACCAGACGGTAGTGAAAGATAATGGCGAGGTCGGTGACGCCGTACGTCTGGTGTTCGAGCCAGTACTTGCCGTCTCCCAGCAGCTTATGCAGCTCCGTCGGTATTTGATAGGCGTCGACCCCGATATTCTTATTGCTCCTTCGGTATCGGCCGGCCCATTTCCAGACCTGGCCAAACATCCGCTTGTGGAGGGTTATGAGGAATCGCTCCGTAAATACGTCCTGCCTTGCCAGTACGGACTTCTGCATCACCCATTTCCTGGCCTCAATGATGTTCTCCTGCTCAAAGCGATCTAAATCCGCCCTGGTCAAGATCGTTGGAATGAGATCCTCCTTTTCCTCCTCATCCAACGGGGGGTGCCCGTCTATGTAGTCATACTCCATGGGCTACTCCCACAAGCTCGTGTTCAGGCTCACGGCCATCTCACCCGCCACCTGGCGGGTCTTGTCTTCGACATCGCCCACTCCCTGGGCTTCAAGCTTCATGGTATGGTCAACCGCGCCAACCAGTTCGCCGGCTTTCTTGAGCGCTTGCTCGTCGATAATCTCCTGCAGACTCCCTTCCCCCGGTATCAGGGCATAGACCACCTGACAGCCCATCGCTTCAGCGGCCCGGCGAAGGGTTTTTATGGTTACAGCGTCAACGGCTTCTTTGCTTTCCAGTCGAGATACGGCCTGCTGGCTGACGCCCATCCGTTCGGCCAACTGACGAGCGCTCATGCCGAGTGTCGTCCTGATCGCCCGAACCCAACCACCGGATGGGCGCGGGGCGACATGTATTTTGGCCAAGTGCTCATCGAGCGCCCGTAATTGGAGCTGTTTAAATTTATTCGTCATGATACAATCTATATGTTGTTATAAAAGCCCATGATTACGACCTATATGTTGTAAAATCAGAATTGTTTCACAAGATATAGATTGTGAAGCCTTTTGACAGCGACAACCACATCTGGAACCAGGTCAGCGCCGAGGCGAAGATTCCGGGCAAGCCCGTCCACGGCGCGCGCCCCCGGGTCGGGATCAAGGTGCACGACGCAACCGGCAAGTTGCACCACCGAGAGAAAGTGCACCTTCTGGCCCCGAGTGCAACCATCTCGTGCCCGCAAGGGTATAGGCGGCAACATGCTAGTATTATAGCACATCATCATGTGCACACTTGCCCGGACGTTCGGATATGAAACTTGCCGCACTTGTTGTTTTATGCCTCCGCGTCGTTGCCTGCGAGCCATCGGGGAATCTGCCTTCAGGTACACTTCAAGAGGAGGCCCGAAGCGGTGAGGCTGTCGCCAGAGAGACCGACCCGCACCCGGTGATTCCAGATTCAATAGCAGCGGCAGTGGAACGCGCCGCGCGGGCGTTTCTGCGTGCGGCGCCACAGGCCGCCGGGCTCTCTGTGGGCGTGGTGGCCGGGGATGCGATACACACCTATCACTTCGGCTCGCTCGTCCCGGGCGGCGATGTCCGCCCGGACGACCACACGCTTTATGGTATTGCCTCGGTGACAAAGACCTTTACGGGGACGATACTTGCGCGGGCTGCCGACGAGGGACGTCTGAAGCTGGATGACGACGTGCGGGACTATCTCGCGGGGACGTTTCCGAATCTGGAATATGAGGGCCACCCCATTGCACTGTCGCACCTGGTAAACCACACCTCGGGTCTGCCAAATACCTTACCCGATCGGGCCGAAATGTACCCGGACTTTCCTGCGTATCAGGGTGACGTGGTGGCCTGGATGGATCATGTAACCGCGGTGCTCGACGCGTACAGCAGGGAGGATTTTCTGGCCGATCTCCACACGATAACCCTGGATACCCTCCCCGGTACCCGTTTCCGCTATTCCAACGCCGGCGCACAACTGGCCGGCCATGTGCTGGAGCGCGTCTACGGTCGCCCCTTCGAGACCCTTGTGGACTCGTTCATCTCGCAGCCCCTCGGGATGGTGGACACCCGCATCACGCTCGATGCCGACGAGGCGATGCGTCTTGCGACCGGATTTGATGAGGCCGGCCGAGCCATGCCGCCTGTGCCGGCCGCCTTTGGCGCGGCCGGTGCGCTGAAGAGCACCATTGCCGATTTATCCCGATACGCCCGATGGCATCTCGCCGAAGACGATCCCTCCGTGCGCCGCACGCACACCCCGCCTGCTAGTGCCGGTGGAGCCACCTGGACCGGGTATGCCGTCGGTCTCAACTGGCAGATGCTCCGCTCTGGCGACATCAGGCGAGTCTGGCAGGACGGTAATGTCCCCGGCTATAGCAGTCGTGTGGTCTTGTATCCCGATCTCAAGATTGCGGTCGTCGTGTTGGCGAACGAACTGGATCGATCGATCCCGGAGCACATCGATCGACTCGCGGACGCCATCCTTGAATCGATGGACCAGCGGACGTTCTCACTGATGGAGGGGTTATCGGACGCCAACCCGTGAGAATTTCGGAAGAGACGTGGCCCCCTAACCCCCATTCACCAGACCCTTCGACGGCGGCTGTAGCCACTCCCCGTGCCCGGAGTCCGACAGGCATCCGCGAGGCCTCGGCAGCAGATAGCCTGCCTGGCCTCTCTACGTATCGGAATTTCGCTTTTCGCCCCCGGCTGATGCTGCCTACTTATATGGTAAGAAGATAGAAACTCATCAAGAGCGCAACGGCGGCCGCAAGCGCCAGATCGAGATCATGTATGATATCCTCAAGCTCCTGCGGCCTTGGGGTTTCGTCGGCCCGGGCGGCCAGGTAAAATGAAGGAAAATGCCTACATTATAAGGTCTGCAGGCCTTCGGACGCATGATATGCGATTGAGGGAGCAGCGGCAACCCGGTACGTGAGCCCTGCGTACTACGGGAGTCCAACGGCCAAAAAACCGTCTCTCTGCCATGACCCAACGACTTAAAGAAGCGATTGATGCCCTCCTTTCCCTTGAGGACTTGTCCGAGGAGCAGCAGCATACTATTGCCGCCGGTGTCCTTGAGCTCGTCGGATCGGCACAAAACGTCCCAGCCGCCGATTGGGGCCCCATGTGGCGTAACCTGACGAAGGAAGAACGACTGGCTGATTTTCGTGCATGGATGGCATCGAAGACGGAGGGCGTTGGCCTGCCCGACGAAGCTTTACGCCGGGAGAATATCTACGACTGATGGCGCGATACCTGCTCGACACCTGCTCGACACCTGCTCGACACCAACATCTTACTTCGTGTCGATGACGCCCTTTCGGAACAAAGCCACCTGGCCCGCCAGGCGTTCGAGACCCTGATTTTCCAAGATCACGCCTGCTTCGTTACGTCCAGGTCATTGGCGAGTATTATTCCGTAGCAACCCGGCCGATCAGTTCAAACGGTTTTGGCTGGGGTGTCGAAAAGGGTCAGCGCGAACGTGATCTTTGGCTCTCAAAGTGCTTGCTGCTTGAGGAAATCGCAGAGATATTTCCTCTTGGGGTGCGTCTCATTGATCGGTATAAGGTCACAGGACGAAGGATCTTCGATCTCCGCCTGCTTGCTGTTATGCGTGCCCATCAAATCACGAGCCTGCTCACCTTCGATGTAGAAGACTTCCCCACGGATTCCGGATTAACGATCGTCCATCCAAATCAAGTAGTCACCGGATAAGAATCCCCTCCCGGGGCGCAAGAAAAGAGCGTCACGTCAATAACGGATTACTGACTTCGTCTCGTCGAGGACTACAGGCCTACTCGCGCCTCAACGTCAGACGAATACCCATCCTAACTAAATACGCCGGCTTATTCAATTATTCTGCACCACAACAATGTCAAAATTTTCAACGGCATTACCCAGTCCGGACCCGGGCTTTGTTATTATGACTTGACCGCGATATGTCCCGGGCTCGTCCGGAGGCACCCACATCAGCATATCAGAATCCGTATCGATATATTCGTTCTGAGTAGCGCTTTTCGGCAATTGCCATCTGAATCGCAATCCGGTTGCCGCGCTATCCGCATGGACACAAGTTATTTTGACAGCGTCACCTATAATGACCGGATTCGGCTCGAAACGAATAGCAAGAATCACAGTGGGAATATCTTGGCGTCCTGTATCACCATCTAGTCGCAGTCCTTCACAAGATATCTGTAGCGCAGCACACCATAGTATCATCATGATATTCGCTGCCTTGCGTTTCATTACTCGTTTTCCAAACTTGCGCGTCATACATGTTAGCCGATACATTTTTATTTATGTCTTGACTCTTTTGCTTGATTCAGCTCGTTGACCGGCTCATGCCGGCTGATGTTCCTGCTGCAGATGTGCATTATTGGCTTCAGGGTAACCGCCCGGTGAACCCCATCTTGCCGGCTGCGGCGTGAGGCGCGAACTTGCGTGTAAGAACACACGCCATGGCCACATCCCGACGTACCCAGTCCGATATGCATGCGCTGGTGGCGGCTTACCTCACGAGTGGAGAGCGGCAGAACGCCTTCTGCGAAGCCCATAGCATCCCCGAGCCGGTCTTCAACTACTGGTTATCGAAGTTTCGCCGCGGCCAATCGCCCGCGAGCGCTATGCGGCGGCGGAAATAACGACAACTTAACGAGGCGAGTCGTTGCCATGCGGCTGTATTTGCCTACTGTAGGCACATGGACAGCACGGCCCCTATCGCCGAGAACGAAGCGTTCCGGGTAGAGAATACCCGGCTTCGCTTACTCATCAACACCTGATCCGCTCGATGCAACGCAACAACATGCGCTTCATGCTGTGGCCGTACCGCCGCCACATCCGGCTTTCCGGTGTCATCGCGGCGTTATGCCTTTTGACTTCCCTGCCGTCCAACGCACAGCCGGCCGATTCGTCACGGGCCGATGACGGCCGCTCCTGGCTCGCCGGCGACCACCACATCCACAGCCGGTTCAGCGTCGGCTGGGACCGCTCGGCCGATCCACCTGCCGCGATCCTCGGCGGCGACGCCATCTACCCGACGCCCATGAACGCGCTCATGGCCCGGCACTTCGGCCTCGACTGGATGGTCACGACCGATCACGGCGGCCCCAACCACAGCAAGCTCAACCTGGAGACGGCGTACCCCGAGCTCATGCAGTCCCGGTCCGTGGTGCCGGATGTCATCCAGTTCTACGGCATGGAGTTCGACACGCCTGGCGCCGACCACAGCAGCTTCATCATCCCGCACTCGCATCACGAGTCCGAGGTGCTCTACGAGATCGAGCAACGCTTCTCCAAGCGCGACGCCTACCCTTCGGACTCGACGCGGGATACGGAGGAGAAGATGATCGAGGCGCTCACGTACGTGCGAACGCTCCCGCTCCCGCCCGTCCACATCGCCCACCACCCATCTCGATCCGCCACGGATCTTGGCGTCTACGGCATGACCGGGCCGGCAGAGCTGCGCGCATGGAACGACACGGCACCGCAGGTATCCGTCGGCATGGAGGGCGCGCCAGGGCACCAGGCCGCCGCTATCAACCCCGACGGCTCCCTCGACTCCACCGGCGCGCGAGGCAGCTACCAGCGCCACCCGACGAGCGGGGGCTTCGATCAGATGACGGCTCGGCTCGGGGGCTTCTGGGACTCCATGCTCGGCGAGGGGCGCCGCTGGTGGATCACCGCCACGTCCGATTCGCACGTGCACTGGCGGGAAGGCGGCAGCGACTTCTGGCCGGGCGAGTACTCGAAGACGTATGTCTACGCCGCGAAGACCTACGACGATATCCTGGAGGGCATACGAGAAGGACGTGTCTTCGTGACCACCGGCGATCTGATCTCCGAGCTCCACGTGACTGCTGAAGCCGGAGGGCAGGCGGCGTCCATCGGCGGCACGCTGCCGGTTTCGGGGCGAGCGGACGTCACGGTGACGATCCGACTGCGCGACCCGGCCTCGCCCAACACCCACGGCGACCGCCCGGAGGTAGGGCGCGTCGACCTCATCCTCGGGGAGATCACGGGTCCGGCAGTCGACCGCACCCGGGACACGAACCAGACGACGCGTGTGGCGCGCCGGTTCACGGCGGACGACTGGTCGCAGGAGGGCGAATACCTTACGATGACCTACACGCTCCGGGACGTCCACCACAGCTCCTATGTCCGTGTCCGAGGGACGAACACGGACGAGATGGAGCCGGAGCCCGACCCGCGCGGCGAGGACCCATGGACGGACATCTGGTTCTACTCGAATCCAATCTTCATTGAGATCCAGTGACGGTGGTGCAGGATCGAAGGACGCCCTATCCGACCACTCCCCTGGAAGCATGTAAAGCATCTGTATCGGTTCGGCACGATCCGCAAGGCCTCCAGCAGAGCCCCGCGGTACATGCGCATCCCCTTCATTCCCAACGCGCCCGGCGTCGCCATTCGTGTTGTCGAGGACAAGGAGCAAGAAGGAGAGCGGTTGCGGAGGAGTAGGACGAAGCTTCTGCTCGCTGCCGCTCCTTGACCCGTTCCCATAAAACCACACCCCGGCGCTACACCACCCCTTGCGACGGGTGAACCTGGCTGTAAAATGGAGCACGTGCAGGCCTGAGATGCATTCACTTCAGGTCGATACCAGCGGCCGGCCCTGCGCTCAGCAGGGGAGAGGCCTCCTTGACGGGCCCCCATTCTCCGGTATGCTACTCCCTGGAAGCCAACCATCGTCACAACACGGAGATACGCCATGGAGAATGCATGCCTGGACAAACTCGACACGATCATCGGCCTCTTGCGCCAGATGACGGGAGAACAAGAGTCGGCGCCTTCGGCGCCGGCCGCGAGCGGGAAGAGGGGAGGGGACTTCCTCAAAGAAGCGGAGGCGGAGCTTCGGCGGCGCCTCGGCGCGGATAGCGAAGGCAAGCGCTGGTTCGATCGCCAGCTGCGCCTCGTCTACCGGTTGCCGGGCGAGATGGCCAAGCAGTTCCCGAAGGCCGCGGGGGAGGACATCGCCTGGTTTGCGGGCGTCCTCGCCCAGTCGCTCGCCAACGGAGCGGCGAAGGCGCGCGAGAAATGATGCCTTATATTTAAGGGGCAAACGTACACGACGCCCGGGCCCAGACTACTGGCGCCCGGGCTTTATCCTTGTAAATCTTCCACGGCGTGGAGAATTTGCAAGGATAGCTGTCGTCCGGGCAATCTCCGCAGGCCTCGGGGTGCGCTTAGGGTAGGGGAGTCCGCAGCCGATACCGACGAGATAGGAACCTTGCCAACGAACGGCTCGCTTGCTATACTACGATTAATCCCCCGCAGCGCTTAGGTGCTGCGGCGCGAAGCCAGGCCCTAGGTCTGGCTTCTGCTTTTTGGTATAATGCCGATCTATGAAGACCTATGTATACGTCGACGGATTTAATCTCTTCCACGGCGCCTTGAAGGGGACGCCGTATAAATGGCTGAACCTGGCCAGGCTCTCCGAATTGCTGCTCCCGCAGCACGACATCCACAAGATCAAATTCTTCACGGCTCCGCTCACCGAGACCGTCGGCGGCCCCGAGAAAGTCATCCGCCAGCAAACCTATCTCCGGGCGCTCCGGACGATCCCGCACCTCGAATCATCTACGGCCACTTCCTCCGCACCAGAGTGACCGTTTACGTGCCCGGCAAGAAGCCGCCGCTCATCACCGGTTTCAAGTTCGAGGAAAAGGGCTCGGACGTTAAGATCGCCTCCCACATGATCAACGACGGCCGGAAAAGGGAGTACGACGCGGCCGTGCTCATTACAATGATTCCGACCTCGACGATCCCGTACGCATCGTGAGCACGGAGATGGGGCTCACCGTCGGCATCGTCAATCCGTTCGAGAACCGGGCGAGCCGCACGCTCGTGCGCCACGCGACATTCGTGAAATCGCTCCGGCCCGGGGCGCTCCTGGCCAGCCAGTTTCCACCGACGATCGACGACAAAGACGGGACGATACGGAAGCCTAAGGGGTGGTAGATTCCTAGTTAGTTTCTCACAATGCAAGGCTAACAGCCTACAAATGCCCTTTCCTAGCAAATCGCGTGCACAGCAAGAAATTTAGAGCTTGGTTGCCAAGGTAGGGGAATGGAGGTTATCTTAAGGAATATCGAATGCGATATTCCGGGCATTATTTTCTGAGGCATTATCCATTTTATCCCAATTACATCCCACAATCTATCGCGAATCGGGCGCCCTAAATGGACAACATTCCCATAGTCGAAACCGCTACAGACGCACAGTTGCGAGATTGGATAGTTAATCAGCACCACAATTGGTATAGTGCATATAATGAATTAATATTAAAAAGACATCATGACCTAATACTTAAAGCAGGAGTAAAGTATGAGTTGATTTCTCCAGAATTTTCAAGATCATATCTAGAGTCATCTCTATTCATTCGCCTGCATGAGCACGACTGGCTCCAGCTTAGGAAATGGAATTACGAAAAGCCTTTTAGGCACTGGCTCAAAACTCAACTATTGTATTTAATCAGAACCGAAGCTCGCATCAAGCGACGCAGCAATTCAGCAACTAGTCCAGCACTGAGTATAGATAGTTTATTACAGACTCTATCAGAAGAAGACAGGAAACTGCTAAACCTCAAATACACCGATGGATTATCGGCCACAGAAATTGCAGCAAATTTAAACATATCTCGCTATGAGGTAACGACTAGGATACGCCAGGCGCTCACATTCATCCGGAAGCGTTATGAGTTCAAATCGAATACCGACATGTTCGGAATCAAGTTATTAATTAACCGCGGCACAGCCACACCAAATGAAATTGCGGAACTCCTGTTCGAGATTTCCAAGCTCTATCGCATTGTCGGTGGTAGTGGTATAACATTCTCCCCAATAAATATCAAAGAATCAGTGGTGACGTGATGTTTTATTGGAATGAAACTGAAACGAGCAATTTTGTTGTCGAGGGCAAGCCAATAGATGCACAAAAAAACACTGAATATAAGCTATGGTCACGTTTTAAGGGAGCGCTTAAAAAGTTATCGAGAGGTAAGCTCGGGATTGGAATAGGTGTGGATGGGGTCAGTTTTGAAGCTGAAATAGAGCGATCCAAAGAAGACGCTGGATTCCATAAAGCACAAATCAATAAAATGAATGCTGAGACAAATCGTTTTGTCGCAGAAACAGTTGAGATTCAGGCTCGACTCGAAGAAAATCCTATCAAAAAAGCACTCGTTATTAATGAGGAATTGAGGAAGATATTCTCGGACGACAAGATACCGGAAGAGATAAAATATCTTGAACTAGCTGTCTTAATGGAGGCAGATTCTACGATTGCCGAACAAATGAAAAAAATCTCAAGTTTATATCAATCTCTAAAATTATTGCGCAGAGTTAATGTGTCCATTATAGACACCGAATAAAATACAGTACATGTAAATATTCCCGATTAGTGATACCCTTCGTATCTAATGTCTATAGGTCGCAAAATAGATATTTCGCGACCCTTAAAAATGGCTCAGTTAAGCCCCTTTGTCATATCATCAATAAGGAGGTTCATCATCAATATGATAGTTCTCATAATCGAAAAGATCGAGTTCTCCTCTGATGAAGTTATTAAGCCGCTCTTGTAGCACGTCGTATTTGGCGCTATCGACATACTTTTTTCCTGAAACCTCTATTGTGTCTGGTGGCTTTGGTTCGCGATGATCTCGGTCTCTGGAAAACGTCAGATAAGAATGTGCGATACTACTGATGTTAACCCCATAAAATGTCATACACCCTTCATGTATCGGCCATCCCCGATGACCTCAAGGAGAATAGTAACGATGCCGATTCGACGTCTATCCGCTTGTGTGAGTACTAAATTAACAAATCGATCTCTTACCCGACCTTCCACCATGAAGACGCGCGTGCGTTCAAACAAGGGTTGCTTTTCGGTATGCACACTCTCCAGAGTTGCTTGACCACTTAGCCGATCCGCACTCTGCTTCAGATCTATCCGATAGATCTGGGATAGTCCGTCTCCCTCTGCGAACCACTCCCCATCGTAAGCGCCCGGTAAAGTACACCTTGCGACCTGACTGTGCATGCCGCAACTTAGGCTGCGGTCTAAGCCTTTCCTTTCCAGTTTTGCGGCAGCAGCTCGTCGATCTGCTTGTGGGGATGGGTCGGGAGCCGGGTCAGCAC
>JBGSPJ010000645.1:0-2312 GCA_041738655.1 Rhodothermales bacterium | reverse complement strand
CATCCAGCCCCGCACGGCGCCCGCGCCGCCTCCTGCCGCCGAGGCGGCGGCCGAGGAAATGCCAGCCTATCAGCCGCCGGCGTACCGGGTAATTCGCAATCCGGACCAGGCCTTTGTCGAGCCGGTCAGTAATTACGACCTGCTCCAGTCTACGCTCGACCTCCGGTTCGATTTTCCGGGCGAGCGGGTGCTCGGCGTCGCCACCCACCGCCTCCGCACCCTCGTCAACGGCATGACGCGACTCGGTTTCGATGCGCGCGACATGGAGATCCACGACGCCAGCCTGATTCGCACGGATGGCTCGCGGATCCCTCTGGAAATTCAATACGACGGACAGGCGCTGGCCCTCATCGCCCCGCAGCCGCTGGGTGTCGACACATTCGATGTCGCCATCGCCTATACAGCCCATCCCACCCGCAACGGGCAGCAGTTGGGGATGTACTTCGTCGATGGCGCCGGCACCGATGCCTCCAAACCCACGCAGGTGTGGACGCTCGGTCAGCCGCAGGACAACCGCTACTGGTACCCGGGCTGGGATTATCCGAACGACCTGGCGTCGGTCGACCTCATCCTTACCGTGCCGGCATCCTATTCAACGATCGCCAACGGCGGTATCATCGCGCAGGAGCAACTGGCCGACGGCCTTCGGCGCGACCACTGGCGTCTGTCCCGTCCCCATGCCTCGTACCTGACCAGCCTCGTCGTGGGCGAATTCGCGACCGTGCTCGACCGATATACGCGGAGCGATGGAAGCCAGGTGCCGCTGGCGTATATCGTGGAGCCGGCGTACGAACACCTCGCGTCGTTCATCTTTGGCGAGACACCCCGCATGGTGGGCGTATTCGAACAGGCTACCGGCGTCGCCTACCCGTGGTCCAACTACAAACAGGTTGTCGTGCGCGACTTTACGGCGCGCGGGATGGAAAACACGACCGCCACGGTGATGTACGAGCAACTCCAGCACGACGAGCGGGCGCGGCTGGACTTCAACGGCCGCGATCTCATCGCCCACGAATTGGCCCACCAGTGGTTTGGCAACTTCCTCGCACCCCGTAACTGGGCGCATCTGCCACTCAACGAGGGCTTTGCCAGCTATTTCGAGCGGGTCTATCGAGAACAGAGTGCCGGCATGGACGAGGCACAGGCCCTCACCATCGAACAGCGGACGGCCTACCTGGATGAGGCCGCGTCGATGCGCCGGCCCATCATCTGGTATGGATACGACGATCCGAACGCCCTTTATGATCGCCATACGTACGAAAAAATGGCGCTGGTCCTCCATCAACTTCGATTCGAACTCGGCGATGTGTTGTGGTCGAACGGGGTCCGCCGGTACGTACGCGATTACGCCTCGCGCCATGTGGCCGTCGACGATCTTCGCAAGGCCATGGAGCAGGCCTCCGGGCGTAATCTGGGCCTCTTTTTTAATCAATGGCTGCAGCAGCCCGGGCACCCTGAACTCGAGGTCACCCACGCCTTTTATGCGAATCGAGGGCTCTATGAAGTGCATGTGCAACAGGTGCAGGATAGCGTGCTGTTCCCCCCATTCCGGTTCGATGTACAGGTCGAGCTCAACCTGCAGGGCGGCACGGCCCCCTTCACCCAGCGGTTCACCGTGGCGAATCGTGATACGACCTTCCGATTCGCGCTCGCCGGCGACGTGTCGTTTGTGCGGTTCGACGCCGGCGACTGGCTGCTGGCCGACATCCACGAGACCAAAGCGCCGGAAGAGTGGGTCCGCCAGGCCCTGAATGACGACGAAATGGCCGGCCGCTACGATGCGGTCGTGGCGCTCGGCGAGTTGGAGCCCGATACACCCACACGCGATGCGCTGCTGCGCGTCCTGTCGGTCGACCGCAGTGAAACCGTTCGGGTGGCCGCGGCGGCGGGGCTCGTCGGCTATGCCGGGGATCCGTTCGTGCGCGAGGCGCTGGCCGGTCTCACCCGGTCGGATGCATCCGCTGCCGTCCGAAAAGCGGCGTTGTTCTCCCTGGCGAGGTATGCGGATAGCATCCTCCTTTCCGCGTTGCGCGGCACGCTGAGTGATCCGTCGTACCAGGTGACGGCCGAGAGTGTCCGGCTGATCGCCCGTTCCTATCCCGCCGAGGCACTCGCCGCCCTGCGCGGACTCTATGATGTCGAGAGCTGGCAACACGTCGTTGAACTCGCCCTGATCGAGGCCTATGGGACGCTTGCCGCGCCGGAAGGCATCGCCTACCTGGAGGCACGGCTTGCTCCGAGTGAACCGGAAGAGGTGCGGGCCGCGGCGGCGGACGCGATGGGGGCCATCGCGCGGGCGCAACCCGGCGTGG
>JBGSPJ010000620.1:0-4505 GCA_041738655.1 Rhodothermales bacterium | reverse complement strand
CGCAGCGGGTTTCGGGTGTCGAGGCCGGCGCCCGTGGCGCCCTCGGCCAGGCCGGCGCGCGGTTCGATGTCACGCTGTTTTCTATGCGCATCACAGATCGCCTCGCGCCTTTCCAGACCGAGGAAGGCGGCGACCGGACGTTCTACCGGAATAGCGGGGCCAATACCCATCGGGGTGTGGAGGTGCTCATCACCGCCCCGGTGACGCCGGCGATCGCCCTGTCGGCCACCTACAACGGCGGCATCTACGAGTACGACGAAGACGACCTCGCCGGCTCCCGCCTGCCGGGCATCCCGGACCACCGCCTCTTCGCGTCCGCCCGATTCGCCCGCGGTCGCGTCTGGGCCCGGGTGACAGCCGAAACGGCCTCCTCCTATTTTGTGGACGACGCCAATACACAGAAAAACGACGGCTATACGCTGGTCGACCTCAACCTGGGCGCCCGGATTGACGCCGGCGGCGTGCAGGCGACCCCGTTTTTGCGCCTGGCTAACGCCTTCGACACGAAATACGCCGGCTCGGTGGTTGTGAATGCGTTTGGTGGGCGGTTTTTTGAGCCCTCGCCAGGCCGATCCATTCAGGCGGGGGTGAATGTGACGCTGTAGGGGCCGGACGCCCTGTAACATCGGCCGCGTGGGGTCCGTAGATCATGGCGTTCCATTTCGCCTTTCATTTCCCTGTAGCCGTCCATGCGCGCCGTAGAATCCACCGTTGTTCTCCTACTGTTGTCCCTACTCTCCTATTCCAACGCCGGCTGCACCGGCGAGGCGCAGTCCAAGTCGCCCGAAGAGGAAGCCGCCGAGGAAACGACGATCCCCGTCGAAGCCATAACGGCTTCCCGAGGCTCGATATCCGCCTACTACACGGGCACGGCGTCGCTGGAAGCCGAGGAAGAAGCGAGCGTGGCCACAAAGGCCGGCGGTGTGGTCACCGAGTTGTTCGTGGAGGAAGGCCAGTATGTAAAAGCCGGCCAGCCCCTCGCGAAGCTGGACGGCGAACGCCTGGCGCTCGAACTGGCCCGCACGGAAGTCAACCTCAACAAGCTCAAACGCGAACACGAGCGCAACGAGGGGCTTTACGAGAAGCAGCTGATCAGTGTGGAGGAATACGAGCGGATCCGGTCTGAGTACGACGCCCAGCAGGCTGCTTACAACCTGGCGAAGTTGGAACTCGACTACACGACGATCATGGCCCCCATCGCCGGTATCATCGCTCAGCGGTTCATCAAGGTCGGCAACAGCCTGCGGGTGGGCGATCCGGCCTTCCATATCTCTGATTTCGACCCGTTGCTCGCCGTGATGCATGCCCCGGAGCGCGAGCTGGGCAAACTGCGCGTCGGGCAGGAGGCTCGCCTGGGCGTGGATGCGCTAAGCGGCCAGGTCTTTACCGGGTCGATCAAACGCATCAGCCCGATCGTCGACCCCGCCACCGGCACCTTTAAAGTGACGATTGAGGTACGGGATACGAGCCGGCTCCTCAAACCGGGCATGTTCGGCCGCATCCAGATCGTGTACGACACCCGCGACAATGCCCTGCTCGTACCCAAGGAGGCCGTCATCGTGGAAGATGAAATCGCCTCCGTCTACGTGGTGCGCAACAGCGAAGCCTTCCGCCTGAATATCGAGCGCGGCTACGGCGACACCCGGCATTTCGAGATCCTCGCCGGCCTCGCCGAGGGCGACACCGTCATCACCGCCGGCCAGGCCAGCCTGCGCGACAGCAGCAACGTGGAGGTCATCTGGCAATAGGTTTAAGGCTTAAGGTTCGAGGTTTAAGGTAGTTGAACGTCGAAGTAGCAATCACCATCGAACATGGACCATTGACCAACAACCATTGAACATTGAACCTCAAACCTTGAACCCTTCATGTCCCTGATCGACCTTTCCATCCGCCGGCGGGTAACGATCGCCATGTTCACGCTGGCGGTGCTGTTGTTCGGGGGAGTCTCCCTCAGCCGGCTGTCGCTGAATCTGCTGCCGGACCTCACCTTTCCGACGCTCACCGTCCGCACGACGTACGAAGGGGCCGCACCGGCGGAGGTCGAAAACCTGATCTCGAAGCCCGTCGAAGAGGCCCTCGGCGTCGTAAAAAACCTCGTGAAGATCGAGTCGATCTCGCGCACGGGGCAGTCGGATGTCGTCCTCGAGTTTGCCTGGGGGGCGGATATCGACGTGGCGCGGATGGAAGTCCGCGAGAAACTAGACGCGCTTCAGCTTCCGCTTGAAGCCGAACGCCCGGTGCTGCTCCGGTTCGACCCCAGCCTCGACCCGATCATGCGCTTCGGGCTTTTCCTCGAGCCCGACGAGCCGCTCACGGCGGACGCCGGCGCCTCGCCTGTCGCACTGGCTGCGGACGAAGCCGATTTCAACGGCGGCGAACTCAAGCAGCTCCGTCGGTTTGCCGACGAGCAACTGAAGAAAGACCTGGAATCGACCGCCGGCGTCGCTGCCGTCAAGATCAGTGGCGGCCTTGAGGACGAAGTGCAGGTACTGCTCGACCAGAAAAAACTCGCGCAGCTCAATCTGACCACCGGGCAGGTGGTCCGGGTGCTGAGCGCGGAGAACGTGAACCTGTCCGGCGGCCGGCTCGAGGAAGGCATCCAGGAGTACCTCGTACGGACGGTCAACGAATTCGGCACTGTCGAAGAGATTGGCGACGTGATCATCGTGCCGGACGGCAATGCCCCGGTCTACCTCCGCGACATCGCGACGGTGAATCTGGGCTACAAAGAGCGCGAAGCCATCACCCGCATCAACGGCCGGGAAGCCGTCGAGGTCGCGATCTACAAAGAGGGCGACGCCAACACGGTGGACGTGGCGCGCAACATCGAGAGCCGGCTGGAAGCGATCCGCGAAAGCCTGCCGGCGCGGATGGAAGTCGAAAAGGTGTACGACCAGTCGACCTTCATCGAAAGCGCCGTCAACGAGGTCGTGAACGCCGGAATGTTCGGCGGCCTGCTGGCCATCCTCATCCTCTATCTCTTTCTCCGGGATTTCCGGACGACGGTCATCATTTCCGTCTCGATCCCCGTTTCGATCATCGCCACCTTCAACATGATGTACGGCTTCGATCTGTCGTTGAATATCATGTCGCTCGGGGGGCTGGCACTCGGAATCGGGATGCTGGTGGACAATTCGATCGTCGTGCTCGAAAACATCGCGCGGCACCGCGAACTCGGCGCCACCCCGATCGACGCGGCGCGTAAAGGCGCAACGGAAGTGACGCAGGCCGTCGTCGCGTCGACGCTCACCACCATCGCCGTATTTTTCCCGCTCGTTTTCGTGCAGGGCATCGCCGGCCAGCTTTTTCGCGATCAGGCGCTCACAGTGACGTTTTCGCTGCTCGCATCGCTGCTCGTGGCGCTGACACTGATCCCGATGATGGCGTCGTTGCGCAAAACGGGTGTGGCCCAGCCGCCCCCCGTGCCGGTGCTAAAAGAACCAACGACGCGATTCGGCGGAACGATGCGGGCGGCGCGGCTGGCCGTGTTTCAACGATTCCCGCATGCCGTTGCCGGCCTGGTCTACCGATTGATCGGCCTGATCGCGCGGGGCGCACGAATGGCCTTTTCCCCGCTGGTTGCGGGTTTTAACGCCGGCTACGGCTTTCTAGCCGCGCGGTATGTCCCTCTCCTCCGCTGGTCGCTCGGCCATCGTGCGATCGTTCTGAGCCTGGCGCTGCTCGCGCTTCTCGGGTCGCTTGCCCTGGTGCCCCGGCTGGGCATCGAGTTGATCCCCCAGCTCACCCAGGGGGAATTCAACGTATCCTTCCGCCTCGCACCCGGAACACCGCTGGAGCAGACCGATCAGGTCCTGACCCGGATGCAACGGGCCGCGCTGGATGTGCCGGCCATCCAATCCTCCTTCGCCGTCGCCGGCACGGGCAACCGGATGGATGCCAACCCGGATCAGGGAGGCGAGAACTGGGGCGAGGTCCACATCGCCCTCGACCCCTCGGCCGGCTCGGGCGGTGAGGCCACCGCGATGGATGCCCTCCGCTCGACGCTCCGAACCGAGCCCGGGGTGCACTACGAGTTCAGCTACCCGACCCTCTTCACGTTCGACACGCCGATCGAGATCGAAGTCTCGGGCTACGACCTCGGCCGGCTGAAGGAAGTCTCGGGCGCGATCGCCGCCGGCCTGGCCGGCTCCAACCGGTTCGCCGACGTCAAATCCACCATGGAAACGGGCAACCCCGAGGTGCAGATTTTCTTCGACCGCGACCGCGCGGCGGCGCTCGGCTTGCCGGTACACGAACTGGCCCGCCGCGTCGTGAGCAGCGTCCGCGGCGACGTGGCGACCCGGTACTCGTGGCGCGACCGCAAGATCGATGTGCTGGTGCGCGTGCAGGAGCGGGACCGGCAGGACATCGACCGGATCCGTGAGCTGATCATCAACCCGGAGAGCGACCGCCCGATTCCGCTCTCCGCCGTGGCGGACGTGGCGGTCAACATCGGCCCCGGCGAAATCCGGCGGGTCGGCCAGGAGCGCGTGGCCATCGTAACG
>JBGSPJ010000607.1:0-3807 GCA_041738655.1 Rhodothermales bacterium | reverse complement strand
CTCCGGCGAGCCGGTGCGGACCTCGATCGTGCCGCCGGCCGTGGGCAGACCCTGCGACGGCGCAATGGCCGCGAATACAATCCGCCGGATCCCCGTCAGGTCGAGACCGGAGAAGCCGACATGGGCGCCCGACGTCGACCCGATCACAATCTCCCCGGCGCTGGGCGGGGTAAACCGCATCACCCCGGATTCGATGCGCGCCTCGCTGATGTTGATCGTCGGGCTACGCAGCACATGCATGGTCTCGGTCGATGCCGATCCTACGCCCGGCGCGCCGGCATCCGTATAAGCGGCGCGGAGGATGACGGCGCCGGTCCCACCGGCGGGGATCTGAGGCGTATACGTACCCGATGCCGGCAACGACGCCGTGGCCGGCGCTTCGTCGAGCGTCAGGATATACGCCACCATCCGATCCACTTCGGCGCGGGTGAACTGGGGATGGGGCGGCATCATTACCGGCCCCCAGGCGCCCGATCCGCCTTCCAGAACCTTTATGGCCAGCTGTTCCGGCGCAGCAGGATCGTCTTTGTATTTCTCGGCGACAAGACGGTACGCCGGCCCGATGGACGGGGTATCGATCCCATGGCACGAGCGGCAATCGCTGCCCTCGATCAGCCGGCGCCCAGTAGCCTGCTCGGCCGCGGCATCCGCTCCGCGGTGGCCTTGTTCTGTCGCCACCGGCTCGTAGTTGGCCTGATAGGCAATGGACACCGCCACCTGGTCCGCCGCGATCGTTCCATCGGCCAGGCTGCCGTCTTCGGCGTCCCGGACATCCACCCGGTATGCGATGGTTTTGCCCGCGCCAAAGAAGGTCTGATTCCCTTCGGTGATGGCGATCTCCACGGTCGGTGGCTCGTTGCCGGCCATCAGGGACACCGTCGCCCTGCCGGCGGTGCCGCTCGGGTCGGTCACCCTCAGTTCGGCCACGTACATGCCCGGGTTCGAAAGCGTCAGGTCCGCGGATGCCCCGGACAGGGTCTGGACCGTCGCGCCCTTAGCGTCGGTGATCCGCCAGGAGTAGGTGAGCGGGTCGGAGTCGAAGTCGAGCGATCCCTCGGCGCTCAGGGTCGTGGCAAAGGGTACCGGGCCGGCGACGCGGTCCGCGCCGGCGGACGCCAGCGGCGGGCGATTGCCGCCGTTGTACGAGATCCGCACGAGCCGCGCGTCGTCGTTACCCTTGAACCAGCCGCTGCCGTATTCGAGCATGTACAGATCGCCGTTTGGCCCGAACTCGAGGTCGAGCGGGCTGCTAAACGTATGGCTCGGCATGAACCGCTCCATCGACACGAAGTCGCCGGCCTCGTTCATGGTCACCGCCATGATCCATCCGCGCATGAACTCGGTGATAAACAGCTTGCCTTCGTAATAGGCGGGGTAGACGCCGTCCGCGCCGGCGAAATCATCGGCGTAAAAAACTGGCCCGGCCATGGCGGACCGCCCGCCGCTGCCAAGGATCGGAAACTCGGGCGAGGCGGCGGCCGGGTACCAGATAAAGGCCTTTTGCGCCCGCGGTAGCTCCGAGCGGCCCGTGTTGTTTCTGGAGGTATTCACCGGGCGCGCCGCGTCGTACATCGAGCCGGGCGTCCGGGTGACGAAGTCGTAATCGTAATACGCCTTGTTGTCGCCCGTGAAGTACGGCCAGCCGAAGTTGCCGGCCTGGCGCGCCTGCCCGAACTCGTCGTGGCCGGCGGGTCCGCGCTCGAGGGAGTCGCGCGAGGCGTCCGGACCAACGTCGCCCCAGTACAGGAAGCCGCTGCGTTTATCCACCGAAATGCGATACGGGTTGCGATGCCCCATCGTGTAGATCTCGGGGCGCGTCTGCGGCGTGCCGGCGGGGAAGAGGTTGCCGGCGGGGATCGTATAGCTACCGTCGGATTCAGGGTGGATCCGCAGGATTTTGCCCCGCAGGTCGTTTGTGTTGGCGGACGACTTCTGCGCGTCCCACGGCTCACGGCCGGCGCGCTCGTCGATCGGGGCGTAGCCCGTGCCGTGCGGGTTCGTGTTGTCGCCGGTGGACAGGTACAGGTTGCCGGCGGCGTCGAATGCGATGGAGCCGCCGGTGTGGCAGCACTCGAGACGCTGGACGGGGACGTCGAGGATCTTGACTTCCGTCGTAAGATCCAACGCATCCCCGCGGAGGGTGAAGCGCGAGAGTCGGTTGACCGACTCACTGACGGGCGAATAATACAGGTAGATCCAGCCCGTTTCGGTGAAATCGGGCGCTGCGGCAACTCCAAGGAGCCCGTCCTCGGCGACGGCGCCGCCGGCATAGGTGGTGCTCACCGCGAGCTTCGCGATCGTCTCGATGGCGTTGGTGGCCGGGCTGTAGAGGCGGACGTTGCCAGGGCGCTCGACAAACAGTACCCGACCATCGGGCAGCGCGGTCAGTTCGAGCGGCTCATCGAGCTTCTCGCCCAGTATTTCCTTCGTGAAGCGGTTTTCCTCGGGCATCCGCAGCGTGTGCGCACGGGCGAAGTCAACGCTCCGGCTTCCCATCGCATACTGGAGTCCGCCGAGCAGGTGTTCGAGAAACATCGGCTCCGAAAACGTCTCCTTCGTGTGCCCCATGTTCGTGTAAAACGCGCGGCCACCGTCGAAATCGTGCCACCACGACATCGGGTGGTTCTCGCCGTTGGTCCCGCCGCGGTACGTGCTTTCGTCGATGCGGACGAGCACGTTCACGGCCGGGTTCATCTGTTTGAAGGCGTAAAACTCGTCGTTCCGGACCCACGGCTCGGGCAGGTTGGCCATGCCTGCGAAGTCGCGGCTGACGATGTGGAACGTGCCCTGCTGGACGTTGTCCGGCATCGGATGGTTGTCGAAATACGCGCCGGCCAGCTTGCCGTACCATCCCCACTCGTACTCCGTGTCGGTGGCCGCGTGGATGCCGGCGTACCCGCCTCCGCCCTGGATGAACCGCTCAAAGGCGTTCTGTTGGAGGGGATCCAGGACGTCGCCCGTGGTGTTGAGGAAGACGACGGCGCGGTACATGACCAGGTTCGTTTCCGTGAAGGCGCCGGCGTCTTCGGTCGCGTGGACCGCGAACCCGTGAGCGCTTCCGAGCTTCTCGATGGCGGCGATGCCGGATTCGATGGAGTCGTGCCGGAAGCCGGCGGTCTTCGAGAACACGAGCACGCGTGGCTGGGCCACGCTCATCGAAACCGTGAACAGGGAGGCGAATAGGAGCAGGCCGGAGATCGCCGTCCGTGGATGGGTAGTAAGCGACATAGGAAAATCGTACGCTGTGAAGGGATAGAACGACGCAAGGTAAATCACGCCGAGGAGAAAAACTCATGTTTGGAACGTATAGCGGGCCCGCCGGCGATGGCGATCAACTGACTCCTGCCGGGATGATCGACGCGGCCAACGCGCTGGCGGATCGCGACCCCGCGCTTGGGCGTATTCTCGAACGCCATGGCCTACCGCCGTTCTGGGCGCGCACGGAAGGGTTTCCGACGCTGTTGCACATCATTCTCGAACAACAGGTCTCGCTGGCTTCCGCCCGCGCGGCCTTCGATAAGCTGGCGGCAGCACTTGGTGGCGACGTCACGCCGGCCGCGTTCCTCGGGCAGGATGATGAAACGCTGCGCCGATTCGGGTTCAGCCGGCAGAAAACAGGCTACGGACGGCACCTGGCGCGCGCTATCGAATCGGGCGCACTGGATATCGAAGGGCTCGCGGGGCTGGACGACGAGGAGGTCCGCCGCCGGCTCATCGCCCTACCCGGCATCGGGCCGTGGACGGCGGATATCTACCTGCTGATGGCGCTCCGCCGGCCGGATGTCTGGCCGCGGGGCGACCTCGCGC
>JBGSPJ010000578.1:0-5681 GCA_041738655.1 Rhodothermales bacterium | reverse complement strand
CGGCGCCTGCTGCGAGGGCGGCGTGGACCGGACGACGGTCGGGCTGTCCTGGGCGCGTGCGGCCGTCGATGCTGCAACAACCAGTGCCAGGGTGATGAGAAGGCGTCGGGTCAAAGTCATCCTTTCATAGATCATGGATGGAGCGTTATTTCGCGGGCGAGACGTTTCCAATCAGGGGCGCGAGGTATCGATCCGGGCACCGGCCGGCATTTGAAATATTCAGCGGTTCGTCAGCGCCAGGATTTCGGCGGGGAGACGCGCGCCCTGAACCACTATTTTTGAACTTGCCTCTTCGATCTCGTGCAGATCTTCTGGGGTGAGCGTGACACCCGCGGCTGCGATATTCTCCTCCAGGCGGTAGCGCTTCGTGGTGCCGGGGATGGGTACGATCCACGGTTTCTGGGCCAGGAGCCAGGCCAGTGCGATCTGCGCCGGCGTCGCTTCCTTGCGCCGGGCGATTCGTGTTAAAACGTCAACCACGGGTCGGTTCACCGCGCGAGCTTCGGACGTAAAACGCGGGACGATATTGCGGAAGTCCGTGGGCTCGAACGTCGTCGTCTCGTCTATTTCACCAGTGAGGAAGCCCGCGCCCAGAGGCCCCCAGGGGACAAACCCGATTCCCAGTTCCTCGCACGTCGCCAGCACCCCATTGTACTCGACATCGCGCGTCCACAGGGAGTATTCGCTCTGTACGGCGGTAAGAGGTAACACGGCGTGGGCGCGGCGGATGGTTTGCGCGCTGGCTTCCGACAGGCCAAAATGCTTCACTTTGCCCTGCGCGATCAATTCCCTGACCGTCCCCGCCACGTCTTCGATCGGCACGGCCGGGTCGACTCGGTGCTGGTAGAGCAGGTCGATGGCCTCGATCCGCAGGCGGCCGAGCATGGCGTCGACGACCTCGCGGATGTGTTCGGGCCGGCTGTTCAAACCGTAGCGTGAGCCGTCCGAGTTGATGCCGAAACCGAATTTCGTGGCGATCACGACCCGTTCCTGGAAGGGAGCCAGTGCGTCGCCGACCAGCGACTCGTTGCTAAACGGCCCATACGCCTCGGCGGTATCGAAGAACGTCACACCAAGCTCTACCGCTGAGTGAATTACCCGGATCGCCTCTTCTCGCGGCAGCGCCTTCCCATAGAGCGCGGACAATCCCATACAGCCGTAGCCGAGGGCGGAGACGATCAGTGGGCTATTTCCAAGTTTGCGCTCCTGCATCTCCAGGTATCGAGTTTCATGGGAGTGCAGCGTTCGCAGTCTTTCACCGATAGCCACACGTCGTGATAATGACTTAAACTAGACACCTCCCCCCGCACTACCATACTATGATTGTCTCGGATGATTGCACGATTATGCAATCCGCCCAACCAGAACCTTCCAGGGACGTTATATTGTTCAGGAGTCCCTGAATTGGGCCATCTTAATAAAAACCGGGCGAACAACATGGAATCCAAAAGCGATCAGGAGGCCACGCGCGAGGTGCTTCGAGCGCAGGCGAACCGGGAGGAACTGGTGGAGCGCATTGCCCGGACCCTTCCGAACGATGGGAAGATCGAGCCCATGAATGGGCTCATTTTCGCCCGTGTCTCCAAACCCACGAAAGGACTTTTTGGCGTTTTTCAGCCTTCGTTATGCCTCGTTGCCCGGGGTAGCAAAGAGGTTTTCCTGGGTGACCGGCTCTACCGCTACGATCCCTATCATTACCTGATTACGACGGTCGAATTGCCGTTTATGAGCCAGGTGCTGGACGCGTCAGCCGATCACCCCTATCTGAGTCTGCGCCTCACGCTCGATCCGTCCGTGGTCAGCTCTGTTATGCTCGAAGCCGCGAGCGAGGTACCGCGAAGCGCCGGCGACGTTCGAGGCATGGACGTCAACGTGCTGGACGCCGAATTACTCGACGCCGTGATGCGGCTCGTCCGGCTTGTCGATGCCCCACCCGAATCCACTTCCGTGCTTAGGCCGCTCATCATCCGCGAAATCATCTACCGCCTACTGACCGGAGAGCAGGGCGCAAGGCTCCGTTATATCGCGATGTCAAGCGGCCACCGCCATCGCATTGCCAGCGCGGTAGAGCAGATCCACAAGGAATTCGACCGTCCACTGCGCATCGACCGGGTCGCGCGCGAGCTGGGCATGAGCGTCTCGGGCTTCCACCACCAGTTTAAGACCGTCACGGGGATGAGCCCGCTCCAGTTTCAGAAGCAGCTTCGGCTTCAAGAAGCGCGTCGCTTGATGATCGGCGAAAACATGGACGCCGCGACGGCCGGCTACCGCGTAGGTTACGACAACCCCTCCCATTTCAGCCGGGAGTACAAACGCCTCTTCGGCGAACCGCCCCGGCGCGACGTCGGCCGTGTGCGGGAGGCGGCCGTTGAAGGTGCGCGGTAGACGCGTTGTTCAACAAAAACACTACCAGCCAGAAACCACGCCTCGGAATAGGTGTATTTTGGGTCAAACACGACTCGTTCAGCATACCTCTCACCCCATGGGCCACCCTGTAGAAGCCATTCTGGAAAAAGACGGTCGGCTTCGGCTGTTGAATATGGACGATCTGAAGGGTCACGCCGTAGGCCAATCTCTTACGATTCGCATCGTCGGTGTCGACGAACCTGCCGATCGTTATTTCGACACGATGGGGTACACGCTCCTTAGCCAGCCTATACTGACTGAACTCTGGGAAGGCGAACCCGACATCGAGTAGATATGGTGCGATTTGTAGCCAGCGATATCGTTGTTATCCCATTTCCATTTGACGATCTCAGTGCGTCGAAACAGCGTCCAGCACTCATTTTGTCGGAGTCCTGGCAAAACGGGTACCTCGTAGCCGCGATCACAAGCCAGGAAAAGCGAATAGCTCAAGGCGCGGTCGAAATAACAAGTGCCGACCTTGCTGAAGGTATCTTGAGGCGCACAAGTTTTATTCGCCTGGATGTGTGCTTTACCGCGCACGAGTCCTTGCTCGTGCGAAAGATCGGACGATTACATCCTGGCTTTCATCATACGATGATAGACAAGATATGCAGGCTATTCCGGGAACACGCACCGGAAAATGCGTGATCGCCGCTTGAATGGGTGACGCGGAATGGATTGGAGTGCCGGCTGGGGAGTGCTTCACGACTATCGCCGTCGCAACACTTCAGACCTCCACGGCGTTTATGCCTACGTGACAGAAAATCAGCATCAGGAAGATCATGGGCGAGCCTAAACCCGTCTGGTTCGGGATGAAAGTAACCCCGGAGCAGAAACGTAAAATTCAATACCTGGCAGAGCGAGAAGGCACATCCGCCAAAAATGTCGTGCTGCGTCTTGTTGATCGTGCGCTGGAAGAAAAGGCACCGCTGCCCGCGGCGGACTCATTTCTTTCCGGTTTAGAGCACCTGATCGGTTCGGTGGATGGGCCGGCAGATTTGTCGACAAACCCTAAGTACCTGGAAGGCTTCGGGAGCTGAAAATTCTCCATGCACATCCTTCTCGACACCGGGCCGCTGGTCGCCTTGCTCAATCGGCACGACGCACACCACTCCTGGTGCACGGAACGGGCTGCAAGTCTGGCACCACCCTTTTACACCTGTGAAGCGGTACTGGCGGAAGCCCACTTTATCCTACATCGTGCCCGACTGGGCCAACGTCATCTCATAGAACTCCTCGATTCAGGCAGGATTACGTTGACCTCGATCGTGAGTGATCGGTTGAGCCATGTTGGGGATCTCATGAATACGTATGCGGATGTCCCGATGTCCTTCGCCGATGCCTGTCTCGTCTGCATGAACGAAGAGCTTGGGGGGACGATCTTCACCCTCGATCGGGATTTTCTGATTTATCGAAGGAATAGAAACGAATCGATAGACCTTCTCATCCCTTGACGATGAGGGACACAAGGGTTAGTGCCGGCTGGCGGAATAGGGCAGTGCCGTTCAAGGCATTCCAATGCACCGGGGGATTTCAGCCGTCGTCGGGATATTGTGGCACTCGTCATGGGTCAAGCGCCGGGCGAAGCAGGCCGGCATTCCGTCGGAGACGATCTGCAACCACTCGATGCGCGACACCGGGATCACGACGTACCTCGAGGGCGACGGGCAGCTCGAATACGAGCAGTGGATGGCGGCCCACGCCGACGTGAGGACGACGAAGCTCTATAATCGGCGGCGGATCACGCAGGATGAGATCGAGCGGATTTCGTATTGGTAATGGGCATTTCGTATTCTACGATTGAACGCGAAGTCTCCACTCCGACAGTCGGCAAGTCCTCCGGCGGGGATTCCGCCCTTCGCCCCAGCGGGCGGCCTACCTGGCTCCCTGGCCGATCGGCATTTCGCCCTTCGCCCTAGATTATCGACGAGGAAGTGGCAGAAGGTCTGACGGTCTAAGGCCTAGTGTTTGATATAACTCCGTTCGAATCATAAAGCTCATTGTATTAGCAGAACATGCCGGGATATCATGAACTGATTCTAAAGCTCTATTAAGGGCCATTTCCCATTCAGAAACGGTAACTTCAGTGATACCCTCCCGCCGCTTCAGCGTTGCCCACTCTCTCCAATGCGAATCAAAATCCATGTGTACTTTTATTGGGAGCAGTACGGTAAGTGCCGCAGAGCGCGAGTACTCGTGAACTCTTGAGACTGCCACGGTTGGCACCATATGAGCTGATTGCACTTGTTTTCCTGATCCATCTCTGTAGTCTACTTTATCCTTATGAGCTTGTGCTGCAACATCTGCAGATGTGCCGATCCTTTGCTCTGGTTTAATGAATGACTCACCAAAGCGGTAGAATGGGTAGTCCGAATCTGTTGGAATAGGCCTGTCGTGAGATTCGCTCATACTATTATGTCTGAGTTAGAAACTGTTGAGATTTCGGTCGAAGTGCCCGCCAACGCATCGCGGAGCGATGCCGCATGATAGCCCCCGTCCTTCAGGGCGGGGGCACCGCGACCCGGATATCGCCCCCGCATTAAAATACGGGGGCTAAACTACGGCGTCGCGATGCGACGCCCGAGCAGCGTGAGTTGCAGAAGCCAGGAAAGAAGGAGGGATTATTGAAATCCCAACAGTTTCTTACTGCTTAAAAAAGTATAGCCAACCTACTCAACAATGGCCGCGATGGCGAAGACATCTTCCCTAATGTAACCCCCTATCCCTCTCTCTGTCAACAAAAACCTCAATAACTTCGCTGCCGGCGTGCTTTTGCGAAATCCTACCACCACAAAAAGGCCTGGACTAGACCGGCTGCAGGCGGGCTCCAAGAGGTGCCGTCCGCAGCTAACGCCCGTCATACAAACGGGTCTTCGCGCATCGCTGCCAACGTCTGTGACCTCCATGCGTCTATCCGGAAGATGAATGGGGTCGACCACACCCAGACTTCCGACGATAATACTTCGGACACTTTTTTATAAATGAACCATCCCTGACGATCAGGCCCCTCCCCGTATCAAGTACGGGGCAGGCTCTCGCCCCGAGGAGGGGCAAATCCCGTCGGCGCGTAGCGGTGACGGGATGGGGAGGAGCGAAGGGATGCCTGCGGATGGGTCAACAGGTGCTGCCTGTATTTTCTCAAACTCGGCCGCAAGGTCGAGTTGCAAAAAAATACTCCGCGTTGACTCCGGGCAGTACTCCTCCCCGTTCCGACATCGATAAATCGACGTCGAAACTCGCCCCTCCTCGATTCGAGGAGGGGCCTGATTTGTCAA
>JBGSPJ010000520.1:0-11993 GCA_041738655.1 Rhodothermales bacterium | reverse complement strand
CAGGCAGGTACAGCAGCATCGCCGCCGGCTCGTCCACGGCCACCAGCGGCTCGACCAGCTGGCGCAGCCCAAAATACGACCCCTCGAACCGGGCCACGGAGACGGGTTGCCGCGCGAGGGTGGCGGTGACGATACCCTCGGCCAGCCCCGGCGCCAGTTCACCGATAAATGGCGCGAACTCGGCCCGCGGGTCGTAGAACACAACGACGCGGCGCTTCGCGAGGGCTTCCGCCAGCTGGCCGGCGATGTAGGTGTGCAGGGCGTGCATTGTTATTGATCTTGAGGATGCAGCTTCCCTTGTCGTCGCAGCTCAGAAGCTATAAATGGTGCACGGCGCTCCAGATGATGAATATCTATATGGTTGGCTTCGTAGTCCAGAACATACTCCGATCGCGATGTGCAAAAATCAGGCAAGTTGAGTAATTCTATAGTTGATTGAATCTTGGATTGCAGATTAGCCGGAACTGATTTGGTAGGAAGTACCTGAAATCCTACGAATTCGAGTCGAAACCACCCTTCGCCAACTTCGAAAGGATCGATCATATCAGAATGATCGTTTTTTCGAGTATTTACCAGTGCGGCGCAAAGACGATAGTTCGACCATTCATAGACGTTGTCCCATGAGCGAGATTTGGGGATCATGTGATCGACTGTGGGATTTCCTGTGCCCAACTCAAGATACTGTGCGAGAAATGAGCAAAGCCTGCGATATGCCGTCAACATATCGGGTAGTGCTTCCCTCCAGTACGGAGGGAACTTTGATGCCGGAATTTCTGCTTCGGAATTGGCAATCTTTTTGCGTTGACGCCCTTTTCTATTCGTAATACGCGGTGGTCGTCCAACCAATTCGTCAATGGCGGATAATCCAGGCTGTCGGACTTTCGTGTCAAAATCTACTGGCTCAGGTGCCTCTTTGACTGGTATCATATTTTATGTTGATCTAGCGCAAGTCCATCGATTATAACATGCAGAGCGAAAAACGACATCGATCGCGTTTCAGAAAGATCCCTCACTGCGTTCAGGATGACAGTCACACGGCTGATTGCGTAACCTCACTTGCTTAGTCTTGCCTCGTCCACAAATTTGCTCCATCGAATCCAGAATGGATCGATATCGGGCAAATGCGCTTCGCGTAATTTTTTATCAACTTTTAGTATTGCTGGCAGTTGTGGCGCTTCTTCTCGTAGAAGTGCTAGTGCGGCCTCTATGGCTGATTCACCTTCACTCGATCTTCCCCGCTTGAGGTCAAAGGCTTCACTTGTTAACCAGTTCGTGATTTCTCCTCGCGGCACATATAGTCTTTTTCTTAGTTTGACACCATCCGGTTCAAGATCAAGATCATGCCATCCATCGGTGGTGTTATTGAATAGTGTTTCTGCCGAAGCTAAGATTAGAGGGGAATGTGTGGTTGCAATGAGTTGAATTTTTGCCTTCCTGTGCATTATTTGCGCAATATCGAGGACTGATTTTAATATACGTCTCTGCCATTTGGGGTGCAGATGACTTTCGATCTCATCGAAGAGAATGATAACCTGCTTAGTTCGTTCTTCGCCGAGTAGTTTGGCGGCAATGGCGTGTTCACTCCATGACCAATTCAACATGTACGCCAGGCCGATTATCCGCCGAATACCAGACGAGGCATGGAGTACGGGTACGGCTTGCGAATAGGGAGTGGTTATCGAAGGAATATCCCGCGCGTCGTTGATCGAAATGCGTGTTAATGGACCTATTGAGATAGCTTCACCTGGAGGAGACAGTGCCTTCAGGATATATTGCATAGTTTTGACATAGTCCCCTTTTTCGCGGATCCAGCCGGCCCAGTCAGTCAGGAGGCCGTTACAAACGACCGTCGATTTTCCATCGATCGGAATACGAAGTCCTTCCCACACTTCCTGGGGTGAAAACACAAACCCAGGTAGTCTTTCCTGAATATCAATATTGCCCTTTTTCTTCCAGTAATTCCGTGCCGGGTCCCATACCGAAAAGCCACCGTCGGAGTGGGCATAGATCACGAGACCCGGATTAGGCGGCCGGCCGGCTTTGCCCAGCCAGGCTTCGTCGCGAGGGACATAGGTGCTTGCATAGGAACTATTCTTCCGTGCCTTGGAATCGATCTTAAACGCGATGGTTGCCGGCTCTTTCGGATCGGTTGGCCGCGCCGGATACCCCGAGGTCAGCCTCGGATTTAAGTCCGCCGGCCACTTCCTCGTAAGCGCCCACCAGATCACATCCAACAAAAAGCTTTTCCCCAGCCCGTTGTCGCCGGTGATGAGGTTGAGCCGCTCGGCCAACTCCATCTTCATTTCCGGAGCCGGTCCAACGTTTTTGAGATGTAGCGACTTGATCATGGGGGTTATTTCTTTCGTTTTCGCGTTTTACCTACAGGCGCCGGCGCGTTCAGCAAACTCTCCAGAGCGGCCTTCACCGCCGGCGATGTCCGCTCCCGCACCAGCTCCTCCACGGGACGGGTGGGGGCGGGGCGGGCGGACCACTTGCCGTCTTTCCCTTCCACCCAGAACACGTCTTCCAGCCCGTGGGCGATGGCTAAACTACGATCTTCCGCACACTTCGGCACCACCCGCTCGGGCCAGAGGTGCAGGGCGAGGTGGGCCCAGTCGTATTTGCCGGAACAGAGGTCGTCCCATTTCTCCTTCACCGACTTCTGCCAGGGCGTATGGCCGATCATCCGCCACAGCGGGCCGTAGTTGAGGATCACCCCATCGTTCAGGTTCGGATTCCAGAGGGGCGCCACACGAGCGAGCTCCTCCTGGAATGCCCGCAGCTCGCTCACCAGCGCCTCCTGGTCGGTCAGGTCCTTCCGTTGTGACGCTGTGGAGCCGCCGGCGGCTGCCGTAGTGAGACTGCCCAGTTTGCGCTCCTCGAACGCGACTTTTTCGTTCACCAGATCCAACGCCCGGTACAGGGTATCCGCGCTGAAGCGGTGGTAATACAGCCAGACCGTATAAGACCCGCCCGCGCTCGACAGCGACCAGTAGATGGGGGCCTGCCGGCGGCTCTTGGAGTACCGTTTGAGATGATCGGCGAAAAACGCGGTGGGTTTGCGAAACCACTCGCGGAGGGAGGCCACACCCAGGATTTCGGAGGCCTCCTGCTCGATGGCCTCCACACGACCGCTCCAGATGACGGCCAGAGCGTCCCGGACGCGGCGCTCGACATCGAGGGGGTGTTCGGAATCATCTACCAGGATTCCCTCCCAGGCCACCTCAAGCGGGTACCGGCCCTCGGCTCGCAGCAGGCGACCGGCCTCGGGGGAGAGCGGCAGGCCATCGTCGCCCTGGAGCATCCCAGGAGGGCAGACCGGCAGCGGGGCGAATGGGTCTGGCAACTCTGGTGCCGGCCGCTGGCCGGTGGCGTATCGGATGTCCCAGCGACCGAATGCGCAACCTATAGTGTAAGAATACTTTGCACGAGCGGCAAACGCATCGATGGAAGCAAGATGCCCGACATCTTCAACAGGAGCTTCAGCAGCCGGCTGGCTCTCAGCAAATTTTTGAATCAGCCCAAATTCATCCTTCCTCAGTCCAAGGCGTCCCGCGATGTCATGTTGAAAGTGCCTTTCGCAGTCTTTTGAAACATCAGAAGCTGCTTGAATCGCACCTTTGAACTCGTCGGCAATGGAGGCAAGATTATTACCGCGAGGAAGCGCCACAAAGAAACTCTGAATCTCATCAAATCGCCGGGCGACGACCGAGGTTCGAAATACATGTTGCACAGATTGTGCTCCATTAGTCACTGCATTCGGCGAGACGAATGGGAGTAAGTTGACGTAGCCGGAGTATTTGTGTTGTCCACAATACTTATTCAGTGCAAAGCGAACTAGAGGCGTATTCAAATAACCTACTAGAACCAATGCATCGGAAGGGTCAGAAACCGGAATTGACTGTCCCTCGACGGTGAAAATGTGACCGCTTGGCAAGATATGGGCGGCGAAGTAATCCCCGCGCTTTCCGAAGCATACGCCCGGCAGTCTGTGCGCACCTAGACCGCTTTTTCGAGTAGATGAATCCATTGGCAGATCTTCAGGCTCAACTCTGGAGACTGCGCAATCAAGTAAGGCCGTGACGTATGGCGAATAACCAGAACCATTGAACATCCGGTTTATTACAGAAAATTTTGAGTTACCAATCTCCCACCAGACTCGAAAGTGCTTGTCCGCTTTTAGCGCAAACCCTTGGTTTGCCTTGAATCCGACCGTTTCCAGAGAATCAAACGTCGCGAATGCTCGGCGCAAGAATTCTGGAAAATCGTAACCAATCACAGCGTTTGGAAGGTGCGAAAATCTCGCTGGAGATTCATGTATTGTGATTGCGCTTTCGCTGCCTGAGTTTTCGATGGATATTGCATCCGCAAGCGATGCACCCTTGTCTTCAGGACGGTCAGTTCGCACATCGATGAAGATGCTAATTGGATTGAAATGAGACTTCTTCAAAATGCATGTCGTCACCTCTACGTTGGCGTCCAAGACTTCCCAGCCCAAGTCAGCCATAAGCCCGAGACGAGAATCGGGAATTAGTATATCCCGTCTGAAAGGTTCGTATGTGCTCTTAACGATAGCAGTTCGGTCGAAAATCGCCGCCGTCATGCCCGTGTGGTTGAGTAGGTTCCACCCACGAATAAGAAATGCGCAAAGTAAGTTTTGATTCCACGAGGGAAATTGAGATTCAAGGTAACCGGTAGTTGGCTCTGACGGCTCTCCAAATGGTGGATTCATCACCACTACGTCGTAGCGTTTGCGGCAGAGGTCGATGAAGGCAAAGCCCTGTGCCGCTCCTTCGGCAAAAAGGCGGCGCTGGAATCCGCCGCCGTTTTCGGCCTGTCCGGCGTAGGTTTCGAGCGCGCCGTACATCCGTTGCTCGGCCTGCGCCCAAAACTGTTCGTCGGTGATGCCGGAGAGGTTGACGGGGTTGTCGCCCGGGCCCGCCTTGTCGCTTGGGTTGGCAAATAGCGACCCTTGTTCGGCACGAGGCCCCTGTTTCCAGAGCCGCTTCGCGTCGGCGATGGCAGTGCGGATTTCCTCCTCGATGCGGAGGAGGGAGCCGGCCTCGCCGGCGAGCGTCATGCGGTCGAAGATCGTTTCCAGCAGGAAGGTGAAGGCGGGTCGTTCGCCGGCGGGGAACTGCTGCTCGACGAATTCGCGGAGCAGTTCCTTTTCCCCCGGCATGGGTTCGGCGCAGACAATATGCGAGCGTGCGACACGGGGCCGGTCGGTCGGGCGAACGGCGAGTTCGTTCCAGGCCCGCTGGGCCCGCAACCAGAGGCTCAGGTTGGCAATCTGAACGGCACGTGGGTCGATGTCGATGCCGTGGATGTTGTGCTCGACGATGAGGCGCGGTACCTCGCGGAGGAATGCGGTCTTGTCGGGAAAGGAAGCCACAAACGCCACAAAAGGCGCAAACGAGGCGTCGGATATCGCGGTGTGCGGGTCCTGCGCCAGCTCCCAGGCTTCATCGTAGATCGTCAGGTAGAGGTCGAACGCATATAATCCGAAGTGCATCGAGCCACACGCGGGATCGAGCAGGCGGATCTCGCGCGGGTCCTTCAGCGGGCGATGGGGGATGTGAACGGGCTGGCGGAGGAGTTCTTCCTGGGAGAGCCCTTCCTTGTTTGGTGGGTCGGGCGCCGCTTCGTCGGGTTGGAGGAAGATTTCCGTAGGCCGGCGCACCAGGTAGCGGCAGCGCTTCGTTAACGCCGTTTGCCCCTGCCGCATCTCATACCATATCCGCCCCAGCGTGTTGTCCGTCAGAAATTCCACCACGTAACGCGGGGTAAAAAACTGGTTGCGCACGGCCAGCTCGCGGCTGTTGCGCGGCGCGGCGGACTCGGCGCGCATCTGTTTGCGCTCGGCCTCGTCGTTGTAATACTGGTAGATCCACCCGATCGTCTCGTCCTCCGCCCACACGGCTGCCAGGTCGGTGTCGTTGAGCAGCGCCAGCAGGCCCTCGAGGGTGGCGCGGCGGGGCCAGAGGAGGGAGGTGGCGTCGGTGCGGTCGAACAACACCCGGATGTGGGTGGAGAGTTCGTCGAACACTGCCTCCAGGTAGAGGCGGTAGCCGTGGTCGGGCTGTTGCGCCAGGCCGGGCGCCAGGCCGGCGAACTCCTTAAAGCCGGCCGACTGCTCGCCGTGGGAGACACACGCCTGCACCAGCTCGCGGGCCTCCATCATTTTCAGGGCCACAAACCGGTTGAGGGTGGTGAAGGCCGTCTCGCGCAGGTAGGCTTCGATGGCTTCGGCAGGCTTCATGCCGGCGGCGCGGTGGTGGTCGATCGCCGCCACCATCTTCGCCCGGAGGATCCGCTGGGCGGCGGAGAGGTGGGCCGGCGCCTCGGGGGCGACTTTGCCGGAGAGGCGGATGTCGAACACGCCCTCGAGCTGCTCGGCGTAGTCGTGCTCGAGGAGCCGGCGGGCGGCCTGGGTGGCGCGCTGGATGCGGTTGCGGGTTTCTTTTTCCATGGTCTCCTCAGTCGTTGCGCGGCGTCCTTTTCTTGTCATCCCGGACTTGATCCGGGATCCAGTCGTATGGCGCATTCTGCTGGATCCCGGCTCGGGGGCCGGGATGACAAAAGGGAGTGCTCGACCCAGGGAGGTCCCTCCGCTTCCCCCCGATCATATCGGGGGTCCGGTCGGGATGACAATTTGGGAGGATCGTCTGGGCGTCGCTCATTGCACGAGCACTTTCTTGCCGGCGCCGATCAGGCTCGCGCATTCGTCGCGGAGGCCCTGGAGGGCGGCGTCGAGCTGTTCTTCGGTTTCGATCCCGCCGCTGAAATACGCGCGGGCGGAGACGGAGGCGATCCGGTTGCCATCCACCAGCGTCATGAGTTCGCGAATGGCCATGTCGAGCCGGCCCGGGCAGGCGTCGATATCGGCGCGGAGCTGGGGGATGGGAGGCTGGTCGTCCGGCGCGCCGGTGAACCGTTCCAGCGGGCCGGCGATCCGGTGTTGCTGGGTATCGTCGAGTGTTTCACACCCCGGTGTCTCGCGGAGGGTCTGCAGGGCGTCGGTATAGGCCGCATCGCGAAGCGCCACGGCGGCGTCGTAGCGGCGTTTAAACTCGGCGGAGATCGCCGAGGCGTGCCGGTCGATCGGTTGGAGTTCGCGGAAAAACGTCTCGCGGCGGAGGAGGTCGTCGAGCTGGCCAGCGTGGTCGTACAGGGCCGCGTCCAGGTCGTCCTCCTGGCTCAGGAACGGCCAGCAGAGGCGCTGGGTCTCCCGAGCGCGGCGGATGATGTTGAGCCCATGGTCGTCCAGGGCCTTTGTCAGCTCGGCGCCGCGTTTGATGGCTTCTTTTAGGCCAGCGTGGGTGGCGATAAACACCTTGATCGCCTGCTCCTCGCTGCCCGTGCGGATGCTGCGCAGCTCGCCGAGGGCTTCGGCCAGCACATCAGCGCCGGGGAGCCTGTCCTCTACCATGCCGCGGTGGATGGTGTAGAGGTCAAGCTCGTGCCGTGCGGCGGCGTCGCGGAGCGAACGCACGATCACGCCCTGGTTGATTTCGGCGATGCGCTGGCCAAAGACCGATTCAGACGCCGCGACGGCCTCGACCAGTAGATCAAATTCCACCCCCCGTTTGAGCTGGAAGGAGGCCTGGCGATAAAGGTTGTTTTTGTCAAAGGTGTTATTTGCATGGACACTAAGTGCTGTTTCTATCACCTGCCCCTTGCTGATCGCCTCGATCTTGTCCGCCCGCAGGAGCGCAATCGTAAATAGCCGCACAGTGTCGAACCCCCAGCCAAACGGCTCTCGGTCAAAGTATTCGGTCAGCTGGCTCCCGGTGGCGGCGTCGCCGTAGCTGCCCCAGTGTTCGATCTGCGCCAGCACCTCGGCGAGTGGACCGCTATCGGTCTCGAACACGGGCACGCCGTTGCGGTCACGCAGCAGCTTCAGCTCCGCAAACACCGGCGGCAGGCCGCGCAGGCTTTCCTGTTTCATCAAGGCGTCCAAGTCGGTCGATTTGACCTGCGCCGCCGCCTCTTCGAAGCGGTTGTACACATCCGGCAGCACCTGTTCGAGGATCCGCGACGCCGCGCGGGGCACCTCCTCGGCGCGGTCGTCCGGGCTGCGGTCGTTCCCCCGGAAAAACACCTGGCCGGTCAGCAGCGCCGTCTTCATCAGGCGGCGCAGTTCGTTTTCGTGCCGGCGGCGGCGGACCGTTTCCTCCTGCACGAGCGCCGTTTCGTCCTTCGTGCGGGCATTTCGCTCCTTGCGGGCGAGGATCTCGCGGGAGCGGACCACCTCGGCCGCTTCACGGTCGATCGCATCGTCGAGCGCGACGGCCCAGAACACCTGCTTGGTCTCGGCGCGGCTGCGGGCGCGGAGTGCTTCGCCTTCGGTTTCGTAATCGGCCGCGTTCTGGACCAGCGTGAGGTGGAACGGGATGTCGCCCTCGGTCACCAGCCGGCTGTTGATAAACAGGCCGGCCTTAAACACCTTGGCGCCGTGGAGCGTGTGGCCGGGCTGGGGTTTCCAGAGGCCGTCGATCGTTTCCTGGTAGAGCTGGAAGATATCGCCCGTTTTGGGTTGGATGGCGGTGCGCTGCTGCTCCCAGTCGTCCTCCGCCGGCGAGGGGATGCGGTAGCCGTCATCTCCCCGGCGCACCATGTGGGCCCGTTCGAGCGCCTCGAGGGCGCGTTTCACCTCGGGCAGCTGCGAGCCGGTGTCGACGGCGGGGTGGAGAGTGGCGGCCAGGTTTTCGGCCGTGCGGTGGATACTTTTGACGTACTGGAGCAAGCAGATCGCCTTCGCGACCGATTTCGCCATCGGGTGGTCGGTCTTGTGGCCGATGTCGTCGATTTTGCCGCGGAGTTCACTCGAGATGTTGCCGGCAACGAGGTCGTACATCTGGTCGATCCGCGCTAGCCGGCCCACGGGGGCGCCGGCGAGGTTGACCGATTCGTGGATGAGCAACTGCTGGGCGAGTTTGATGATCGTCCGGTTGGCCCCGCCCACGTGTTTGTTCGCGCCGCCCTGCATGCGCAACCCCGAGACCACGTCGATCACCAGCCCCACCTGGTAGGGGAGGAGCGGGTAAAGGTCGATAAACTGTTCGGTGGAGAGTTCGGGCAGGCGTACGTCGGCGGACAGGCGGGTGGTGTCGGTGAGCCGGCCTTTGTTGTCGCTGAAGAGTTTGCGGAGGGTGGCCTCGGCGTCGGCGTTTTTCGAAAGCACGCGTTTGCTCGTCACCTCCGAGATGTCCGACGGCTCCAGGTGGACCTGCAGCGGGAAGCGGTCCATGAGCCGGGAGAGTTCCACTTGCGTTCCGTCAAGACCGCCCACTAGTTCGCCGAGTTTTTCCTGAGAGGTGACGATGAGCCAGAGCTTGCCCCGACCAACCCGGCCGAGGTTTTGTACTACAGCCTGGAGGTCGAGTATTTTTTGCACGTCACGCGAGACGAACTGGCCCACTTCGTCGATCACAAACACCAGGTTGCGCCCCGGGCGCCGGCGTTCCAGAAGGAGAAGACAGCGTTCGGCAAGGAGGCCAGGGCTGATGTCGGACCGATCCTTTGTCGCAACCACCCAGCTATTCGGCGTTGTGAAGGTATGAGGATCCAGGTCATGCATGACCCTACTCGCTTCTTGAAGTGCCATGGCAAACTGGTTCTTCCTGTAGTCCCAGTCTCTGCCGTATGTCTTTTTGAAGTGCTCCGTGAAAGCACCGAGTCGACCATCTCCTTCAAGCGTTATCTCCAACTCAGCGAGATCCAGGTCCTTCGCATACCCGAGCCGCTGGAGTAGCTGCCGGTACATGATTTCCGTGATCTTCTGGCTGCCGCTCCGGATGCCGCGGTCCGTCGACACGTCGAACACCACCGCATCGCTGGGGATGTGCTCCTCGATGTTTTTGAGTAGCACCTCAATCCGTTTATCGCCCGTCCGCCGCGCGATCAGCTCCGCCGCGCCCTGGCCCTGGATGGTTCGATTCTCGAGCGCAAGCCCCAGCATCTTCGCGAAGCTCGATTTACCCGAGCCAAAAAAGCCGGATACCCAGATCCCGACCCCTTCGTGGGGTTTGTTTTTGGCGTCCCAGTAGGCGTTGATGATTTCATGCAGATGCCGGCGGATGGCATCCGTCACGACATATTCGCCGATCTCGTCAAAAATGATCTGCTCGTCGCTCTGGTCGACTTTGATCACCTCTTCGATGCGCCGATGGATATCGTTCGCGAAGAGGCGTTCGATCTTGAGTTCACTCATGGATAGGACGGATCAAAAAATCTTCGGGCGGTAGTTGTGTTCGGCATCGAGGACGCCCATAAAACGGAGGCCGGCGGCGCCGTCGAGTTCGCCGGGATAGAAGAGCACGCTGGGAATGAGCACCTTGCCTTTGAGCTGCTCGAGCAGAGACGAGGTGCGGTACATCGGGAAGAGCGCGCCGGCGCGGGTGATAAATACCAGGTGCCGGGTAGGGTCTTCGTCGTTGGGGATGCGCCGGGCCACCAGCTCATCGAGGGGCTGGTACGAGCTAATGACTTCATGGATGGTTTCGATGACCGTTTCGAGCCCCATGGTCCGCTCGGCCTCCGCGAGGGCCTCCGGCCCCATCTCCACGGCTTCGAGCGCTTCCTGGAGGCAGTCGGCCAGGGAGATGGTGGTGACCGTTTTGCCGGCTTGCTCGAGGCGCGTGCGCAGCAGCGCCGTTTCCCGGCGCACGTCGAACTCATCGGCCGGACTGTAGCGGAAGATGGCGTACGGCATGTCGTGGTATGCGCTGATCTCCGGGCGCGGGTCGGGCCGCATCAGGATCGGTTCGAGGTCCTCGGTCAGTCGCTTCTTCCAGTCCTTCATGCGGCAAGGCTTTCGGCGTAGGCGAGCAGCGAAGCATGGGGGAGATCCAGCTGGACGAGGCTGCCCGCCGCCTGATAATGCAGTTTGTGATATTGGTGCAGATGCAGCAGTTCGCGCTCGACATCCGCCGGCTCTTTCAGAAAGAGCCGCCACTCCGGCGCATGGATCGCCGCGTGCGCATTAGTGTATTGATAAACGAGGGCGTGGAGCACGTATAAAAAGCATTCTTCCGGAAGATGGAAAGGGGTGTTGAACGTTCGTCTGACATTTCCTTTCAGCAGCCCGAAGTCCGTGGCCATGCGGAGTAGGTCCTGACTGTGTCGCCTGGCCCCATCCGGAGAAAGTGAGCGACCGCGAGCCAGCTTTCCATCTGTTATTTTATGCACAAAGGGCTCTACATCCGGCGTGAGGAGGATATACGTGCCGGCTGAATAGGCCGGGTACAACCACTCGGCAGCAAACCGGAAATACAACTCATCCGTCGATCCGATGTGGTACAGGAGGCACGGCTTCCAGATGTCCATTCCTACACGCCCTCGCGCCATGGCTACGAGAGGTAAGATGCGTTTCGGATCCGTGAACCGGCTGGCAATAGTCTTGGTTACTTCCCGAAGCCACCGGCTGCTGCCGGCGCCGATGGGATTTGTATCAAGCACCAGGTTCAGGTTTTCTCGGATCGTACGTGCCGTGTCCCAGTGCTGGAAGATCGCATAGGTCTCCTCGATGAGGGCGCCTGTACGTATCAGTCGTGTCGAAAGCTTGCGCTGCGGTTTCTGGGGGGGCATCAATCGCGCGGTTGATAGAGAGCGTACGGAACGGCCAGGGCGCCTTTTTCGCCCCGGCAGAAGCCGGCGGCGAGGAGCGAGAGCACATCCGGCGTCAGCTCGTCTACCTGCCCGATCGGGACCGAGATCCCCCCGTCCGCGCGGCGTAACGCGGCCGCTTGTTCGGCGGCAGCGTCCGATAGGAGGTCGAATGCGCGTAACACATCGAGGAGCGGGGCAGCCGGCGGCGCCTCGATCTGCTCGAAGAACGGCGACCACGCGTCCGCATCCTCGATCCAGGCGTGCCATTCCGTATCGAACTGGTCTTCGATTTCCGCCGGCAGCCGCCAGAGCGTGATGCTGGCCGGCGGGTCGAACACTTCGCGGCTGCGGGCGCGGGCGACCTCGAACACCGCGCGGGC
>JBGSPJ010000444.1:0-3545 GCA_041738655.1 Rhodothermales bacterium | reverse complement strand
GCGTCGCCCCCAGAAACGCGAGCCCGAGGCCGGCGGCGACCGAGCCCAGCTGCCAGCCGGCCACGACCGCCAGCGCCAGCAAGACCACAAAGACCGACAGGATGAGGGTGATGGATCCCGGCGCTGTGAAGTCGACATCCGCGAACACCACATCGGGTGTATTGAGGCAGCGGGCCCCGTAACCGTTCCGCGTGATGACGACATCCCCGTGGCGGGCCAGGATCTCTTCCCGGATCGGCACCCCATCCGCCCCGTTGTAGGCCACCCGGGGTTCTCGCCGGATCACCTTTTTGCCGGCAAGCGCCTCCTGCAGCGCCACCTCAGCCCGCGCCTCCGCCATGGCTTCCGCCTGCGGCTGGCCGTCGTCCGACCAGCCCCAGCGGCGGACGGTGACCTGACGATTGCCCTTACGAACTTGCTTGCGGGCTTCCGCCCAATACACCGGTACTATCATGGGAGCGACCTGGAAGCAGCGGCTTCCGGAAGTGAGGAGACGATTCCGGCGGAACGACCGGGCTGCAGCAACTCCGTAATCGTTACGAACGTGTATCCACGCGCACGCAGGCCGTCGATAATCCCCGGGACGGCCTTCATCGATTCCGACCGGCTTTCGTACATCACATGCAGCAGGATGATCGACCCCGGCCGCGCGTTCGCCACAACGTGGTCGACGATCCGGCTCGCCTCGCCGGCGATCTCGGCGTGCGAGTCAGGCTCCAGATCCCACATGATCGTCGTCCGTCCCGTTTGCGCCAGGTGCCAGGGCAGGGTGACGAGTTTCTTCCCGTAGGGCGGCCGAAAGTAAATGGCGCCGGCGTGCCCGGCCTCGCGTATGGCCTGGTCTGTTCGGTCGATCTCTTCCCGAATCGTCGCAGGACCCATCAGCACCATCCTCGAATGGGAGTAGGAATGGTTGCCGAGTTCGTGGCCCTCGGCCACCAGCCGGCGGGCTTCTTCGAGGTTGGCTTCCGTCTCACGGCCCGTGACGAAGAAGGTAGCCTTCACCCCGCGATCTCGCAGGAGCGCCAGAACGGTATCGGTATAGCCGGGCGTCGGGCCGTCGTCAAACGTGAGCGCCACCACCGAGTCCACCCGCGGCGCACGCGCCACAAGCTCACCGAATACCTGATACCGACGGGAGCCGCTGAGCTTCCAGAGCGCCGGCGGGACGACGAGTAGCAGTATGCCGACTATGATGAGCGCTCGCTTCACGGGCTTAAAGAATCTATACCATCAAAAGTCGTCAGGCCTTTTTCGACCGCATCGCCTTCACCTTGACGACCGCATCGTCCGCCAGAAACCGTTCATACTCTGGCGTGCCGGCGGCGTACAGCGCCACCTTGCCGTTCGCGTCGCTGTGTACGCCCCAGCCGTAGGTTTTGGTCAGCGGCGAGGCGCGCAAACAGGGTTGGCCTTTCGAGAAAAATGCCTTCCGCTGTTCCTCCCATTCGGATTCCGTCACGTCGTTGCGGCGCGCAAACACAGTGTAGATGACGTCGTCGGAGGTGTGCTGATAGGGCTCGTCGATCACCATCTCGAATTGGAGGTTGGCGACCGACTTCTTGTCCCCTTTGACGGGCGGAACGGCGCCCTCATCCACCGGGCAGTCTTCCGCGATCTCGATAAACGTGTTGCTGTAATTCGTGGTGTGTGTTTTCATGGTGGATTATTTCCCCTGGCTAACCTAGCGCTTGCGTTCCTCGGTGTACTCGCAACCGGCCGCGAGGACGAGCAGCACCCGGCTCGATTGCGCCCTACTCAATGTTCCTTTCATACTCGGTTGCTTTCATACTCGGATCGACGTCCTCATCGTCGTTCCTTCGACGGATGCTGCCAACGCATTATTCCCCGCGAAAGAATCGTGACGCCTCCGGCCTGAAGAGCAGGAACGCGATGCCGGCGAGCAATAGCCCGTGCACCACCCCCTGCTGAACGGAGTGCAACGCGCCCAGGACCACGTGGAAACCCATCCAGACGACCAACAGCCAGCGCGCGAAGGATCGCCCCCTGAGAAGAAACACCCCGCCGGCGATGGCCAGAAGTCGGACGGCGATCACCCAGGCGGCGTCGTCGTCGAACGGGCGATTTAAATCGATCTCAGTGGCGTGGTAGACGGTACCGACAGCGCCGGCAACGACGAAGAGCCAGCCGATGAGGGTGACGGCCAGCGGGCGCGTTTTCATGAGGCTTCCGATGAGGGATTCAATATGGCGGCGTTTCCGACTCAGACGCCGCCACGACCAACTGCTCCGCTCCGCGAGTGTCCGCGACATACTGCCGGGCGATCAGTCCACCGCCGGTCAAGAAGACGAGCGCCCCGAACGCACCGACAATCAGGAAGCCCGTCGGATTGAAGTCGGCGCCAGAGCCGGCATTCGCCATTATCTCCGCCCAGTAGTCGGTCTGAATGATGAAGTACATGTAGAAGCCGACCACCACCGCGTAGCCGCCCGTCACCGCCAGCGTCCACCCGCTCATCCCCGCCCATCGCGCTTTTCCACGGAGTACAATGCCGATCGCCAGGGACACGAGACCGAAAAACCCAAAAAAAAGGCTCAACGCAGCGATGATGCCCGGATAGTCGACGTCGATGCCTAGCACAAAGAAGGCTGTGCTGAGCAGCACGCCGGCCCACAGGCAGAAAAGAACCCCGAAGATGCGGCGCGCACCGCTTGCGCTGTACTGTGCTTCACGGAACAGGATGCGTGCGCGCGCCATCGTCATGGCGCCGCTCGGTGCGTACGCCGTCGCCGGCGGCGGCGCGTAGGTGCCTGCAAAATACGCCCTTGCCGGCGGCCGGTAGAGCACATAGACGAACACACCGTAGATGAGATAGCTGAAGATCAACATCGACGGCTCAGGCATCCGCCACACGAATGTGTTGAACAGCAGACTGATCACGCCAAACAGGACATAGACGGGGCGCGCCCAGTCGCGTGCGGTCAGGACGCCGTATCCCGCGGCCGCGTAAATGATGCCCGAGGAGATCGCTACCCACACGGCGACATCGGGTTGTATCCCCAACTGCCCCCACAGCTCACGTACGGACGTCATGTTCGCCACAAACAACGTGAAGAGCGAGGAGGCCGCCGTCACCACCATCCACCACCCCACGATGGTCAGAGAAACCGGTCGCTCGGTCCGCCGGCGCGGTGCGTGCTCTGTCATGTGCTTATATCGGTTGCAGGCGCTGCTATCGAACGAAGATATGCGATCGCCGCGCCACAATCCAAATGACGGTGGACGATCACAGCTTCCCCGAGCACCGTCGCGCAGTCGTCGATGGCAGTTAGAACTCGCTCTCCAATACGATGCCCTGTTCGACGCGCAAACACGGAGTTGCGGATCATTTTCTCCGCTGGACGTACCCGACGCCATCGAGCCAGATGGCGCCTTTGGGGTCGGTCGGATCCGTGATGAGGATGCGCTGCTCGCCGGAGCCGTCGTCGTACGTGATACGCAGAATGAGCCCATCGATTTCGTAGCGGCCCCGCCGATCGGGCGAGACGCTTCGGGTGACGACCGAGGCGTCGCCGGCTTCCGCG
>JBGSPJ010000425.1:0-20472 GCA_041738655.1 Rhodothermales bacterium | reverse complement strand
CGGAAGGGCGCGGCGTTCGACGTTTCGCCCAACCCGCTCGATGCGGCCGTGTATATGGACGAATTTGTCGCCTGGCTGGTCCGCCGCTTCGGCGACGCGCAGAGCGGCACTGGCGTCCGGTTCTACAGCCTCGACAACGAGCCGGCGCTCTGGGCGTTTACCCACCCGCGCATCCTGCCGGAACCCATTGGCGCCGTTGAGCTGGCGGACCGGTCGATCGAGCTGATGGCCGCCGTCAAGGATGTCGACCCCTCGGCCGAGATCCTGGGGCCGGCCCTCTACGGCTTCGCTGCCTATCTGGGATTGCAGGAGGCGCCGGACTGGCCGTCGCTCAGCGGAGCGTGGACCTGGTATATCGATTATTACCTGGCCCGCATGCGCGCCGCCGGCGACCAGCAGGGCCGGCGGCTACTCGATGTGCTCGATGTCCACTGGTACCCGGAAGCCCGTGGCGACAACCGGATCACGGAGGGCGGGCTCTCCGAGGCCGATGTCGAGGCCCGCCTGCAGGCGCCGCGCTCGCTGTGGGACCCAACCTACAAGGAATCCAGCTGGATCGCCGATTGCTGCGGCGCCTACCTCCCCATCCTCCCCCGGCTCCGCTCGTCCATCGCCGCCCACTACCCGGGTACAAAGCTCGCCGTCACGGAATACGACTTCGGCGCCGGAGAGTCCATTTCGGGCGGCCTGGCCCAGGCGGACGTGCTCGGCGTGTTCGGAAAACAGGGCGTGTACATCGGTACTCGCTGGGGGATCGAGGCGGATCATGTATTTGCGGCGTCGGCGTTTACCCTGTACCGCAATTACGACTCCGCCGGCGGCCAGTTTGGCGATACGAGCGTGCTGGCCTCGGCAGACAACCGGGACCGCCTGTCTGTCTACGCCTCTATCGAAGGGGAAGACACGGACCGGCTCCACATCGTGCTCATCAACAAAAGCACCGACGGCGCCGTCGCGGCGAACTTCACCCTCGCCGGCGACACCGCCTACTCGGGCGCAGAGATCTGGGGGTTTCGATCGAGCCAGCCGACCGTCGCGCGGAAGGACGACATCGAGGGGATCGCCGGCACGACGTTTCGGTTCGTCGTTCAGCCCCTGGAGGCAGTGCATCTGATCCTGGAGTAACCGACCATTGACAACGCCATGGCTGAAAAAGGATGGGCCGGCTCCCCACCCCGGAAAGCCGGCCCTCGGTCGATCCTGCTCGACCGAAATTCGGGATGATATAGAGTCGTCGCGTTACTTCGCCAGTGCGAGCGTGCGACTCGTCTCAAAGGTTTCGCCCTGTACCCGAAGCATATACCGGCCGCTCGCGAGGCGCCCGGCGTCGAACGAAAAGACGTGCTCTTCGTTCGCGCCGAGCACACCGTCCTGTATCATGGCCACAGACCGGCCGAGGAGGTCGAAAACCTCAATCCGAACGCGCTGAGTTTCAGCCAGGGAAAGCTGAAAGGCTGTTGTTGGGTTGAATGGGTTCGGGTAGATGCCGGAGAGCTTATAGGCTTCGGGGAGCCGGGTGGCGGCGCGTTCCGGTGCGCTGGTTTCGGGGAAGTGAGGGCGGAGGTCGAAGATGCCCAGCAGAAAGTGATCGCCGGCCGTGACCGGTGTCCCTGGGATCGGGAGGATGGGCACACCGGGGTTGATACCGTGGGTCTGTTTATCAACGTGGACGACGACGGCCAGGAAGGCGACCGGCAGCGGGCTACGCACCAGCATCGGCCGGCCGTCGGCATCCAGTTTCTGGAATCCGGTTTCTAGATCGAACAGTCGGAGGAAGGAGGCGCCGACGGACTGTACGGCCGGCGAATTCGCGCAGCAGAGCGGCTGCTCGACGCCGCTGCCCGCGGGAGCGTCCGTCTGATTCGTGATCACCAGATCATTGCGCAACGGCCCCGTGAAGGGCAGGAGCGGGTTGTAATCCAGCTCCACGACCAGTCGCGCCTTGCCGTTTGCGTTGATTTCGAACTCGTTAGGCTCGGGTCCGAGGCCCTCGGTATACCCGGCCGTGGTCGGCGCCAGCGGGGTCGACACGCCGGCAATCGCGGGCATTCCGGGGGCGATCGGCGCAAAGATCGGATGCGGCGCAGGCCCACCCGGAAAGTAGTAAGACGTCCACACCGTCATTACGAGCTCCGGATCGACCCCCTCCAACTCGATGGCCACGCGGGTCGTGCCGTCGGGGCGGACGTTGAAGCGGGCCGTGCCGGAAGGGGCCGGCGATACAAATTCGGGCGCGATACCCACCGGCAGGATACACGGCGGGGGCGGCCCGACGCCGGGCTGGCCACCCGGTGCCGGCGGCGGCGGGAAACAGGTCATCTCTACGGAAAACCGGGAGGTGGCCGCATCCTGTGCGGCCAGGGGCGACGTGGCGAAGGCGCACAGGACAATCAGGGACAAAAATAGAGGGGTAAGGACGCGTCGGCGACGCGCCATGGCTACGTGTGACATGGGCAATCAGGGGTAGAGTTGGACAAAAATCCGGCACACACGATTGGCTTGTACCGGGGGGTGCTGGTAGTTAATGAGTTGCTTACACAGATGAAAGGCTGGCCATAAAATAGCACGGTATTGTGCCGCGCGAAAGAGCGGAAAACCGCTTTGTCGGCCCCGTCAAATGGCACGTGGCGCCTATGGATTCCCCGCCACAGTGGCGCGCCCGATCGATACACCGACCGGCGCGCCTGTCTGTTATTCTTTTTGCTCCGAGACGGGTTTATTGCGCGAGGGGTTGTATTTTCGGCCCGTATCGCGCCCCGAATAGAAGCTGTTATTTAGTGCTCCGATGAACGCACCCGACTGGACCCGGTTCGAGTTTGTGTTCGAGAAGGCGCTGGCCCTCGCCGGCGAGGAGCGGCGGCGGTATCTCGATTCCGTTTGCGCCGGCGACGAGGCTCTCCGCACTGAGATCGAGGGGATGCTCGCGGCCTATGAAGCCGCCCCCGGGTTCTTTTCGGGCATGCAAAAAAACGTACCCGGGCAGGGAAAGCCGCCCCAGGCCGAGAGGCGGGGGTATGTGCAGCCGGGCGACCGGATCAACCAGTACATCATCGAACGCGAGCTGGGCGCCGGCGGGATGGGGGTGGTGTACCTCGCGCGCGACACGCGGCTCGATCGGCCGGCCGCGCTCAAGTTTTTGCCGATGATCCGCCGCGGCGACGAAGAGCTCTCCCGTCGGTTCCTTCAGGAAGCGCGCGCGGCCTCGCTCCTCGATCATCCCAATATCTGCACGATCTACGAGTTCAGCGAGACATCCGACGGCGAGCATTTCATCGCCATGGCCTACTACGAAGGGGAGACGCTGAAGGCCAACATGGCGCGCTCGATGGCGTACGAGCAGGCGCTCGACTCTGCCCTGGACTCTGCCCTGGACTCTGCCCTGGACTATGCCCGGCAGATGCTCCGAGGCCTCGCACACGCCCACGAAAAAGGCGTCGTGCACCGCGACATCAAGCCCGACAACCTGCTGGTCACCGCCGGCGGGGTGGTGAAGCTGCTCGATTTTGGCCTCGCCAAGATGCGGGGCGTCGACCTCACCCGCACCGGGATGACGATGGGCACCGTCGCCTACATGTGCCCCGAGCAGGCGCGAGGTGGGGTGGTCGACGAGCGTTCGGACATCTGGTCCGCCGGCGTCGTGCTCTATGAATTACTTTCCGGCGAGCGGCCGTTTCGGGGAGATTACGATCAGGCCGTCATCTACAGCATCCTCAACGAAGACCCCGCGCCGCCGTCGGCGCATCGGCCGGACTTGCCGCCGGCGCTCGATGCCATCGTGCTTCGCTGCCTCGCGAAAGACCCGAACGAGCGGTATCCTTGGGCCGCCGATGTGCTGGAGGCGCTCGTTTCGCTGGATCGGACCACGCCTCTGCAGGCGCCCGCGAGCCCGGCGCCCCGCGAAGCGCCGCCGGCTGTGCGTCCGTCACGAACATCCGGAAGGAGAGTGATGGTCGCCGTGTTGATCGGCGCGGTGGTCGTTTCGCTGGCCTCGCTCGGGTGGTGGGTGACACGGAGCGGGCAGGTGCTTCCAGCGTCCGGCACCTCTCGGCTGGCTGTCCTCCCGTTTATCAACATGGGCGCCGATTCGGCGCTGGTGAACGGGCTTGAATTCACCGTCACCAGCAAGCTCACGCTGATGGAGCGCTTTGAAGGGACGCTGTCCGTTGTGCCCACCGGCGACCTTCTGGCGGACGGAGTTGCGACGGCCGAGGCGGCGGCCGATCGGCTTGATGCCACCCTGGCGCTTGGTGCGAGTGTCCGGCAGCGTGGAGCCGGCCTGCTGCTCACGCTCCAACTCATCGATGCGCCGCAGAATCGCGTGCTCGACTCGCGCGTGCTCGAGATCAAGCCAACCGAAATGGGGCAGCTCGACGATCGCATCGTTGAAAACCTCGCCGACCTGCTCGACGTACAACTCGACGCCGCCTCGCAGGATTTTTTATCCACCGGCACATCGCGCAACGCGCAGGCCTACAGCGATTATACCCGCGCCCGCGGGTACCTGCAACGGTATGAGGATGTCTCGAACATCGACGCCTCGATCAGCCTGTTCGAACTGGCCGTCAAGGAAGACACGGCATTCACACTCGCGTACGCCGGCCTTGGCGAAGCGAACGTTCTTAAATACGAGCTGGATAACCGCCGGGAATGGATCGACGAGGCCATCCGGTATGGTCAGCGTGCCGTCGCGCTAAACGAAGAACTGGGTCCGGTTCGCCTTACTATGGGCATGATCTACCTGAAAACCGGCGACTACCCGGAGGCCGAACGACAGTTCTTGCGGGCCTTTATACTTGATGGCAAAAACGCCGAGGCGCCCTATCAGCTGGCGCGGGTGTATGCGCTGATGGGCGAGTCCGCGAAAGCCGAGGAGTTTTATCTTCGCGCCATCCGTCTGGCGCCGGATCAGTGGTTGTATGCCAACGGCCTCGGGAATTTTTATAGCCGGGAGGGCCGGCATGAAGAAGCGATCCCGCTGTACCAGACGGTCATCCGCCTCCGCCCGCAAAACCCCTGGGGGTACAACAACCTGGGCGTCCAGTACCAGGAGCTCGAGCGCATCGACGAGGCGTTGGAGAGTTATCGCCAGGCGGCCCGAGCCAATCCCGCGGCCGCGGAGCCGACGGCGCTGGCTCTCTATAACATTGGCACCATCCATTACCTCCGCGACGACTTCGCGGAGGCGAGCCGGCAATTCCGCCGTTCGGTGGATTTGCTGGATACCGATCTGGATGTGTGGCAGGACCTCGGAAGCGCGTATCACTGGCTGGGCCGCGCGGATAGCGCGCGATTCGCCTGGGAGCGGGTGGTCGACCTCGCCGGCAAGCGCCTGGAGGTCAACGTCGTCGACCAATGGGCACTCTGGAACCAGTCGTTCGCACAGGCTCGGCTTGGCCGGCGTCAGCAAGCGATCCATGCGTTGAATCGACTCCTCTCGCTCGATGGGGCGACGGCAACGACCTGGCTCAACGCCGCCAAGTGCTACGAAGCCCTGGGCGACCGCGACCGCGCGATCGACTTTGTTCGGCAAGCGCTGGAGGCCGGACTGCCGACGTCGCGGGTTGAGGCGTCGCCCTGGCTGGACGATCTCCGCCGCGACCCCCGCTTTACAGTGGTAGCGACAGCTCATTGACCGCCTACCTTGCCAGTGCCGTCGCCGCCCGTCGCACCGCGTGCGCCGCATTCAGCCTCGATGTCACCTGCAAGCGACGTGAAGGTGAAATTTCCGGCTGCGCCCGCCTGTACAGCGAGCGATATAGAGGTGCCAGCGGGAATAGGGTATCGCTCGGCCCCAAAAATCGATTCGGGGTCGACGCAAAGCACGATCGGCTCTGCGCCGGCCTGGAAAACGACGGTGTCGCCGATCTGTGGGTTGATCGTCGCCGGCGAAGGATTCCCGGCGGAGTCGAACTGGATGGTGTGGGTTGCCATGGTGGGTAGGCTAAGAGTGGGGTGGGCACTATATCCGATACCCCCTTTTTACAGGAAAAGGCTCATGTGGGATCTCGTCGGATACGCCCATGATACGGTTTCCGGGCAAACAATAAAGGGGCGAGACCGTCCGTCTCGCCCCTTTTGTACCGATCACAGCATCTCGCGTATTACTTCAGCAGAGACATCTGCTTTACGAGAGCACCGGCGGGCGTCTCGATGCGGTAGAAATAGGTCCCGCTGGGCAATCCCGCGGCATCGAAATCGACCGTATGCCGTCCTGCCGCCACGTGACCATCGACCAGGTTGGCAACCGGACGCCCGATCGCATCGAACACGGTCAGACGAACACGAGCGTCTTCGGGCAAGCTGAAGGCGATGGTTGTCGACGGATTGAACGGATTCGGGTAGTTCGTCTCGAGGACGAAGTCAGTAGGTACCGCCGAGGCTTCAGCGTGAAGGAGTGCCTCGCCGAACGTGGCGTCCGCACTCGAGGAGACCCCCTGTCCGCCCTTACTCAGCAGGATCAGCTGACCACCCTGCGAAAGGTTGGCCGATGTAATGGTTCCGCCGGTGAGGCTGTGCGCCTGAACATCGGCCACCAGGAGCCGTTCGCCACGGGAGGTTGCGAAGAGGTTCGTCACGTCGAGGATGCCGCTGGTCTCCCAGTTACCGATATCCGACGGGCTCGAATCAGTCTGACCCGAAGGCAGTGCCGAACGGTCGACCTCGGCGATACGGCGCAGTTTGCCCGTCTTGGGATTCATTTCCCAGATTGCCGCTTCCAGTCCACTCACGCCGCCAAAAACTGCGTTGCTGGTGGAGCGATCTTCCTGAATATAGACCAGGCCATTGTCCGCCCAGTCGAGGTTGTCGGGGCTGCGAAGTCCGAGGTCAGGATCGGCGAACTGGCCGTTTCCGGCGTCGTCGCCGTCATACGCGATGTGTATCGCGGCTTTGAGGTTCCGGACGTCAACATCCAGCAGGTACGTGGTGCCCCAATCGTCCGAAGGAAAGTCGCTGCCGCGACCTGTGGAGGCAAATACCACTTCCGAGCCATTGGCCGGGTTCGTGGCGAGGTCTTCCGGGCGGGAGAATTTGAAGGCGCCCACGGCGGCGGCCAGCTCATCCTGTTTGGCCTGCGTCACGAAGCCCTCGGCGTCATAGCCATCCGTGCCAGCTTTAGCGGCATCATAATGGTCGATCGCGACGAATTTGCCGGTGCGATACGAACCTGTGCCGTTGAAATCCTCCGGGCTCTGATCGCTGTTTTCGGCTACCCAGACATACAATTTCCCGAACGCGAGGCCATTCCGATCGAGGAAGCTCCCGTCGCCGATGGCATTTTTGCGACCGAGGTACAGCGTCATTGGGGCGCCGGCGCGGTCGTCGCCGATGAGCGCAGCGATCATGTTCTTGTTGCCGCTTTCAACCAGCGTGATATTTTCCCATGCCGCGCGACCCAACCAGGGCAGTACGTAGAGAATACCTGAGTGGACATCCAGGGCGAACTCCTGGCCGTTGTCGTTTTCTTCACCTGTAAACAGGATGTCATCGACCAGGTTGTAGGACCCGCTCGTGAACAGGCTACTCGAACAGAGGCGACGAATACCGGCCGTGATGCTGTTTAATGGCCAAATCTGATTCCCCGAAGTGACCGGATTTCCCGCGCGATCGATGATGGTATGATAGCCGAGTCCGGTACCAACAACCTTGCGCGAGAATGCGTCGACGTCGAAATACGTGACGCGGGCACCCGTAAGGCTTGTGCCGTTCGCCAGTGTGTATGCGTAGCCGCTGGTCTGGCCCAATTCGTTATTGACATAAAAACGGACCGTATTCTTGTCACGGCGAATCGCGCCAATGCCATCTAAGATGCCGACAGGAGTGAAGCCATTGAGTGTCTCGCCAATGGTGAACAGAGGCTGAACGCTCCACCCACGATTGGTAGCCGGAGAGCTCCCCGTAACCTGGGCGGGTTCTGGTGTCTGGTACTGCGCCTGGGCGCTGTACGGAATCGTGGACAGGACGATGGCTAGTATCGCTGAGCCGCGAAGCCAATGTGTCGTAGAACGCATGTTTTTTTGAGGATAAAATGAACGAATAGAAAGCGTCTCGGAACTGTCCTCGATTCGACGAAAGGCCATGAGATAGCCGAAAAGCCACCAATTGTGATTAAGCGTTCGGTCTATCCAGACAGCTGCTTTTTGTCGGTAATTTCTGCGTAAGGAGGAGTACCGAGGGTCGGCATCGATGAGTAAAAGGGGGAGAAATCACCCTTGCCGGTCAGAAAATGGTATGCATGGCATGTGATTGATTGATTAGCAACTCGTTAAGCGATCGTTAGGTACTGAGTGGGCTATGACCTTCAGAAGGAAGGAGAATGTTATATTCCCGCCAGCATGCGCACGCCTCGTGCTTGACCTCAGGTCGCCATACACGACCGTTCGGGCAAGTTGGGATGAATATTGCAGGATGATGGTCAATCCACCTGTGGGCGGACCAACCTGGGTGCGGCGAAAAAACGTCGGCCTTGTCGATGGTCACCGCGCCCTAAACACCCGGGTCAGAAGTAGAGGTAACGTCATATGAAAATGTCAGAGGAGTCGTCGGATCGAGTATACAGATCGGCGTTTAAGATGGTTAGGCGGCGTGTGCTGTGCCTTTTGGGGATCGGTCTGGTCTGCTTGCTTTCTGGGCCAACATCCAGGGCGCAGGCGCCGGCTTTCGATCTGCGCGCCGGCGAGCCGGCGCCCGAGTTTTTGGTGTATGATTCCCAGGGCGTTCGGCAGACCCTCCAGCAGTATCGCGGGTCATACGTCGTGCTGGAATGGACGAACCTGGCGTGCCCGCAGGTGGATATCCGCTATGAGACGGGGTACCTGCCCCGGTTGCAAAAAACTTACACCGACCGCGACGTAGTCTGGCTTTCGGTCATCTCCTCCGCCACGGGCCGACAGGGTAATGCCCCGCGCGACCGAATGAACGCACTCCTCGCCAAACGAGGCGCCGCCCAGACGGCGGTGCTGCTGGATTCGGACGGGGCGGTGGGGCAGGCCTATGGCGCCCGCGTGACGCCGCAGGCTGTTGTCGTGAATCCGGATGGACTCATCGTCTACACCGGCGCGCTGGACGATCAGCCAAAGGCCACGGAGGAGAGCCTGCCGCAGGCCGTGAACTATGTGGCGCAGGCGCTCGATGAAGTGCTCGCCGGCCTGGCCGTTTCCGTAGCCCGGACCGAACCGTACGGCTGCGATGTGCGCTACGCCCGGGCCCGCGACAATCGATAGTCTGGGCGACGGCCCAATCCGATAAAAAAGCCGGCTTGCTGGGGACAGGCCGGGCTTTCTTCGGACCTACTCGAGGCGTTGCTTGTGGATGAATCTCCCTCACGGGTTGTCTTTTGAGGTGGGGTTTGCGTTAGTTTGGTTCGGCCAAACTTGAAGCGTCAATCCCCCATGACACGATGCGCTATCGCCTCTGCCTGTCCGCTCTTTGGTATTGCCTCGTGAGCCTTTCAGGCTGCCAGCGCGAGGCTTCGCCCGATGTTCGCCCCCCAAACATCCTGGTTGCCATCGCAGATGACGTCTCGTTCCCGCATATGGGGGCGTATGGGACGGGCTGGGTGAACACGCCGGCGTTTGATCGTGTGGCGCGAGAAGGGCTACTGTTTACGCGTGCGTACACCCCGAATGCGAAATGCGCCCCTTCGCGGTCGGCCATTCTCACCGGCCGCAACCCCTGGCAGCTGGGCGCCGCGGCCAACCACTGGCCGTATTTCCCCGAGGAGTTCGCCACGTACGCGGAGGTCTTGAGTCGGCAGGGCTTTCACGTGGGATATACGGCGAAAGGATGGGGCCCGGGAGTCGCCCGCGATGCCGATGGCACCCCCCGCCAGCTTGCGGGCATGCCCTACAACGAGCACACGTTGATTCCTCCCTCTTCCGGAATCTCAGGGAACGACTATGCCCGAAACTTCGAGGCTTTTCTGGATGCGCGTCCGTCCGGGGCGCCGTTTGTGTTCTGGTATGGCGCGTTGGAGCCGCATCGGGGCTACGAGTTCGGGGCCGCCGAGGCAAAGGGGAGCAAAACGAAGGACATGATCGATGCGGTGCCGGCGTTCTGGCCGGACACGGACTCCGTCCGCACGGACTTGCTCGATTACGCCTACGAAATCGAGCACTTCGATACCCACCTCGCACGGATGCTCGCCTTGCTCGAAGCCCGCGGCGAGTTGGGCAATACCCTGGTCGTTGTCACCTCGGATAACGGGATGCCATTCCCGAGGGTCAAGGGGCAGAGTTATGACTATTCGAATCACCTTCCGCTGGCCGTGATGTGGGCCGATGGCATTGAGCGCGCCGGGCGTGTGATCGATGACTACGTGAGCCTCATCGACCTGGCGCCGACGTTTCTGGATGTATTTGGGCTTGATGCCGCCTCCGCGGGCATGCAGCCGATCCAGGGGAAAAGCCTGCTGCCTGTACTTCATGATCGGGCTTCGACGCCACATCGCGACTTTGTGTTGATTGGCAAGGAGCGTCACGACATCGGCCGGCCCGGCGATGTCGGCTACCCCATTCGGGGGATTGTGGAACAGGACTTCTTGTACCTTCGCAACTTCGCCCCGGAGCGATGGCCGGCCGGCAATCCGGAAACCGGTTATTTGAACTGCGACGGCAGCCCGACTAAAAGCGTGTGCCTGGCCCGCCATCGCAAACCCGGTCTTGCCCATTTCTGGGCCCTCAACTTCGGGATGCGGCCAGAAAACGAGCTGTACGACATCGCCAATGATCCTGAATGCCTGCTCAACCTCGCCGGCGACCCTGCACATGCCGGTCGTCTTGACGCGATGGCCGAGCGGATGGCGTTAGCCCTACGGGCCGAAGGGGATCCGCGCATGGAGGGCAGAGGCGATATCTTTGATGCGTATCCCTATGCGGATGAAAAAAACCGTGGGTTCTACGAGCGGTATCAGGCCGGCGAGCCGTTGCAGGCCGGCTGGGTCAATACAACCGACTTTGAGAGCCCGGGTCGGTAACCCTTCTTGCTGGGTGACAGCCGGTAGCCGGCGGGGTCTCAAAAAAAGAAAACCCGGCTTGCTGGGGACAGGCCGGGCTTTCGCGGAGAATGAATACCCGCATAGCTAAGACGTTTTAATGGTAGGTGATTTAAATAGAAAAGGCAAGATCCGCCGAATGGCCCTTACCTTCGCCGTGGTTTGGGGATCAAATCGAAAATAAAAAAGCGCTTTCGGCAAATAAAATAATTTTGCATGGGACGAAAGATCAGGCTTCATGGCCTCTGCCGGCGTAGGTTGGCACCTGATTTGTAGTCCAATTTACCGCCCTCTTTTGTAGCATATCGGCTTAGTACGTGACGTTACGCGTTGCGCGTTTTTCCGTTGAACGTTTGGCATCCGGTTACGCGCCAGTTGGTTCTTGGGCGTGAGTAGAGGATGAAGCGCATAACGCGCAACGAGTCAACGCGTAACGTCAGTTTAAAGCCTTGCCGCTTATCTGTAGGGGCTCTGTAGAGACATCTGTTGTTATCCCCCCACCTCTTACAGGCAATCCTATGATTAAGAACGATCGCGCATCCCGTATGCGGGACCAGATTATCGCGATGCACGACGCATCGATCGGAGCGATGGAGGCGGCTCGCCGCCGTTACGAAGCGTTGAAGACGCAAACGGAGCAGGTCTCCATTAATTATGTCTACGGCCGCGCGCCGCGCGCCATGGTGCGCACCGTCACCGAGCAGTTTTTGGCGGCGGAGTCGGCCCTGCAGGAGGCCGCAGCCCGCGTTCGGGTCAACCAGCAGGCGCTGGATGGCATGGCGACCCGATCCCGCATTCGCCCCAGGCTGGCCAGTTGAGCGTGGTACTGGAGTGAGGTTACTGTGATGCGCTCGGCCATGAAAAAGGCGCTCCGATGCTTTAAAACTGAAACGATACCCTCAACCTCGCACTAAAAATAACGTTCAACGCGTCGCGTCGGTACTGAAGTTTAACGTGGATTATTGCAGGGCAGATGTATGGCGCATCTGCCCTTTTTTTAAGCGATGCCTGCTCCCGATGCCTTGCGCCGGCGCGCACCGGGTCGGTTTGTCAACTTACCATGTGACGTTACGCATTTACTCGTTGCACGTTATGTGTTGAGTCTTGGAAACGCTTTAAAGCCCAACATAGGCGCGCAAAATCATCCAACGTTTAACGGAAAACGTGCACCGTGTAACGTCAGTTACCATCCTGTGGGGATATTCTTGCAAGGAATGCGCCAATTATCCCCGTTAATTATGCTGCAAAAGCGCTTAAATACAGGTGAGGTGTAACGATATTCTGCGTTCAGGCCCCTGCGCGAATCCGAGGTAGGTGGCTGGCGTAACGCTACCCGCGCCGCTTCATCGCGCCATCTATCTATACCATGTCTGTCTGTCGCGCCGTACCGCATCGTGCCGTCGAACTCAAGCCATCCAGCCAGAAGTTCGTTCTGTTAGCCCTCTGGGTTGTTCTCATGGCGCTTATTAACGCCGCCGCGTTCCATGAAGCCGACGCGCAGCCCGAATCGCTCCACTTCAGACATTTTTCCACACGCGAGGGGCTCAGTAGTTCGGTCGTCTACGATGTGTTGCAGGATTCCCTCGGGTTCATCTGGATCGGGACCGAGTTTGGCCTGAATCGATACGACGGGCATACCGTGGTGCGTTACGGCGTCGAGGAAGCGGATGCTAGCGGCCTATCGAGCCCGTTCGTGATGCGGATGGCCCTTGATCGACGGGGCGTAGTGTGGTTGGGGAATCGCGAGGGCGTGTTTGCGTTTGATCCCTCTACGGAGAAGGCCACGGAATACCCATTCGAGGGACTCGGCGAATCCGTTGCCAACGTAACTGTATTGGACCTGCTGGCCTCGGTCAAGACCGGCCACATCTGGGTTAGCATGGCGCAAAACGGCCTGTGGCGGATCGACCCCGGGACGGGCCTGTCGCGTCACTGGACGTCTGGGGGCGAGGAGTCGCCAGGGTCTCCCGGCAGCCCGGAGAACCCCGTGTTGAGCCTGGCGGAGGATGCCGCCGGCGATCTCTGGGCAGGCACTGAACAAGGAGAATTGCTGCGGATAGACGTCGGAGACGAGACCGTAGCGCGGTCTCTGCGCCTGCCCCAGGCAGCCGGTGCGATCAGCGCGCTGGCGGTGGACGCAGCGGGTACGGTGTGGGCGGGCACGGAGGCCGGCGTCTTTCGGCTGGACCCCGGTCAGGATGCGGCAAAACCAGTCGCGCCGGCCCTGCTCGATGAGTTGGACGTAACGACGATCGTCCCGACGGATGAAGGGCGGCTGTGGATCGGGACGTTCAATAGTGGCCTGGTGTCATACGCCCCGGAAACGGGCAATATAGCCCGTTTTGCGAATGACCCGGCGGATGCCGCCAGCCTGGTGCACGACAATATCGAACGCGTGTACGTGGACCGGACCGGCTCGTTATGGGTGGCAACATGGGGAGGGCTTGCCATCGCCGATCTGTATCGAAAGCCGTTTCAACATCTGCGTGCCGCGCATGGCGACCGGGTGGGGTTGAGCCACCCGATGGTGTTGTCGCTGGCGGAGGACCGCGATGGAACGCTGTGGGTGGGCACACTCGATGGTCTGGACCGTATTGATCGCGCGACGGGCGTGTCGAGCTCGATTCACGCGGGCGATCCCGAGGCAGGCGGCCTGGTAAACGACGAGGTCTGGTCGCTCCTCATCGATCGCGAAGGCCAGGTTTGGGTGGGTACGTACGGGTTCGGGCTAAGCCGGTACGACCGAGGGCGCCGGCAATTCCAGCGTATCGAGCATGTGGAGAACCTGGCTGAAGGGGTGGCGCCAACTCCAGTGTTTTACAGCTACGAGACCCGCGATGGCGTCCACTGGTTCGGGACGTATGTGGGGCTGATCGTCGAGGATCCGCGCACCGGAGCGTTCAGGAAGGTGGATGGAGGCTTGCCCGCCGAGTCGTCCACGGGGGTGCGCGCCATCGAGGAGGACAGGCAGGGCCGGCTCTGGGTGGGCACCGAGGGTGGAGGTATACTTGTTCTGGACCGCGAAAGCGAGCGGTTCACGGTATTCGACCAGGCGATGGGGCCGGAGTGGTTGACCCACGTCAGGAACGTCTATGCCCTTCATGAAGACCGCGACGGCGATCTGTGGGCCGCCACCTCGGGCGGGTTGTATGTAAGCCGGCCATCGCCCGACGCGCCGGAGAGTACCCACCGCCGGCTGCTAACTGCCTGGCACGGCCTCCCAGCGACACAGATAGTCGGCATTCTCGAGGATAGCGCGGGGCGCATCTGGGTATCGACGTCCGAGGGGCTGGCGCGCATCGAAAAATCGTTTCGCGAGCCCGAGGGCTTCCACGCCTCCATCACGGCGTACGGGCGCGAGGATGGCATCGACATCGGACAGTTTTTTATTGGCCCCACCCTCGCCGCCCGCGATGGCACGTTCTTTTTCGGCGGCGACAACGGCCTGGTATATTTCGATCCGGAGGCGATCCACGAAAACCCTCATCCCCCCCGTGTCGTGCTTACCGACTTCAAATTGGCCAATACATCGGTCCCTGTGCGGCCGGCCGACGCGGGTGCGGAAGCAGGCGCGGTGTTGCCCAGGCACATTGCGTATGTGGATACGCTAAACCTGCGGTACACGGACCGGGTGCTGACGTTCGATTTCGCCGCGATCCACTTCGCCTCGCCCGAGAGCAACCGCTACCTGTACCGGCTCGATGGATTTGACAGGGAATGGCAGCATACGACCCATGCGAGCGTTACTTACACGAATCTCGATCCCGGGCAGTATGTGCTGCGGCTCAAGGCGGAATCGCCAGACGGCGTACAACAGCCCGACGAGACGCGCCTCACCCTTATCGTGTCGCCGCCCTTCTGGGAGACATCCTGGTTCCAGTTGTTGAGCATCCTTATGGCAATCGGTAGCATCGTGCTGGTGTATCGCGTGCGGATGCGCGCCATTCGCATGCGAAACAGCTGGCTCGAGCGCGAGGTGAACGATCGTACGGAGGTGGTTCGCCGGCAGGCGGCGGCGCTGGAAGACTCGAATACCGAGCTGAAGGCGATCAACGAGGCGCTAAACGACTCGAATCGGCATCTGGAGGAACGGACCACCGAGTTGCGCCTGGCTCTGGAGCAAAATCAGGAAATCCTGGGCATTACCGCGCACGACCTCAAGAATCCGCTGGGTGGGATGATCGGGTTGGCCGAGTTGATTCGAGAGGATCTCTCCGCCATCGGGGCGACCGGCGAGGTGGCCGAAAATGCCGATATGATCAAGCGGGAGGCGGAGCAGATGCTGGAGAATATCAAAAATCTACTTGAAAAATGCCGCGCGGATTCGCCTACGGCCGGCGGGATACCATCGACGGTAGGCTTGGTGGCACTGGTGGAAACCGTACTGCGCCGGAATCAGAAACAGGCGGCGGACAAAGCAATGCCGGTTCGGTTCTCCCACGATGGCGAGGTGGCGGTTCGGGTGGATGCGGCCGCGATGCAGCGGGTGGTGGACAATCTGATGTCCAATGCCGTGAAGTACAATCTACCGGGCAAAACGATCGACGTGCGTGTCGAGAGGACCGAGGATATCGCTCGGTTTTCCATTCGAGATCAGGGCCCGGGGCTGAACGAGGCCGATAAGCGTGACGTTTTTGGGAAGCTGAAGCGGCTGTCCGCCCGGCCGACAGGGCTCGAGGATTCCATCGGCCTCGGGTTGTTCATCGTGAAGCAGGTCGTGGAGGAGCACAACGGCCGGGTGGGCGTGGAGAGCGTCGCCGGCGCCGGCGCGACGTTCTGGTTCGAACTCCCCCTGCATGTCGCCGCCGAAGAGCGCGCGTCGTCCTGAGATTGCGTACATTCCGGGCGACCGCGTCGTGCACCCACACTGAAACCATCATGCGCTTTGTATCAACGTTCGCCGGGCTGGCCTTCACAGGTATCCTTATCGGCTGCCAGCCGGCGATGCCGCCGGATCCTTTCGCCGGCGAGTGGATCGATCTCTCGTACGCCTTCTCCGATGAAACCCTGTACTGGCCAACGGCGGCGCCGTTTCGGATTGACACGGTGAGTGCCGGTCTCACGGAGGCCGGTTTTTACTACGCCGCCTACGAGATTGCGACATCCGAACACGGCGGTACCCATCTGGATGCGCCCATCCACTTCGCCGCGGGCAAACAAACCACCGATCAGATCCCCCTCAAACATACCATCGGGCCGGCGTTTGTGATCGACGTGTCCGAGAAGGCGCTCATCGATCGCGACTATCAGATCAGCGTGGAAGACGTGACGGCCTGGGAAGCGCGTCATGGCCGGCTGCCTGATAAGGCGATCGTGCTCTTTCGCACCGGCTACGGGCGCTTCTGGCCCGACGCGGAGCAATACATGGGGACGACACAGCGCGGCGCGGAAGGCGTGGCGAACCTGCACTTTCCCGGCATCGACCCCGCCACGGCTCAGTGGTTCATCGCCAACCGGTACATCCATGCCGTAGGGATCGATACCCCGAGCATCGATTACGGGCAGTCGACCACGTTTCAGACCCATCGGACCCTCTTCGCCGAGAATATCGTGGCGTTTGAGAACGTGGCCCACCTGGACGAGCTGCCCGAGGTCGGGGCGTTCGTCGTGGCGTTGCCGATGAAGATCCAGGGAGGGAGCGGCGGGCCGTTGCGGATTGTCGCGCACGTGCCGGCCATGGAATGACACCCCGCCTCAGACGGTGGAGGCCATCGCGTCCTCTTCCTTGCGGGCCGGATCCTTGCGGCTAAACGGGATCTCCTTGCGGCTCACCGCCCCGCCCGAGATGATAAACGCCATGGCCTCGTCGACCGTCCAGTCGGTAGGCGTCAGCAGCTCTACCGGCACGATTTCGAGGTAGCCGGAGGTCGGATTTGGTGTCGTAGGGACATACACGGCCGCGAGCTCGCGCCCGGTCCCCTTTTCGCGCAGCGTGCGGGTGACGAGGCCGACGGATTTCATGTCGGCGTGGGGGAAGTCGATCAGGACCACCCGCTGGGTGCTGCCGGGTTTGGTCTGCAGCAGGTCGAGCAGTTGGCGGGTGGAACTGTAGATGGTGTTGACGAGCGGGATCCGGGTGATGAGCGATTCGAAAAGCGCCAGCAGCCGCTGTCCGATGACGCGGCGCGCGAGGGCGCCGACGAAGAGGATGAGCAGGATGGTGCCGAAGAGGGCAACGAGCGTCATGATCGTCGGCTCGTTCAGCCAGTAGAACATCTCCGGGTGGGACGCGGCGATGCCGTTCAGGATCGGCTCGACGAGTGGTTTGCTGATATCCGACAGCAGCCCGAAGACGAACTTGAACACGATCCAGACGAGCCACATCGGCAGCAGGGTGAGCAGGCCGGTGAAGAAGAAGTTTCTAAGTCGTTTCATGGTGTTATGGGCTGCCCGCGAAGACCCGAAGGGTTTTGGAAACCCTTCGGGTCTCGCGCGATCGGGCTTTAACGTACTAGACACATTCTGGACGAGATTGGTACCCTCTGCGCGCATTTTTTTCCGACACTTCACATCCGTCCGTCGGAAATCGATCCTAAATCGGTGCCAGACTCGTCCCATCCGGGTGCGGGTATCGACGGTTCGGCGCCTCGAATGGACGCCGCGGCGGTATCGAGGCCCTGTTTTGTGGGCGTTTGGCAATTCGCCAGGCATCGATTAAGTTCTCGTCGATATCGGTTGGTCCACACGACAACACACCAGAACATGGCCGCACCCTCCGTCGCTGAACGCCTCGATGCGCTGTACGAATTCGATCGAGAGCCTGTCTCATCGGATCGCCTCCAGGGGCCATCCAACTTCATCGGAATCTACGCCGGCGAACATGTGGCCGGCACCGAGTTCGTTATCGGGCCCCTGTTCGTAGCGCATGGCGTCGCCGCGGTAGATCTGTTTCTGGGCCTCCTGATCGGCAACCTGCTGGCCGTGCTCAGCTGGGCCTTTATCACCGCGCCGATCGCCACCCGCACCCGGCTGAACCTGTACTGGCAGCTCCGCAAGATCGCCGGCCCCTATTTGCTGTTCGCGTACAATATCGTGAACGCGCTCATGTTCTGTTTCCTCGCCGGCTCGATGATCTCTGTCGCGGCGACGGCCGTGGGGCTTCCCTTTGGTATGGCGATGCCGAGTCTGAGCGACATCTACCCGAATTCGGTCGGCTGGGTGACGGTGGTGCTGCTCGTCGGGGCCGTCGTGACGGTGCTCGCGATCCTGGGCTTCGAGAAGATCGCCTGGTTCTCGAAAATCGCCGCGCCGTGGATGTTTCTCGTCTTCATCGCCGCCGGCGTGGCCGTCCTCCCGCAACTCGGCGTGACGTCGCTGAGCGAGTTCTGGACCGTGGCGCAGACCAAGATCTGGACCGGTGTGCCGCAGGCGGGCCGGGTGCATTTTACGTTCTGGCATGTCCTCTTTTTTGCCTGGTTCTGCAATATGGCCATGCACATCGGCATGGCGGATATGACGCTGCTCCGCTACGCAAAATCATGGAAATACGGCTTCCTGAGCGCCTTCGGGATGTACCTGGGCCATTATGTCGCCTGGATCGCCTCGGGGATTCTGGTGGCGCTGGCCTACCAGAACGGCGGCGAAGTGGCGCCCGGCCCGATCGCGTTCTTGGGCGCCGGCATCGCGGGGGCCATCTGCGTGATCATCGCCGGGTGGACGACCGCCAACCCGACCATCTACCGCGCCGGCCTCGCGTTACAAACGATCAGTCCGAACTGGAAGCGCTGGAAGGTGACGCTCGCCGTAGGGGTCATCACGACCATCGCCGCGCTTTTCCCCGCCCTCATGATGAAGCTGCTGGATTTTGTCGCCCTCTACGGCCTCGTTTTGATGCCGATGGGCGCCGTCATCTTCGCCGATTTCTGGATCTTCCCGCGCCTCGGCTTGCGGCAGAACTTCGCGGAATGGAAGGGCCTGGCCTTCAGCTGGCCGGCGGCGGCGAGCTGGGGCGTCTCCCTGCTTATCTGCTTCCTGCTCCCGATCGAGATCTTCTTCAAGGGCCTGCCCGGCTGGTTCATCGCGACCATCCTGTACATCGGGCTCTCGCGTGTACAGCAGAAACGGACGTTTAACCGCACCATCGAACAACCGGTATGAAAACCATCGCCCAACTCGTTTCGCTGGCCGGCCTGGCGCTCACCGTCGTCCCTGCCTTTCTGGTCTTCACCGGGTCGATTTCCTGGGACCGACACGCCGCGCTCATGCTTGCCGGCGTCGTCCTCTGGTTCGTGAGCGCTCCGCTCTGGATGAAACAATCGGAGGCCTGACGATGCTACAGTCCGACTTTATCGCGCGGCAAAACGCCCTCACCCGGGATCTCCACGACACCGATTATCGGTACCTCGGCGATCAGCTCGGCCGGCGCGGGCTGGACATTGAAACCGTGGTGGAGGCGGTCCGCCGGTTCGAGGTCGCCATACCGTCCTGGGCACTCGGGACAGGAGGGACCCGGTTCGGCCGTTTTCCCGGCGCCGGCGAGCCGCGGGACATCTACGAAAAGATGGAGGACATCGCCGTCATCCACCAGCTCATGCGCGGCTGCTCGAAGGTCTCCCTGCATATTCCCTGGGATGAACCCGACGATCCTGCCACGCTGAAATCCCATGCCGGCGCGCTCGGTCTCGGATTCGACGCCGTCAACTCGAACACCTTCCAGGACCAGGCCGGCCAGGTCTACAGCTACAAGTTCGGCTCGCTCTGCCACACCAACGCAGACGTTCGCCAACAGGCCATCGAACACCACCTGCATGTGATCGAGGTCGGCAAAACCCTCGGGTCCGACGCCATCACCGTCTGGCTCGCCGATGGGAGCAACTTCCCGGGGCAGACGAGCCTGCGCAAGAGCTTCGAGCGCACCCTTGCCAGCCTCCACACCATCTACCATGCCTTGCCGGCCAATTGGCGGCTGTTCACCGAGCACAAGCCGTACGAGCCGGCGTTTTACGCCACCGTCGTGCAGGACTGGGGCTCGTCCTACCTCCTCGCCTCGGCCCTCGGCCAGCGGGCGTATTGCCTCGTGGACCTCGGCCACCATCTGCCCAACGCTAATATCGAGCAGATCGTAGCCCGCCTCATCGGCGCCGGCAAACTCGGCGGCTTCCACTTTAACGACTCGAAATACGGCGACGACGATCTGACGACCGGCTCCATCCGGCCCTACCAGCTGTTCCTCGTTTTTAATGAACTGGTGGACGCCGCGTACGACGGGGTGCCCGACTTTCGGCCGGCGTACATGATCGACCAGAGCCACAACCTGAAGGACCCCATCGAGGCCCTCCTCCAGAGCGTGCAGGAACTCCAGCGCGCCTACGCGAAGGCGCTGCTCGTGGACCGCGAGGCGCTGGCCGGATTCCAGGCGTCGAACGATGTGCTGATGGCGGAAATGACGCTCAAGGCCGCCTTCGAGACGGACGTCCGGCCGCTCATCGCGGAAGCCCGCCGGCGTAGTGGCGGCGCCCTGGACCCGATCCACGCCTTCCGCC
>JBGSPJ010000370.1:0-6804 GCA_041738655.1 Rhodothermales bacterium | reverse complement strand
CGCCAGGGCGACGGCCTGGGCGTGGTTGCCGGACGAAAACGCGAGCACGCCGCGGGCGCGCTGGGCGTCGTCCAGCCGGCTCAGGGCGTTAAACGCCCCCCGAAATTTAAAGGCCCCCGCCCGCTGGAGGTTCTCGCACTTAAACACGACATCCGCTCCCAACCGCTCGTTGAGAGTGGAGCAGCGGAGGACGGGCGTCCGGTGCGCCGAGCCGGCGATCCGTTCCGCCGCCGCCTGAATGTCGGCGAAGGTGACGGCCAGGGCGGTTTCCGGGGAAGTGAGCGGTGGGGTCGACATAAGTGATGAAGTGAGCCCAAAATTTAACTTGTGGAGTCACTTGTCCGTCTTGATGTTGTCTAGTTGTTTACCGAGTTCAGAACGACATTCGAGCAGTGCGTCGATGATATAAGTGTAATAGCCGCTTTTATTGTCTTTGTGCAGCGAAAGTCGTTGATCAATCTGTCGGATCGTCTCCTCAAGGTCTGATTCATGACGATCTGAACCAGGCTGAAGCAACGGTGTCTTGAGACTGTCTGGGCTCCCCATGGTTGCGTCTCGAGTTAGGTTCGCGGGTGCTGACTAATGTACAACAAGCAATGCCATTGCGCCTATACCCCATTGAATGTATCCGTCTCCTCTCCAGCGCCCTCGAAAAACCGCAACCCTCGAGTCGAGCGGGCCCGAGGTGATACCTGCACCCGTCGTCGAATCGCTTCTTCAGTCAGGGTAATTATCAGGGAGACGCTCCACAGGAGCGTCTCTACGGCTTTGTGGCCTGCGGCCGGGCATTGCTGGAAGACGGGTATGGCCTGTCGGGCATGAAACCGGAATTGCCCGTCTGAGGTGAACCGGGGTCTGGAATTCTTAACTCATCCGTCCGATTGTCGGCACTATGACTACCGCAACACCCCCCGGCCCCCTCTACCAGACCGCCGAGCGGCTCCTGGGCATCGATCTGCGCGCGCTGGCGGCGTTTCGGGTGGCTATCGGAATGATTGTCCTGGTGGATCTGGTGATTCGCGCCACGGCCCTTGGCGCGCATTATTCCGATTCCGGTGTGTTGCCGCGCGCTTTCTATTTTGCGTATTACCCGTATTCCTGGGCGCTTTCGCTCCATCTGCTCTCGGGCAGCCTCTGGTGGCAGGCCGTGTTGTTCACGGTCGCGGCCGGCGCCGCACTGGCCTTCATTGCGGGATACCGGACGCGGCAGGCGACGTTTGTGGTGTGGCTGCTCACTCTCAGCCTGCATACCCGAAACCCGCTCGTGCTGAACGGAGGGGACTGGCTGCTGCTCAACCTGCTCCTCTGGAGCCTGTTTTTGCCGCTGGGCCGCCGCTGGTCGATGGATGCGTTGGCGGGGCGGACCGAGCGTGATACCGGCTACCATCTCTCCATCGCCACGCTGGGCATCCTGCTGCAACTCTGCTTCGTGTACTGGTTTACGGTGATGTTTAAGTCGGAGAAGGTCTGGCTTGAAGAGGGCTCGGCGCTCCACTTCGCCCTGCGGCTGGACTACCTCCTGCGCCCGGCTGGGCGCTGGCTGCTCGGCCTGCCGGATGAGGCGCTGCATCTCCTGAGCCGGGGCACCTATTATCTGGAGCTGTACGGTCCAGTGCTGGCCTTTATCCCGCTCGCAACGGGTTTCTGGCGCACTGTGGCCGCGCTGAGTTTTATCGTATTCCATGCCGGACTGGCCGCGACGCTCACGATAGGTCCATTCCCGTACATCTGTATGGCCGCGTGGTTGCTGGTGCTGCCGTCCTCGTTCTGGGATCGATTGGGTACATCGAGTGTGGGGGATGGCCTGTGCCGGTTGGTTCGGGGGCGCCTGGTGTGGTTGCGCCGGTTGGCTTCTCGCCTGCCGGCCGATACGCGCGCTAAACAAACCGGCCTCGTGGCTACCCTGTTGTCCGTGGTGGTGTTGGTCTATATGCTGTCGGCCAACATGCTCACGGCCCATGTGATGAGCGAGGGGTACTACAATTCCTTTTATAGTTACCTGGAGCCGGCGGGGGATGCGCTGCGCATCGTGCAGCGGTGGAACATGTTTTCGCCCGCTCCGCCCATACGCGACGGGTGGTATGTGGTGGAAGGGCGTTACGATGGGGGAGAGACGCGAGACCTGTTTCGGGGCGCCGAACTGTCGTGGGAGCGCCCGGCCGACATCGCGGCCACGTACAAAAACGAGCGGTGGCGCAAGTACCTCGAAGCCGTGATGGACAAATCCCAGGTACTGGGTCCGCAGGCGGCGGCGTATTTCTGGCGACAGGCCAGAGATGGTATGTCGGGCGAGGGTCTGGAGTCGGTACGAGTCTACCTGATGCGGGAGACCACCCGGGCAGATTTTACCTCGTCGCCCGTTGCCGCCCATTTGCTGGCTGAACACCCGCCGGACACCGGTCTTGTTAAACCATTAATGAAATAAGCACAGCTTTGTGACAACTCCGCCCGCCCGAGGCGGTACTTTAGGGCACTTACCGGCAAGTTGTGCCTGGAGGCACGGCCCGGTAGGCGTTCTTTCTGGAGTTAGCCACTACCATGCGGCCCGCGCGGTGCGGGAGGCGGCAAAAGATGCCGTCAGCCGGCATCGGATGCTGCTTCGTCCTCGTCTTCGGACGGCGACGGCTCGACTCGCTCAACGATCACCTGGACTTCGGCCACCAACGCGGCCAGAGCGCCCAGGGCCGTGAGTGGGGCGGAGATGAGCAGCGCGGCGGCGGCGCCGCCTACGCCGATGGCAAGGGGGAATTCAACCAGCGTACGACCGTCTTTCTTGACGATTATGCGTCGGGCGTTTCCTTCCTCGATGATCTCGGTCACCTTCTCCTTGAGCTGATGCGTTTTTAGCTTCAGTTCCTGGATGGTGACGCGGGCACCGTTTGTCGAGTCGTTCATGCGGGTAACCTCGTCTGGCGAAGCGGCAGAGTGTCAGGCCGCGTCCGCGATTGGCACGATATTCAAGGAGAGCGGTTTTGATACGTGTGGGCAGGGAGCAGGTTGCAGCGTTCGCGCGGCCCCGGTTCGCGGCCCACACCCTCCAGAAGTTTGAAGTTCTTTGATCGGATGGCGCATCCCCATGGATGCAGGGCACGGCGAACCCCACGGTTCGCCACGGGGCCTACACAGAGGCTTTTCGCCGTACCGCACAACCGGTACGACAGGGCTTCTACCGACCCTTCACCCGAAGGGCCGACCCCGGCGGGCGATCAGGTATACGCATATAGGATTGTCGCTTGGCCGGGTCTCGATTCGATACCCCTGAGAAGGCCGAACCATAATTCAGGAAGCTCGATCACCTGTTTTCCTTCCTGTTCTTTTCATATTCCAATAAAAGATCGGGCTTTATCTTAATCTCGGCATTCTCTTATTTAGTAGCGTCCGCGCGTTAGAGTAAGCGTAGGGCTGCTCCTCGGATCGACAGTTGATCCGGGCGCAGCTCCACGGCGGCTCAGTTCGCGGGCGTCCCTGCTTTAGTTTTTCCGGGAACCGGCCGATAGTTCACACTGCGGCGCGTGCTTCGGAGTAAGTGGATGCCCACCTGTAGCCCTGCCTGTATCGAGCGAGGCTGCGCCATCCAGTAAATACAACACAACACGTAAACCAAACCAAACACGGAGAATCTGCTATGGGTCAGCAACAACTCCTCCTTCTCGTCCTGGGTATCGTCATCGTCGGCCTCGCGGTCGTTGTTGGCATCCAGGCGTTTAGCGAGAACAAAAAGAAAGCGAACGCCGACGCGCTCGTGAACGACGGTATCCGTATCGCTTCCGACGCTCAGGCGTGGAAGCTCAAACCCCAGGCTTTCGGTGGTGGCGCGACTGCCTCTGATTGGACTGGCCTCAACTTGCAGCAACTTGGCTACGAAGTTGATGGGAGTGGCGAGTATGTAAATCTGAATGGTCATTTTTCTCTCGCTGCTTCCGGTGCCACATTGTCGATCTGCGGTGAAACAAACACAGTAGCAAGTGGATCGGCGGGTGATATCAACGTCGTGCAAGTTACAGTATTGGGGACGCGCCCCGAGGACATTTCCACGGCTATTAATGCTGTTGCGACCTGTCCTTGATATTTGATGGTGGTGTGCCTTCCGTGCATGGTTTTATCTAACATCATGGAAGGCACACTGACATTCGTATGCCTTTATTGTTGTACCCGTTTTTTTACCTCCGCTAGTAGCCCAATTCCCCGCCGGTGCCCCTCAGACCTTTACAACACGATTCTAGTAACAAAACAACGCACGTTACTTCGGTACGAAGGCGTTAGAACTTATCCTTACCATGGGCCAGCAGCAGTTACTTCTTTTGGTAATGGGGATCGTTATAGTAGGAATCGCAGTAGTTGCTGGATTTCAGATGGCAGAGACTGGATTAAAGCAGCATGATGCTGATGTTATGGTTGGACGGTCAGTGTCAATAGCATCGGATGCCATATACTGGAAAACAAAAAACGATCCCTATACACCGGGTGGGGCCTCGTATGGATCTTTGTCTTCTGCTGGTATGGAACAGTTGTTTGTAGGTGAAGTCACCGAAAATGCAACATTCAAAATTGATGCACTGCAGTTGACCGCAACTAAGTTCGTTATTGTGGCGGTAAGTAGACGATTTCCTGAGGTAGGCGTTAGTGTGACTGTAATCGGTACTGAAATCTCAGAGACTAAGATTAATTATTCAGGCGAAATTACATTACCATGAACTTGGTAATTGCAGTGCAATAGAGGATCTCGATTTAGCCGCATAGTATTTTGTATTGTTAGAGGCGACCGAAGTGTTCTTAGGTCGCCTTTCTGTTTTGAAGGAACTTCGGAAGTACTGTATGTTGAGCGTTGAGCTATTGACATTTTCGTACGTGATGCCTGGCTGATCGTGCGATCTCATGAACCAATACATCATATCAACACACAACCTTCTAACTCGCAGTGTGAGATTAAGTAGGGGAGTCCCGCAATAAACGACAGTAGTTGGTGGCCTTATTTGCTAATTCCTGGTTGCCTCCTTACCCTCCCCTCATTTCCGCCGATCCCCACGTAAATAGCCCCGGCGCAATTGTTGTGGGCGTTGATTTGGTTGCCGCGTTTCCGTAGTTACGGGATCCGGGAAGGACCTTGAGGGGTAGGTCGTTGCCTCCCCGGCGGTCTTTTTTACAGTACGAGGCGATCACCACGATCAGGGAAGTCGATGGCAGTACAGGAATTTAAATTCAGCGGTGTGGGCACCACGGGCCAACCCATCCAGGGCACCGTGTTCGCCAACACCAAGCGGTCGGCCGAGAAAAAAGTGGCCTCGCTTTCCAAAAAACACCAGTTCCGGCTGCAGGGGATGCAGCGTCGGCAGGCGTATCTGTACAAGGTGCGGCACCCGAGCGGCGAAGTGGCGTCCGGCGAGCAGAAGGCGTTTTCCTCCGATGAGATCGTCAAGGCCCTCACCAAAATGGGGCTGGAGGTCATCCGCGTAGAGAAAAAACTGTTTGATTTTCAGGCAAAGCCGCCACGGCAGGACATCATTATGTTTGTCCGTCTCTCGGCCAACCTGCTCCGCGAGCACCTGCCGTTTGACGAAATCCTGAACCTGCTCGTGGGCGACGTGTCGTCGAGGAGCCTCAAGCAAGTCATCCGCGATCTCAATACCGATCTCAAAGGCGGCATGGAGGCCCAGCAGGCGTTCATGAAGCACCAGCACACGCTGGGGAAATTTACGGCCTACATGCTCGGGATCGCGTCGCGAAGCGGTAATATGGCCGAGATCTACGATTCCACGGCCCGTTTCCTTGAGCGGCAGGACGAGTTCAAGAAAAACGTCCGTAGCGCCATGGTCACGCCGGCCATCACGATCATTGTGCTCGTCGCCGTATTTATCTGGTACGTGTGGTACATCTTCCCAGCTACGGCTGGCCTGTTTTCGCAGTACAACATCACCCTGCCGCCCATGACGGCCGCCACCCTTGCGTTCGCGAACTGGTTCGACAATAACTACCTCTGGGTGTTTTTGCTGACCTTTGCGGTGATCGGCGGGTTCGTCGGGTTCGCGAACACAAAAAAGGGCCGCTTTTTGCTTCACCAGTATATGATTCGCATTCCGGTCATCGGAGGGCTGCTGCACAAACTGAACATCGAGATCTTCTGCCGGACGTTCGCCATCCTGTATTCGGGGAGCGGGGAGAACATCAGCGTGATCAAGGTGGCGGCGGAATCCTGCGGAAACGCCTTCCTGGAGCATCGCATCAAGACGATCACAGTGCCCATGATGGTGGCCCAGGGCGCCGAGCTGGTGCGCGCGATGGAGGCCAGCGGGGTGTTTACCCAGATGGCCATTGCCCGCTTCCGCAGCGGCGCCGAGACCGGCAACGTCCGGAAAAGCGCCCAGCAGATGGCGGACTATTACGAGAAGGAGACCACACTCAAGCTGAAAGGAGCCGTCGAGACGATCCAGACGGCTGTTGCGATTATCATCACGATCGCGATATGTTTCCTGACCGTCATCTCCTCCGAGATCGCGCTCATCCAGCCGTCGTCCACTGACATTATGGGGCAAGGGCGCTGAAACGGATGCGGGCGATTCGAGTACATGAGATGTCGAGTACCTGAGATTTCGAGTACATGAGGTGAAATCTCGCCATAAACTGCGGTTGTTCGAGCATGCTGTTCAAGCGAAAAGGCGCAAAAGACGAAGGAAAGCCACGCACCACGGGCATTCCGCCGGCGCCCGATGCCGGAACCGGAGCCAGCGCTCCGATCCCTCCGGTCGTCCGGCCAGAACCGGGTGGCACCGCCGCCCGGCGCGATGCGGCGTCGCTGTTCAGTAATGC
>JBGSPJ010000332.1:0-3705 GCA_041738655.1 Rhodothermales bacterium | reverse complement strand
GGTTCAACAGCGGGTATTCGATCGCCTCGCGAAACACGATCCCCGGCCGCCACTTGCGGAGGTAGTCCACGTCGTGCGTCGCGCAAAACGCCCAGGATTTGCCCGCCCAGCGGGTGGGGATCGCAACAAAGCCGGCCCGGGCGAGCCGCTCGCCCAGGAGCAGGCGGTAGACATCCACCGTCGGCTCACACGCCGTCCCCCACCGGGCCTGCAACGAGGCCTCGAACGGGTACCGGCCATGGACGTCGCGCGCCGGCTCGGTATGCTCCTGCCAGCCCGAAAGCCAGAAAAAAGCCGATGCGATGAGATCCTCCTCCGCTTCATCGCCAAACAACACCGGATAGCGACCTCCCTCCCGCGCCCCCCACCGCACCCGCTCCGCCGCATACGGCGCCCCGGAGGCAAAAAAAGCCGGCGTCGCCTCGTCGAGCCGCACCGCCACCGTGTGCTCGCTGGCGACGGCCACCGGCTCCGGCCCGTAATACAGCGACGGCCCGATCAGGTAGGCGCGATCGACCCACCGCGGCTCGGCGCCAAGCCCTCGAAGCAGCGCCCGAAGGGCGTACCGGGCTTTTGGCGCGTACGCCGGGGGAGCCTCGACACAACAGGGGAGTACGAGAGGCTGTGGCATGCGGGTGGCATGATGGCTGGTGGCGAGATTGCGTACGAAGACCCGCCAGATCGAACGTCCCTACGACCGGTTCTGACCATGATCCTACGCTTAAACGCCGATGCGCCGTCGGCGGGAAATCCGCACCACAAAATCGTGGCGGACCCCGTACACGGCTTTATCTCGGTACCTCGGAAGGATATCCTCCCACTCATTCAAACGCCCGAGGTTCAACGCCTCCGCCGCATTCGTCAGCTGGGCGTGGGTAACTACGTCTTCCCGGGCGCTGAGCACTCCCGCTTCAGCCATGCCCTCGGCGCCATGGCGCTGATGCAGGAGACGATCCTGACCTTACGGGGCAAAGATACGCCAATCGACGAGGAAGAAGAGACAGCGGCGCTTATCACGGCCCTTTTGCACGACATCGGCCACGGACCGTTCTCCCACTCGCTCGAACATATCCTGATCGCCGACTTCGAGCACGAGCAGATGAGCCGCGCCCTGATCGTGCAGCTCAACGAACGGTTCGGCGGGGCGCTCGACCTCGCGCTCGAGATGTTCGACAACACCTACTGCCGGCCCTTTTTCCACCAGCTGATCTCCAGCCAGCTGGATATGGATCGACTGGATTATCTCCGGAGGGACTCGTACTTCACCGGCGTCGTCGAGGGTAAAGTGGGCGTCCAGCGGATCATCAAGTCGATGCTCGTCCACCCCACCGCCGGCCTGGCGGACGCCCGCGTCGTCATCGAACCCCGCGGCATCTACCCCGTCGAAAACTTCCTCTTCGCCCGCCGGCTCATGTACTGGCAGGTCTATCTCCACAAAACCGTCCTCGCCGGCGACCACCTCCTGCAGGGCATCCTCCGCCGCGTGCGACAACTGATCCGCGTGGGCGACACGACCGTCGCCCCGCTCGGCGCACCGGCGCTCCTGTTTTTCCTGAAGCACGACATCGTCGGTCGCGACATTCAGGATCCCGACGTACGCGCCGCGTTCTGCGAGTTGGACGACGCGGACATCATCTACAGCCTGAAACGGTGGGTGCACCACGCCGACCCGATTCTGGTCGACCTCTGCCGGCGATTCAACAACCGCGACTTCCTCCGCGTCCGCTTCCTTGGCCACGAGGCCACCGCCGACGAGCGCGACGAATGGGAGGCCCGGGTGACCGACTGGATGATCGAGCAGGGCCTCACTACCCGCCAGAGCGCCGCGGCCGACCTACCCTACTACCTGGGCATCGACCGCTCCGGTCACGCCGCCTACGCGTATGCCAACGGCGGCGGGATCGACGTGCTCATGCCCGAAACCGGCATCCAGGAGCTGTCGACCGTAACGGACACGGCGGCCATCTCGTCCCTCACCCAGTTCGTCGAAAAACCCTACGTCTGCCATCCCAAGGACGTGAAGTTGTCCTTCGCCCCTCTCGCACACCAGGAAGAAAGCCGGAATCTATAACCGGCGCGTTTTCATGAAAACCATCATCGAGCCCTTTCGCATCAAGTCCGTCGAACCCATCCGGATGACTTCGCGCGAGGAACGGGAAGCCTATATCCGAAAGGCTCACTACAACCTGTTCGCCCTCAATGCGGACGACGTGTTGATCGATCTGCTCACGGACTCGGGCACGTCGGCCATGAGCGCCGGCCAGTGGGCCGGCATCATGCGGGGCGACGAGAGTTATGCCGGCTCCCCCTCCTACCACCGGTTCGAGGCGGCCGTCAAGGACTTGATGCCGTTCACCCACGTCATCCCCACGCACCAGGGCCGCGCCGCAGAGCGCATCCTGTTTTCACTCGTCGGCGGCGCCGGCAAATCCATCCCCAACAATACCCACTTCGACACCACCCGCGCCAATATCGAAGCCAGCGGCGCTACGGCGGTCGACCTCGTCATCGCCGAGGGGCTCGACCCTTCCAACGAGCACCCCTTCAAGGGCAACATCGACATCGACCGGCTCGACGCCTTCCTCGCGGCCCACGGAGACAGCGTCCCGCTCGTCATGATCACCATCACCAACAACTCCGGCGGCGGCCAGCCCGTCTCCATGGCCAACCTGCGCGCCGCCCGGGCCGTCTGCGATCGCCATCACAAGCCGCTGTTTCTCGACGCCTGCCGGTTTGCCGAAAATGCCTACTTCATCAAGCTGCGCGAACCTGGCTATGCCGACGTGTCAGTCCGGGACATCGTTCGTGAGATGTTTTCCTACGCCGACGGGATGACCATGAGCGCCAAGAAGGACGCGCTGGTGAACATGGGCGGATGGCTGGCGCTGAACGACGACGGCTGGGCGCAATCCGCCAGCAATCTCCTCATCCTCACCGAGGGTTTTCCGACGTACGGGGGCCTTGCCGGCCGCGACCTGGAAGCCATCGCGGAGGGGCTGAAAGAGGTAATCGATGAGGATTACCTGGCCTATCGCCTCACCTCCACCCGGTACCTTGGGGACGCCCTCACCCGAATGGGGATTCCCATCATCCGGCCCGTCGGCGGCCACGCCGTGTATGTGGACGCACGCGCCCTCCTCCCCCACATCCCGTCGCTACAGTATCCCGGGCAGTCGCTCGCGGTAGCGCTGTACCTCGCCGGCGGCATCCGGAGTTGCGAGATCGGGAGTGTGATGTTTGGCCTTCAGCCGGACGGTACGGAGAAGCCGGCGAAGATGGAACTCGTCCGCCTCGCCATCCCGCGCCGCGTCTACACCCAGAGCCACATCGACTACGTGATCGAGTGCTTCGAAGAGGTATTCACCCACCGCGACCGCCTGGGCGGATATCGAATCTCTCACCAACCTCCGGCCCTTCGCCACTTCACCGCCCGCTTCGAACCGCTACATGCCCCCGCGTCCCCCTTCTAAAATCGCTATTCGCTATTCGCTATTCGCCAATCAATCCTCCGCTTCCAGCGACTCCAACGCCGCCTTGTAATTGGACGGAGTGACGGGTGGTGCGGGCGGCGCTTCGGGTTCGTCGGGAGCGAGGAGGATGGAGAGGTCCTCGGCACTCAGCGAATCACCGACTACGGGCGCGGCCGGCGCCTCGGGGGCTGCGGGCGCGACGGGAGCCGCGGGCTCAGGGCTTCCGGTGCAGCCG
>JBGSPJ010000325.1:0-1519 GCA_041738655.1 Rhodothermales bacterium | reverse complement strand
GCTGCGTGCCGCCCGGCGCGTGCTGGGTGCGGCAATGGGCGGCGAGCCCCCGACCGGCCTGTGGCGGTTCGCCACGGATGGAGGGCATTTTATCAAGACAGGCGCAACACTCATCGGCTTCGGGCCTGGCGACGACACCCTGGCGCACACGGTGGATGAACACCTCCCCATCGCTCAGCTGGCGACGGCGCTCGACGCCTACGAAGCACTGAGTGAACACTGGACGGCATCGATATGAGCCTCTTCAAACGATTCTTCGCCTGGTCGATGGCCACGGGCGACGCCGCGCAGGCGAGGATCTATAGCGGACTCAAGCGGGAGTTGTTCGCCGGCGTGCGTGGGACGGTTCTGGAGCTGGGGCCCGGCACCGGCGTCAACCTGCCATTCATGCCGGCGGGGATCGAGTGGATCGGCGCGGAGCCCAATCCGCATATGCATCCCTACATCCAGAAAAAGGCCACCAAACACGGCCTCGCCATCCGGCTGACGACCGACGCCGCCGGCGCCCTCTCTCTGCCGGATGCCAGCGTGGACACCGTCATCTCCACGCTGGTGTTATGCACCGTGCCCGACCAGGCCGCCGCGTTGCACGAGATCCGGCGGGTGCTGAAGCCCGGCGGGCGGTTTTTGTTTATCGAGCACGTCGCCGCGACGGCCGGCCGGCTCCGCCGGGTGCAGCGCTTCATCAAACCCTTCTGGCGTGTCATCGGCGACGGCTGCTGCCCGGACCGGGACACCGGCGACCGCATTCGGGAGGCCGGCTTCGCCGAGGTGACGATCGAACGTTTCGATGCCCCGTTGCCGATTGCCATCGTCCGACCGCATGTACGGGGGGTGGCGATAGCGTAGAGACGCGGCCTCACCCCGCCGTCCACCCGGCATCCACGGCCACCATCGACCCCACCATGTACCCCGCGGCATCACTCGCGAGGAAAATCGCGGCGCCCTGGATCTCCTTTAATTCCCCCCACCGCTTCAGCGCCGTCGCGCCCACGACAAACTTCTTCCCGTCCTCGGTATTTGCGATGGGGATGTTCATATCCGTCAAAAACGGCCCCGGGCAGAGGGCGTTGACGTTGATGTTGAACGGCGCCAGTTCCAGGCCGAGCGTCCGGGTCATCTGCACGATCGCCCCCTTACTCGACGCATAGGGCGTCCGCTGCGCCAGCCCGACCAGGCCGAGGGCGCTGGCGAGGTTGATGATCTTCCCCTGGCCGGCGGCTTTCATGTGCGGCACCACCGCCCGGCAGGCCAGCCAGGTTCCGTTGACATTCACCTCCATCACCTTCTGAAAATCCGCGTACGGCAGATCCTCGATCGGGCCGCGGATGTTAATGCCGGCGCTGTTGATGAGGATGTCGATCCGCCCGAACGCATCCAGCGCCGCCTCGGCCATCCCGGCAGCCTCCGCCTCAACGGTTACGTCCGCGCGGACGTACTCGGCGCGGACGCCATACGTCTCCGCCACGGACTTCGCGGCGGTCTGCCCGTCGCTCCGCGCAACCAGCACCACGTTCGC
>JBGSPJ010000268.1:0-21392 GCA_041738655.1 Rhodothermales bacterium | reverse complement strand
GCGCGGCTTCGCGGTGCGGGGGCGAGACGATGGTGTCGGCCGGCTGCTGCCAGACCGTCAGCGCCTCCGTAACCTCGCGTCGACCCACCGGCTCCAGCGCCGCGTAGGGCCGTAGCGCATCCGCCAGTTCTCGCCCATTTTTGAAGCGTTTCGATGGCGTTTTTTCGAGGCAGCGAAAGACCACGGTCCGCAGCCACGCCGGTGCGTCGGGCCGGCGCCGGATGAGGGCCGGCGGCGATTCATTGATCACCTTCTGGATGAGCGCCAGCGCGTTTTCGTCGGCGAATGGGAGCGCGCCCGTGAGGCACTCATACAGGATGATGCCCAGGCTGTAGAGATCACTCCGTGCGTCGATCGGCTGACCGCGGGCCTGTTCCGGGCTCATGTAGGCCGGCGTCCCGATCATGCCGCGGGTGATCTGGGTGGACGTCTCCTCGAGGCGCGCGATCCCAAAATCCGTGATAACGACCGCGCCGGCGCGGTTGATGATCACATTGGGGCTCTTCAGATCCCGGTGCAACACGCCGCGGTCGTGCACATACGCCAGGGCGTCCGCCATCTGATACCCCCACCGCGCAATGTCCTCGATGGGGAGCACGCCGCCGTCGCGAATGATCTCGGCCAGCGTTTTGCCTTCGACACACTCCATCGCGATGTACGGCACCCCATGTTCGATGCCGGCATCGTATACCGCTACCACATGCGGATGCTTCAGCGTACCGAGCGCCTTGGCCTCCCGCATAAAGCGTTCTACAAAAACTGGATCCCTCGTAAACTCTTCTTTCGGTACCTTGAGGGCGACGGGGCGGTCTAGAATTTCATGATGGGCCCTGTAGACCGTACCCATGCCGCCGGTGCCCAGGGTAGAAGAAATGGTGTACCGAGAAAACGAGGGCTTTTCGTTGGTCTCTAACATTGCCGTCAGTGAAGCATGGAGCCGTCGTAAAGCCTGGGCGTTCCTACATGCGGGGGGAACATGCCGGTGCGTGACGATGCGACTGAGCATGACGCCGGCTATCGCGAAATGCCTCTTTGGGGCCGTCGATGCGCCCGGAACTGAGTAGGGGCGCCCGGGGGTATGCTTCGGCCGTCATCATCATCATCGTTACGTGTCGAACCCGTTGACAGAATCGTAACCAGGAATTATCTATCGCCGTTTATGCGTTTAATAGATTTTCACGCTAGCCAGCGCCTCACCCCCACCGCGCTGCTCCGTCATCTGTTGCTCGTGCTGGCCTTCGCCGGCATTGCCCAGACGCGTCCCATACACGCCCAGGATAACCCGTTCGGGCTCGGCATTTTGCTCGGCTCTCCGACAGGGATCAGCGCAAAATACTGGCTTTCGGATGAACGTGCCATCGATATGGCCGCCGCCTGGTCGCTAGACGACGACGAAGGCATCCAGCTGCTGGCCGACTACGTCTGGCACACGACACGCTTCGAAGGGTTGGAACGCGACCGATCCTACGCTTATTACGGCATCGGAGGCCGGCTCCTCGCCGCCGAAAACGCCACCGCCATCGGCATCCGCGGCCCCTTCGGCGCCACCTACCTGTTCGACGACGCACCCTTCGATGTGTTCATCGAAGTCGTGCCCTTTTTTGATCTCATCCCCGAAACGCGCCTCGGACTCCAACTCGGGATCGGTGGTCGGTATTACTTCACGCCGAGAACACGGTGAAGGATTAGTGATTAGCGATTGGCGAATAGCGATGGGGTCCTCGTTAACACCCGATGAACATTGAGGGCCGGCGGTGGCGGGTGGGAACTGCGGTTCCCTTCTTCCGTGGGAACGGTTTCTCGACGGACATCCATCGGGCGACACCATGCAGGCGCCTCGCATCGACCGGAATCCCATTCGTTGTACGTGAGCATCCCATGAAAATTGCCGTCATCGGCGCCGGCGCGATCGGGTCGGCGATCGCTTCCGACCTGAGTACGCGGGCGGACGTCGCACAGATCAAAATCTGTGACTCCCACGCGCGCCTTCTCCAGGAACTGCACGACCGCATCGACAGCCCGAAACTGCGCTCCTACCAGAGCGACGCCCGCGATCCGCGCATCCTGTCCTCCATTCTCATGGGATGTGATGTCGCCATCGGGTGCGTCCCGCCGCGCCTCAACCCCCAGCTGTCGCGGCTGTGCCTCGACCTCGGTGTTCACTTCTGCGACCTCGGTGGCGACGACGACACCACCCGCGCCATCCTCGCTCTTAACGCCGAGGCACAGAGTAAATCGGTCTGGGTAGTCCCCAACTGCGGCCTCGCGCCCGGCCTCGTCAACATTCTGAGCCGGACGGGCATCGCTTATTTCGACTCTGTCAAGGCAGTCCACATCCGCGTCGGCGACGTCCCGCTGCACCCCGAGCCGCCGTTCAACTTCCGGCTCTCGTGGTCGGCCGAAAAGATTCTGGACGACTACACCCTCCCCGTGCAGATCATCGAAAACGGAGAAACCAAAACCATCGCCCCGCTCACGCGGGACGAGCAGATCGTCTTCCCCGAGCCTTTCCACACGATGGAGGCATTCAGCACCACGGGCGGGTATGCCTCGCTGGTAGATGATTTCTCGGGGCGCATCGTCACGCTCGATCACAAGACGATCCGCTGGCCCGGCCACGCCAACCAGATGCGCTTCATCCTGGGGCTGGGGTTCGCCGAACGCCAGAAAATCGACGCCCGAACGCACCTGACCTTCCGCGACGTGCTCGTCCGCCGGCTCCGTAGCCGCCTCGGCGGCGCCTACAAAGACGCGGTCCTGATGCGGGTGATGATCTGCGGATTCAAGGACGGCCGCGATCAGACGCTGGTGTATGAGATGGTGGATCACTACGACGACGCCACCGGCCTCTCCGCCATCCAGCGTTGCACCAGCATCCCCACGGCCACCATCGCCTGCCTGCTCGCCGGCCGAAAGATGCCCGGCGGCGGCGCCGCGCCGGCCGAATTGGTCGTCCCCGCCCATACCTTCCTCCAGGCCCTCGCCGAACGCGGCATGCAGATCAGCACCCGCTGGATGGAGGGGCATGCGGATGTGGCGATGAACGCGCTGAACGTTGAACGTTGATGCGTTAAACGTTTTAACCTTCAACGGATTAACGTCCGTACGCCCGCACCACGCTCCCGCTCATCGAGCGCGCCTCCGGGCGAAAGAGATCGATACACAACCGCGCAAGGTCGTCCGCCGAGACGCCGGGGCCGGGGGCTTCATCATATCGAATGGTAGAGGGCGCCAGGGCAAAGGCGTGGATGCCGCGCTCGCTGTACTCCGCCGCCACGGCTTCCACCAGACGGACGACGCCGGCCTTGGCCGCCGAGTAGGCGGCCTGCTCGGCCACGCCACGATCCGCCCCCTGCGCCGACGCAATAGCCCCGAGGCGACCGCCCCCTTCACCCATGTGGCGGATCGCCTCCCGGAAACACAGAAACGCCGTGGTCAGGTTGGCCACGAGCTGCGCATCCCACTGCGCGAGGGACGTCTCGGCGAAGGGCCGGCCGTCCCATCCGCCGGCCGTGTGGATCAGCCCATCGATACGTCCATGTGCCGCGCCGATCTCGGCGAATACCTGCTCGGTGGCCCGTTCGTCGGACACATCCGCGAAATACGTCGCCACCGCCCCGGCCACCGCCGGCTTACCGGGTCGCTCGATCGCCACCGTCGTCGCCCCCCCGGTTGCCAGGGCATGAAGGATGTGGCTGGCCAGGCGGCCGCCGGCCCCCGTAACTACGATGATGCGTTCGGTCAAGAAGTCGTGCATTGAAAAGGGTTTAAGGTTCAACGTTCGGGGTTTAATGTAAAGGTACAAGGAAGAAATACCTTGAACTTCGAACCTTACCCCTTAAACCTATTCAGAAGAAGTGTGGTCGCTCACGATCCGCCATCCTTCCGGGAATTTGCGAAACATGAGCGTGAAAAGGCCCCGGGCGTCGCCGATGGCCGGGTCGCGGGCGAGGTGGAAGCGGCCGAAGACCGTCGCCCACTCGGGCGACAGGATGCGTACCTCCTCCAGGGTGAACGCCAGCGTGCCCATCGTCTGCCGATCCGGATACGAGCGGTAGTACCGATCCATGGTGGTCTGATACCCCTGCTGAACCGACCCGCCGGACGCAAACCGGAGCGAGTCGCTCTCCCAGTATCCCTGCATGAACCCTGGAATGTCGCCGGCATTCCAGGCCTCCACCTGATCGGCCAATAGCCGATCGATGGCGGCACGATCCGCTGAATCGTCGTACGGCGGTGGTGCCGGCGGGGCGCAACCGGCCGGCGTCAGGAGCAGTCCGGCGAGCACCACGACCATACAGCAGCTACCGGAAAACAAGCCTCGCCATGCGGCGACGTTGAAAGACGGATACACCATCGGCATAAAAGTTTTTGAGATGAAAAAGGGCGGGCAGAACAAAAAAAGAGAAGCCTTGTACTACTTCCCCTGACGCAAAAACACGCGGGAAGCCCGGCGCCAACCCTCCAAAAGGTCTCGGTGGGGCAGATTTCCCCGGCGTCGATCCCCTCTGTCAGTCCAGCGAAGATCGCCTATCGTACGTCTCGATACCACAATGTAGAAACACCGCCGGGATTTACCAGGACTCTCCGTTCTGCGCGCCGACGTGTGTTATCAGGTAGGATTAACCAGGTACGATTACCACCGTGCGATCCAGGACCGCCCCAAACGCCTCGTCCCCACGTGCCGTCTCGCCGCGTACAGGGTCCACACACCCGTTGAAGCGGCTTGCCGTGCTGCTCGGCTGCGCCACCGGGTTGCTGGCCGTATTCGTAAGCGCCGCTGCGCCGCAGAACGCGAGCTTGCATGCCCTGCGCACGAACCGTCCGTATGCCGCCGCCGACACAGACAGCGTGGCCGTGGACACCACGCGCCTCGACTCTCTCCTCGCCGATACCACGCGGCTGGCCAGAAAGTACCTCTCCCGCTATTCCGATCCGTACCGCTACGCCGCCCTGTTCCCCCGGGAACGGCGGCCGCTCACCACAAAACTCGGCGCCGCCTGGCGGCACGAAGTCGAGCTCGACTCCACCGAAATGCGCTACATCGTGCGCGAACAGGTAGGGGAAGAAGACGTGCGGATCCCGGTCGAGCTGACCCTCGAACAGTACCGCGCCCGCCGGCTCGAATCCAGCACCACCACCACCTTCCGCCGGCTCGCCGAGCAAAACGCCCAGCGCCGGCGCCAGGAACAGGGTCGCGGCGGCTTCGGCTTTAACTTCAACGTCCCGGGTGGCCGCGAAAGCGCGTTCTCGACCATTTTCGGCACCACCGACATCGACCTCCGCGTCAACGGCCAGGCCAACATCAACGCCGGCTTCAATGTCCGCAAGAGTGACCAGCAGACGGCCATCAGCGGACGTGAAACCCAGGTCGACCCCGAGTTTCGCCAGGACCTCCGCCTCGGCATCGTCGGCTCCATCGGCGACAAAATGCGGATCGACGTCAACTGGGATACCGAGCGCGACTTCGACTACCAGAACCAGCTCAAGCTGCAGTACGAGGGCTACGACGACGACATCATCAAAAACATCGAGGCCGGCAACGTCTTCCTCCAGACGCCCTCCTCCCTCATCCGCGGCGGCCAGAGCCTCTTCGGCATCAAGAGCGAATTCCAACTCGGAGGCATCCAGTTCCAGACCGTCGTCAGCCAGCAGGAGGGCCAGTCCAGCAGCCTGAGTATCGATGGCGGGTCAGAAAGTGTGACGTTCGACCTGCGCCCGACGGACTACGACGAAAAAACGCACTTTTTCCTGTCGTACTACTTCCGCAATCGCTGGGAGCCCGCCCTCGCCGAACCGCCCCTCATCACCGTCGCCGACGGCTTCGAGCGCATCACCGACATCGAACTGTGGAAGCTCCAGCCGGCCAGCCCCGAAAACCTCGAACTGCGTAAGGTCATCTCCGTTGTCGACCTCGGCGAGGAGCCGGCCACGCGCGAGGAGGCCGGCGCGTATACCCGCACGGTGCTGCCCAATACCCAGATCGACGCCTACGACGAGACCACACTCACCCCGGAACTCATCGAACAACTCGGCCTCGACGCGTCCGACTACCAGACCGGCGATTTCTTCAAGAAACTTGAGCCCGGGCGCGACTATACCTTCGACGACGCCCTCGGTTACGTCACTATCACCTCCCGCCTCCAGGAGAGCGAAGCCCTCGCCGTCGCCTTCCGCTACCAGGCCAACGGCCGCGTCTTCCAGGTCGGCGAATTCGCCGTCGATAAACCCGACAGCGACGAACGCCTCGTGCTCAAACTCCTGCGAGGGACCAACCTGCGCCAGCCCAACCCGACCGAAGGCTTCGATCCCTCCGCCTGGTACCTGGAGATGCGCAACATCTATCGCCTCCAGGGACGCGGCATCAACCCGAACGAGTTCGAACTCCAGGTCTTCTACGACGCCCCGGGCCAACCCTCCTCCAAAACCCTCCCCGGCGTGGGCGGCACGCGAACGCTGCTCCAGATCCTGGGCCTCGACCGGCTCAACACCGACGAGTCGGCGCAGCCGGACGATAAATTCGACTACCTCGTCAACTATACGATCGACCCCGGCGCCGGCCTCCTGATCTTCCCCTACCTCGAACCGTTCGGCCAACGCGTCGACGAGGTGATCGACCAGACGATCAGCGACGAGACGGCCCGCACCGAAGCGAAAACCAAGTTCGTATTTTCCAACCTCTACAGCCAGAAGAAGGAAAACGCAAAGCGCGACACCCAGCTGGATGTGTATGCCGTCAACGGTTCGTACAAAGGAGCCGTGCAGGATTTTTACAACTTGAACGCGTTCTCCGGCCTCATCGAGGGTTCCGTCCGTGTCACTGCCGGCGGAACGCCGCTCGCCGAAGGGACGGACTATGTGGTCGACTACCAGGGCGCCACGGTCAGCATCACGAACCCGGCCTTCCTCACCGCCGGCCGCAACATCGAGATCGAATACGAACAGAACAGCTTCTTTAACATCCAGAAAAAAACCCTGCTCGGCGCCCGCGCCTACTACGAATATGAGGACAAGCTGAACGTCGGCACGACGATCATGCGGCTCAGCCAGAAGTCGCCCGTCGACAAATTCCGCCTTGGCGAAGAGCCGATATCAAATACGATCTGGGGCCTCGACGGCAACCTCCGCCTCCAGCCACGCTGGATGACGCGCGCGCTCGACTGGCTGCCGTTTATCCAGACCCGCGACGAAAGCGAGATCAACCTGACCGGCGAGTTTGCCCAGCTCCGCCCCGGCAGCGCCCAGACCAGCGCCTTCCGCCGGAGCCGCAGCCAGCTCCGAGAAGAGGGTCGGGACTTCAAGGGCGACGAGCTCTCCGGTATTTCCTACATCGACGATTTCGAGGGATTCGAGACGACCTTCTCGCTCAAACAGGCCGGCCCGTGGCGTCTCAGCGCCCCACCCGACTCCCTCCGCCCCGCGATAGAACTGAAGACCCAAGAATTTTTTTCGCGAAGCCTGCAGGATTCAGTGCGGACCAATTGGCGCGGTACCCTCACCTGGTACCAGCTCAACATCAACACCCGCAACCAGCTCGGCGGCATTTCGAGCAACCCGGATACCGACCCCGCCGTCGGCATTGTCCAGATCAACGACGTCTTCCCCGAACGCGATACCCGCGGCGAAGTCGATCGCACCCAGTCCACCCTCGATCTCTACTTCGATCCCCGCGAGCGCGGCCCGTACAACTTCAACCGCGACCTCAATACCTTCTTCCAGCAGCCCCAGGATGCCTGGGGCGGCATGACCCAGCGCTTGCCCGAAGGCTTCAACGACTTTAACCTGAAGAACATCGAGTTCGTCGAGTTCATCGTCCGCGTCTTCCCGGAAGGCAGCAACGACACCGGCGCCGACGCAAAGCTGTTCGTCGACCTCGGTTCGATCTCGGAAGATGTTCTGCCCAACGGCAGCCTGAACAACGAAGATGGCCTCTCCACAGCGACGCTCGGATCCGCCCCCGATCAGTGGGGCCGGCTCCCGTCCGTCACGCCGGACAACATCATCAACGTTCAGAACAACCGCACCGAGGACCTGGGCCTCGACGGTCTCGCGTCCTACGATCCCCCCTCCTACGATCCCCTCGCCACCGAACAGGTCGTCTTCGCCGATTACCTCGCCTCGCTCGATCGCAGCAATCCGGATCCGGAATACCAGGCCATGATCGCCCGGATCGAAGCCGACCCCGCCGGCGACGACTACCACTACTTCGACAACGGCCTTTTCTTTGGCAACCCGGCGTTTTTCCCCGAAACCCCCTCCATCCAACAGCGCTTCACCCGCTACTTCCCCGCCGGCGAACTCAACGCCTTCGAGGCGCAGAACAAACTCGCCAACAACACCGACTCGAAACGCGGCAACGCCCGCGTCCCGGACTCCGAGGACCTCAACCTCAACTCGACGGTCGATGTCTCGAACGACTACTTCCAGTACGAAGTCCCGCTCAGCCGCGCCGAACTCGACCGCCTCGGGCAACCCACGGAGCTAAACGACTTCGTCGTAGGCGCCATCACCGACGCCAACGGCAACTCCACCGGATGGTACCAGATCCGCATCCCCGTCCAGACCCCCACACGCAAGGTGGGCAATATCCAGGATTTCACGCTCATTGAGTCCATCCGACTCTGGACTACCGGCCACGCGACGCCAGCCACTATCCGCCTCGCCACGATCGACCTCGTCGGCAGCCAGTGGCGGAAGTCGGAGAACGTCGACGAACAGCCCGAGCTCGAGGGCATCACCCCGCCCTCCGAAAACACCCGACTGACGATCTCGAGTATCAACAACGAAGAGGACGCCGACACCTACAAGACGCCGAACGGCACCGTCATCAGCCAGACCCGTCTGGCGACGGGCAACACGCAGCTCTCGCGGGAACAGGCCCTCGTACTGCGCGCGGAAAACCTGCTCCCCGGCGCCCAGAGGGCGATCTTCAAGACGTACCCGACACCACTCGACCTGCTCAAGTACTCCAACCTCCGCATGTTCACGCACCTGAACGGCGAGTTGGCCGGCGGTATCGATCTGACGACACTGCCCAAGAATGAGGCCCGCGAAAAGGTCCGCCTCTTTGTCCGCCTCGGCGCCAACGAGACCAACGACTATTACGAATACGAGCAGCCGCTGACCCCGAGCGAATTGACCTCGGGCAACTCGGACGATCTCTGGCAAGCCAACCAGCTGTTCGGCGACGAATTTCTGGACCTCAACGGCGTCAACATCCTCCTCGGAGCCCTCAACCAACTCAAGGTGGCGCGAGACGACTACCTCAGCCCGGAAGGAGTGCCTTTCCCCACCGACAGCGTGTTCTGGAACGTCCAGGATGGCATCCAGCTTATCCCCGGCCTCGAGACCTTCGCGCCGCCCGGCACCCGACTCGGCATTCGCGGCACACCGTCACTCGGCAAGGTAAACACCGTCGTGATCGGCGTACGCAACCCCGAGGCACCCGTCGGCGAAGTCGGCGACGTGCTCGATGACGTAACCGTCTGGGTTAACGAGCTGCGCGCCACCGGATACGACGAGACGAACGGCTGGGCCGCGCTCGCCAACGTGGATATGAAGCTGGCCGACGTGGGCCGATTCAAAGCCAACTTCCGCCGGCAGACCGACGGCTTCGGCTCGCTCGAAAGCACCCTCGGGGAACGCGAACAAGATGACGTGGACAACTGGAGCGTCGCCGGCGATTTCAACCTCGATAAGTTGATGCCCGAGCGTTTCGGCCTCTCGATTCCAATCTCCGCCCAGGTCCAATCCAATACCTCCACCCCCCGCTTCGCCCCGAGCCGCGGGGACGTCCGTCTGACCGAAATCATCGGACAAATCGACGGCCGGGAGGACCTCACCCCCGAGGAACGCACCCTCCGGATCCGCGAAACCCGCGAAGCCGCCCAACAATTTTCGTATACCCGATCGCTGTCCGCGCGTATCCAGAAACAGAACTCCCAGAACCCGGTGATGCGCATCCTCGTCGACGGCATCTCGTTGAACTACTCCTACTCGGATACCGACGCGCGAAGCCCCTCGCAGTCGCTGCGCGACTCGTGGCGGTGGACGAGCAACCTGGCCTACCGACTCACCGTCCGCCAACCCAAAACCGTCCGCCCCCTCTGGTTTCTGGACCCCATACCCGTCCTGGGTCTCCTCGGGGATTTGCGACTCAACTACCTACCGAATTCGCTGAACACCTCGGCCACGGCCACACGAAACTTCTCAGAGACTCAGCAACGGTCAGATTTCGGCATCAGCGCCCTCGAAGAGGTCGCCCGCTTCCCGATCCGCGAACAGCACCAGTTCTCGTACCGCCAGAACTTCAGCCTCCAGTATAACCCGTTCAGCTTCCTGAATCTGAGCTTCGATACGGACACCAACCAGAGCCTCAACGTGCTCGGCGTCGACACCTTGTATTCGGTGATCGACCTGAACCGGGACACACTCTATCAGGACCTGCGGATCGACGATGCGATAAGGAATCCCGAATTCGGCATCGACTCGACCGATGTGGGGGTCACGGCGTTCGAGGTGCCCGAGCTCGGTATTGTCTCGGCCCGGAGTGCATTCAGCGGTCTACTCCAGAAAGACGACGGGCTGCGCCCGGAGCAGCACAACCAGCGGTTCAACGCCACTTTCCAGCCCAACTTCTCAAAAACAAAGGCGCTGAACTGGGTGAACATCCAGCCGTTGACGTATCAGGTGACCTACGGCTGGCAGAACGCTGCCGCCGGCCGCAACACGGGCGCCAGCGTCCGCAGTCAGGTGAGCATCCGGAGCGGCCTCACCCTGCGGCCCGTCGAGTTATGGCGCCTGATCCCTGGCTATAAAACCCTCGAAGAGCAACAGCGCAAGGCCGAAACCGAGGCACAGCAGAAACGACGCGATCGGGATGCGGCGCGAGCCAAACGGAAGGAGGATCGCGCCAAACGCCGGGAAGAGCTGAAGCTCCAGCGTGCCGAGGAGGAGCGCCTCAAGGAGGAAGAAAAAGCACGGCGCAAGGCGCTCGAGGAGCAGGGCATCGACCCGGATGCCGTGCCGGCCGACACGAGCGCGGCCGTCCCTGCAGATTCCAGCCTGGCCGTCCCAGCGGATACGAGCGCGACCGTCGTACCCCTCCCCGAAACCATCGTGGCGCCGGAGGATGAAGACATCCCCCTCGAACGCCCGGGGCAACCACCTGTCGGGGAGATGCCCATCGCCGCGACCGACTCCACGGCCGGCGATTCAACTTCCACTCGAAAACGATTCAACCTGCGCCTCCCCAGCCCGGTACCCCTCTTGCGGAAAACCGTGCTCGCCGTCACCGGGATACGCGACTTGAGCGTCACCTTTACTTCCGCCAACAACGCAAGCTCCAGCAATGTCGGCGTGCCGCTGCGCAACTCGAACGGTGAAATCACGGATGTCGGCGTGAACTACAGCCTCTTCGACGCCATGTTGCGCGGCCGCGGGCCGTCCATGAGGTATCGGTTCGGCCTCGATCAGCGAATTCCGCTCGACAGCCGCATCGTCGAGAGCAACCTGCAGGTGACGGACATTCTTTCGACCAATAACCGGCTCCAGGGGCAGACCACGCTCAACCCGAGCACGGCCATGACGATCAATCTCACGTGGAGCATCGACTGGGGGACCAACGAGAACTTCACCTTCCGCCCGCTCAGCATCGATGAGATCGAGGAAACCGTCACCGAGCGTGGCACCAACAAGTCGTCCGTCTGGTCGTTCGGGGCCGACTACCTCGACTTCTTCGCCAGCCAGCTCAACACGTTCACTGCCGACGCCGACCGCGCCACGGACGCCGGCATCGTAGGCGATGAAAACGGTGACGGCCGCGTGCTCCTGACCAACGAAACCATGGTGTCCGACTTCCTCGGCGCCTACCTCCGCGGCGGCGGCACCGTCGACCGCCTCAACCTGCTGCCCTTCCCGATGCCAGGCTGGCGCATCAACTACACCGGCCTCTCCAACTGGCCGATCTTCCAGTTCTTCGCTCAGAGCGCCACCCTGCGCCACAGCTACAGCGCGGACTACGGTACGGACTACCGCTCCAACGTCTTCGCGGCGGACGGCGACTCGGCCTCGTTCGTGCTTGCCGGCCGGCAGATCCGATTCCCGATCCCGGAAGTGGAAGCCGGCGCCGTGCGCATCAACGAGCGCTACCAGCCCCTCGTCGGGCTCGACCTCGCCTTCAAGAATCAGATGCAGGCCAACATTGCCTGGAACGCCAGCAACACGTACTCGCTCAGCACAACGAGCTTCCTCGTCAACGAAAGCAAAACGAACGAAATTACGCTCACGGCCAGCTACCAGAAGCGCGGACTCAAACTCCCGTTCTTCAAGAAGAAGCTCGACAACCGCATGAGCGTCAGCCTCACGCTCGCCCGGGCCGTCATCGACGACCAGCGCCTGGCGCTGCGCGAAGCCCTCGTGAGCGCCATCGATGCGTATGACAACGGCGAGACGTTCGACCTCGGCCAGGCCCTCGAAGGCGACTTCAAGGTGCCGATCACGGGATCGACCCGGCTCACCGTCGCCCCGACGATCTCGTACCAGTTCAGCACCCGCGTCTCCGGCGACTTTCGCCTGCGCTTCGAGAAGTTCGATAGCGTCGACAGCCGTATCGCGTCCTCCACGACCACCCAGGGGACGTTTAATATCCGGGTGAGTATCCAGAACTGAGGGGTTTAAGGTTCGGGGTTTAAGGTTTAATGTACCCATGCGAGCCTCCTTCCATTGAACCTTAGACCCAGAACCTTGAACCCGCGAATGCGCCAGCACCTCCTCATATGCCGGCTTGGCCGGGTGCCTTATGCGCCGGCGTGGGCGTTGCAGCGACAGCTTCAGAGCCGGCTCGTCGAGGCCAAGCGGGCGGATCCGCCGCGGTCGATCCCGCATGTGGTGCTAGAGGTTGAACATCCCCCCGTATTTACCCTCGGCAAAAGCGGCAACCCAGCGCATCTCCTCGCCTCGGAAGCCGAATTGAAGGCCCGGGGGGCGACGTTTCACCACATCGACCGGGGCGGCGACATCACCTACCACGGACCCGGTCAGCTGGTCGTATATCCGATCCTGGACCTGGACCGCTTCTCGCCCGACATCCACCGCTACCTGCGCGATCTCGAGGAAGCCGTGATCCGTACGTGCGCCGATTTCGGGGTTATGGCCGATCGGGTCGCGGGGCGGACGGGGGTCTGGCTGCCGGCCGATGAACACGGCGGAGAACGCAAGATCTGCGCGATGGGCATCCGGTGCAGCCGGTGGGTCACGATGCACGGGCTGGCCCTCAACGTCAACACCGACCTATCCTTCTTCTCGCAGATCGTGCCCTGTGGCATCGTCAACCGGGACGTGACCTCGCTCGCCCGGGAAACCGGCCAGGGGGTCGACCAAACACGCGTGGCCGAGCGCCTGGAGGCCCATATGGCGGAGCGGCTCGGAGCCTCGCTGGAGGTACAGAGCGGCCCCGAGGCCTTCGCCGTTCTGGCTTCGTATCTCGGCCAATCCCTCGATCCCGAACTCGTTCCGGACGTGCTTTCACGCTAATTGCATCGCCGGCACTGGGAACCTTCAGGAGCCGTCCGGGGTCACTCGCCTCCACGAATTACGCAACGGTTCGCGAGGCGAACAGCTGCTCATCGCCTCTGTAACCGGGTCCCCTTCCCAGCAGTTACCTATCTGCAGGTACACACCATGTCCTTCAATCTGAAGCAATTCGCACTGCGTTTGATCACGGAATCGCTCTTCTACGACGAGGAGTATGGTGCGCTGGGCAACCTGAGCCTGATCGACCCGAACACCAATCGGGAGACCTTCATCGCTTCCTATGTCCCTGAAGACGGTTCGTTTGCAATCGAAGAGGCCACAAAATGGGAGGATTTTGATCCTGCAGGCGATGACGAAATTGGCTACGCCCTCGCCGTCGACAGCAAGGAATTCGCGACCTTCGATTCTGGTGATGATGCCGCCACCGCGCTGCTCAATCTTGCTGAAGAGCGTGGCCTGCTCCCAAGCGTGACGCTGCTGTTCGAGGAAGACGAGGTCGTCTGATCCGGATCAGCGCCGCAGCAGCGTTATCGCCAGCATAATCCACCCGGCGATAAACGCAACCCCGCCAAACGGGGTGACAATGCCCAACATGGGCCAGTCGAAGAGAACGAGCACAAATAGACTGCCGGAGAACAGGACCGCGCCGGCCATAAACAGCCGTGCGGCCCAGGTAAGTCCGGCACGCGGCGTCGAGGACATCATCCATCCGACCACAACAAGCGCCAGGCCATGGTACATGAGGTACCGGGCCGCCGTTTCGAATGTCGCAAGTCGTTCCGGCGCTACAAGATCGCGTAACCCGTGAGCGCCGAAGGCGCCGGCCATCACGGCCAGAGCCGCAAGTAGTGCTCCCGTGCCGGCGTAGACGCGGCCGGCGGGACGTGGGCTTACTTCCATAACGCGCTCCGGAAAGGTGACGGTTGATGACGCCCGTGGGCGCCGTTGCGTCAACCCTTCCGGAGGTCGTGCGGATCCCGGGCAGCACCCATCAACCCCCTCTCAGCGAATCACGAGGAGTGGCTTGCTCTCCTTACGGGTAGCCGTGCTGATCTCGTAGAAATATACTCCGCTCGGCAACCCAGCCACGGACAGAACCTGCTGGTGTGCGCCAACCGCCAGGGTGCCAAGCGCTTCGTGATACACGCGCCGGCCACGGGCATCGTAGAGCGAAAGCGCCATCGTCTCCGACCGATCCACCATGAACGGAATGGTCGTGCTTGACGTGGCAGGATTGGGATAGGCCCGACTCATTGCGAAACCCGGCAAAGCGTCGGGATCTTCGGTGCCGACCTGAACCGGGAGCGTCGTACTCGTCGTGTACACATGGTCATTAAAACGTGTGCCACTGGCATTCGAGGCCACACCGGCCGCGTAGATAATCACATCCCCGGGATTGGTATCCGGCGCGACCCAGCGGAGTGTCCAGGAACCCGAGTTGTTGCTTTCCAGCACCTTGCTGTGTGTTACATAATCACCGATGGCATCCGAATATTCGGTATTCTGCGCTAGCAGTAGCCGGCCGGTGTTGCCCGAGTTGCTGGCTTTCTTAACGGTCGCCTGAAAGCCAAAAACACTCAAGCCAGTTTCGGCGACGGTAACGGTAAACTCGATGGTATCTCCTGGCGCAAATGGACCTGAGGTAGACGTCGAAACAGCGACAGAACCGGGCCCCGAATTAGGGGTGCCGTCATCGTGGCAGCCGCTGGTCGCGCAGGTACCATTCCCGGGCGCACCGGTTTTTTTTGCTTCCGCGCCGTCTTTTTCGGTGTGGGCGACGAGCGGATAGAGGACAAACGCGGCAAGAGGAAGAAGGGCTATAACAAATCGTTTCATGGCGTAGGCAGCGGAAAGAGGGGAGCCTGAGTCGATGGGGTCGCCTCGCGAGGAAGGGGGCGCGAGGTGGGAGGGGTGAGTACACTCCTTTTACAAAACCCATACCATCCGGCCCTGCCGTGCCGGCGGGTTGTGCCTCAGTTGCCTGTTGGACCAAAGGTGGTCAGGAGTGCCAGCTTCGGGTGGTCGGCATCGTCGGCGACGCGCTCCATCGGGGCATCGCCCCAGAGGCGTTCCAAATCGTAAAACGCCCGTTTCTCGGGATTAAAGACGTGGACGACCATGTCCACATAGTCGAGCAATACCCACTGCAGCCCCGTCGACCCCTCGACATGCCAGGGGCGCTCGTCCGTCCCCTCCCGAATGGAATCCCGCACGGCGTCCATGATCGCCTTGATCTGCATATCGGAGGTACCCGTACACAGCACAAACAGATCGGCGATACCACTAACCGCGCGCATATCCATCAGGACGATCTGCTCTCCTTTTTTCGACAGGATACCCTCGACGGCCAGTTCAGCAAGCTGGCGGACGGGTGCATGGGTAGTACGCTTTTTATCGGGGGTACGCTTGGGGAGCAGTTCGATCTTCTTGGAAGGCATAGGGGCGTTTATTCTTGGAAAGGCTTCAAGGTCGCGTAGTCGTTGCCAATGACAACACTGGCGTCTAGAAATTCTTCGGGGTCGATATCCTGGACAACCCGTTCCTCGGGGATACCGATGGCCTCGGCGAGTTTACGCGCGGCTTCGAGGTCCCCGATGCGGTCGTACACCATCGTGAATTCCTGATTGAACGGCGGTGAGTCGCCCACTTCGACCACATCGAATCCGCGCCGGCGGAGAAAAGCCGTCATCGTCGATGCCAGGCCGGCGACGCCGCAGCCGTTGCGGACCTCGACCTGGAGCACCTCTCCCACGAAGTGGCCTGGATTGTCCTCCCGGGACGGATCGGTGGCCGGGAAGATGAGGCGGGTAATCAGCGAAAAAAACAAAATGAGGACGGCGCCGCCCAAAACGATGAGCGAGACATTGAGGGCGCTCTGGGGAGGCCCCTCCGGATCCGGAGCCGTTGGTTTGATACCGGGTTCAGCCATCAACAATACCCTGAGGAGCGACGCCTGGACGAACAAAACGCGGCACATCCGTCGCCGGATATGCCGCGCTGCTTCGAAACTCGATTCGGCATGAGCGCGGATCGTAAAAGACTGCGCTTAACGTCCGTTGTCGTTCCAGAAAAGATCGTCCGACCCGCGGTAGAAGCCCATCTGGCTTCTCGAACCGTACCCGTAGCCGTAGGGATTGTAGTAGCCGTACGGGCTGGCGTACGATCCATACGGATTCTGGCGGACCGAAAGATGCAATTCAACATTCTCTGAGGGCCGATACGCGATCTCGGCGTTGCGGAGGAACACCCGGGCATCGCCCGTCTGACCGCCCCCAAAGTTGCTGCTGTTGAGTGTGCCGGCATTGGGAGAATAGGCCACGCTCATGTCTACACGGGCGGCCAGCTTCGAACTGAACTGCCACATCATGCTATTCGTGAACATCCCCATCGACGTCGTCTGACCGCCGAACGAGCCGGCTGAGAACTCGGCCGACTGGCTCATGCGAAAATGAGACTTGTCGAACAACTGATTCAGCGTAAAGCCGGACTTGTGCGTATCGTACAGCCGCGTCGCGGAGCGCTGATCGAGCGATGTCTCCCGCAATTGAGCGTTCGCCGGAGCGGCAACACTCAGCAAAACAATGAGGCAGGCCAGAGTGAACATGGCACGCAGGGTGAGCATGGTACGCATAGCAAGCTTTCCGCTTTACGTTGGAGTGGTGACGGGTGTAGTATACGCTACGTTCCCACCGATTTCAACTACCGCACAGGGCAGCTTTTGTTCTCTTCGCGCGTTCGAGGTGATTTCCTCGCCTGTTGCGCCTCTCTCTCCACAATCGGTAGTTTCGACGGCGGAATAAAGCGCGCGATCGACACACCCTTCCTTCGGTACCGTTCAACTGGAACGTACGCGTAATCCTTTTTCGTATGGCGTCTCAATCACTCGTTCTTGGCATCGAAACCTCGTGCGACGATACAGCGGCGGCCGTGACGAGCGGGCTCACGTTGCGCAGCAGTGTCGTGTCATCCCAGTGGGTGCACGCGCAATTTGGCGGGGTTGTACCCGAACTCGCCTCACGCGCACACCAGCAGCTGATCGTCCCGATCGTCCGGGCCGCATTGGAGGAGGCACAGGTTCAACCGAACGAACTGGACGCCGTGGCGGTGACCTACGGTCCCGGGCTCGCCGGCTCGCTCCTGGTAGGGCTCAGCTTCGCCAAAACGCTGGCGCTGGGCCTCGGCATCCCGCTCATCGGGGTCAACCACCTCGAAGGTCACATCTACTCGGCCCAGATTGCACCCCCCGGGGCCCCTTTCCCCTACCTCTGCCTCATCGTTTCGGGTGGCCACACCCAGCTGGTCGTGGTCGATGAAGGGTTCTCGCATCACATTCTGGGCACAACGCGTGACGACGCGGCCGGCGAAGCCTTCGACAAGGTCGCCAAACTGCTTGGCCTCGGGTACCCGGGCGGGCCTGAAATCGATCGTATCGCACGCGACGGCAACCCCGCCTTCCACGCCTTTCCCCGCCCCCGGCTCGGCAAATACGAGTTTTCGTTCAGCGGACTCAAAACCTCGGTGCTGTATTACCTGAATGCCCTTGTACCGGAGGATCGTGCCGCATTCATGGCCTCGCATCTCACCGATATCTGCGCCTCGTTTCAGCGCGCAATCGTAGACGTCCTCGTCGCGGCTGTACGAGAGGCCGTCGAGGAAACAGGCATCCGGCACGTCGCCATCGTAGGGGGCGTCTCCGCCAACAGCGCCTTGCGCGCGGCGGCGCATCAGTCCGCTGCGGATCATGGATTTTCGCTGTACATTCCTCCGCTGGCCTACTGCATGGACAACGCGGCCATGATCGCGATCACGGGTCACTACAAGCATAACGCCGGCATCCACAGCCCGCTCACCCTCACCGCATCGCCCGATCTGTCGGTCTGAACACATCCCTTGATCCCACAGAAACCCATGGTTATTGAAACGGTGCAAGAGCTGCTGGCTCCACTCGCCGGCGGCCGCCCTATCACACCGCCATCCCCGACGATGGACGATATCGGGCCGTGGCGGGACTGCATCGACGCGCTGGACCGCGCCATCATGCTGCTGCTGAACGAACGGGTCGTCTGTGCCAACGCGATCGGCCAGATCAAAAAAGTGCACGGTGCGGCCGTTTATGACCCCCGCCGCGAGGAACGTGTCATTCAGAATGTGCTTCAACACAACGCCGGCCCTCTGTCGAACGAAGCTGCTCGACGCCTCTTCGAGCGTATCATCGACGAATCGCGCGCCCAGGAACGCCAACACTACCAGGAAAAACCCAACGTAGACGAGTGATGAGGAAATGGCTTTTGTTGATCCTGTTGCCTTTGGCCGTCCTGCTCGTCGCTGGCGCGGCATTCGGCTACTGGGTCGTTTTTAGTTCAAATACCCCGGCATTCGAGGGGGAACGCAGCGTTAAAATCCCTCCGGGTGCTTCGTTCGCAACCGCCCAGGACTCGCTCGTAGCGGCCGGCGTGCTCCAACGCCCCTGGACATTTAACCTGATGGCCACGGCCACAGGCTGGGGAGAGCAGATCAAGGCAGGGCATTACCTCTTCGAAGCCGGCCGCTCGAACCGCGACCTGCTGGATGTCCTCCGACGCGGCCTCCAGGCGCCCGTCCGCATCACCATTCCTCCGGGCTCTCGCCCCCAGGTCGTCGCCGAAGCCGTCGCCAGCCGGCTCAATTTCCCACCCGAAGACTTCCTCCAGGCCCTACGCGACCCGGCACTCGCCGCCGAGTTGAATACGGACACAACGCGCCTATTCAGCTATATGCTGCCGGAGACCTACTTCGTCTACTGGCTTTCCGATGCCCGGTCTGTCGTCAAAAAAATCAAGGGGGAGTTTGACCAGTTCTTTACCGAGGAGATGCGCGCATCAGCGGCCCGCCAGAAGTTGTCTGTCGATGATGTGCTGACCGTCGCCTCGATCGTGGAGTGGGAAACGAACCACGTGCCCGAGAAACCCCGGGTCGCCGGCGTGTACCTCAACCGGCTCCGAAAAGGATGGCGCCTCGATGCCGATCCCACCATCCAGTATGCCCTCCTACAGATCGAAGGGCAGCGTCGCCGGCTCTTCTTCAAAGATTACCAGCTCGATCATCCCTACAACACCTACACGTTCCGCGGCCTGCCGCCCAGCCCCATCAACAACCCCTCGCGCTCGTCCATAGAAGCGGTGATCGCGCCGGAGAGCCACGATTACATGTTCTTCGTCGCCCTCGGCGATGGAAGCCATGCGTTCACCCGCACGCTTGGCGAACACCGACGCGCCTCTCAGAATTTCCACAATCTCATGCGCGAACGCCGGCGCCAGCAAGCCCAGGAACAACAAGCGGTCGAAAGCACAGGAAAATAAGGCCGCTGACGCGTTGAACCGTTCGTTTAACAAACACGAAACCATTCAACGCGCCAGCGCGCAACGCTAGAGCAGGATGTTCAGCCCGACGAGGAACTGGTCGCGCCGTACCGTCTCCTGGACGGAGTAGTCGACAAAGTCCGGCAGATACAGGTCATCCTGGCGCTCCTGCATCCACCCGAAATCGATCTCCAGCTTGTTCGAGAACCGATAGCCGAAGCCGGCGGAGATGTAGGTCTTCGAGCGATCGACCGAGGTGGCTTCGTCGCTGCGAATGCCGGCGTCGATCGGATCCGGGTGGAAAGCAACGCCGCCGCGGACGCGGAAGTCTTCGAACTGGTACTCCAGACCCACGCGGGTGTTGAGCACCGGCTGGAAGTTATCGCGGATGGAGCGGTTCAGGTCGTCGAAGAAATCCTGATCGGTGGCCGCGGCCATATCGAGTTGCGACCAGTCGATGAATTCGACGTCGCCCATGACATTAAAGCCGGAGTTCGAGTAGCCCAGGCCGGCGCCAAACCGCCAGGGGGTGGTGATGTCGTACTTGAACGTGCCCCGCCCGATATCGCCAGGCTGACCGCCGTAGGACAGCGAGGCGCCGTTATCAAAATCGGTGGAGATGATCGTGTCGAAGTCCTCGTCCACCCGATAAAACGTAGGCGTTTCCAGGGTAAGGCCCACGCGCAGGCCGGCGCCGGCGTCGGCCGAGACGCCCATGCGGAGATTGGCGCCGAGCAACTCGGATTGGAACCGTTCGCCGTATTCCACCCGATCGAAGCCGCGCAGCTCCCGGTCGCCGTCGATCACGGTGTACAGGTCCTCGGTGTTTTCGCCGTTGACATCGAACTCCTCGAATACGCTATCGAATTCGTAGGTGCCAAACGAGAAGTTCAACCCGACGCCGACCATGACGCCCTTCGCGGCCTCCAGGGCGCCGCCGAAGCTGAGTTCGCTGAGCCGGCCCTCCTGCAGCACATCGCCCGTTTGTTCGATCGTCGAACCCGGGTTCACGGCCTGGTAGAAGAGAGCGTTCGTGGTGCCGACATTTTCACCGAGAAACTCGATCGCCCCACCGAGATAGGCGATCTCGGGAAGATCTGAGAAGAACACCGGAGAGAAGGAGCCGTCGGAGTTCTCTTCCACCTCGAACTCGTCCGAAAACGGCAGCAGCACGTCCGTGATCGATCCATCGGCATTCAAGCCAGTGAAGCCGAGCGACCGGTCGTACGACTGGGTCTGGTGGAACGAAGCGCCGATGACCAACGAACCCTGGCGGGTAGGCATCCGATAGAGGGCCGCGAGGTTGCCCAGGCGCTGCTTGGTGAGGTCGTCCTCGAAGGCCGAGCCAAAGCCATCCCGATCGACAAGCGACTCGTCTTTGGCGGAGAGGAAGTTGAGGCCGCCCGTGAACTGCGATTGGCGAAGCCAGCCGAGGCCGGCGGGGTTGGTGTAGAAGGCCGAAACGTCCGCGATGCCGCTGATGCCGGCGCCGGCGAGCCCGATCGAGCGCGCGCCGGTGGC
>JBGSPJ010000240.1:0-2860 GCA_041738655.1 Rhodothermales bacterium | reverse complement strand
GCCCGGGCCACGGCACCGGCCGGCCGGAGCGGCCCGATCATCAGCGCCACCCCGCCCTTCTTCACGACCCGGTACGCCTCCGCGATCCCTCGCTGCGGATCCGGCCAGTACTCGATGCTGCCGGCGGACACGTACCGGTCGAACCGGTCGGTCGCAAACGGCAGGTCCTCCGCATCTCCTTCGAGAATCGTGCACCCCTGCAACGCCGGCCGGCGTCGCGCCTTCGCCAGCTGGTGGGGGCTCTGATCGAGGCACGTCACGTTTGCCGGCGTCACGTGCCGAACGATGCCTTCCGTGGTGAAACCGGTGCCGGCGCCCACATCGACCGTCGCCAGCGCGGGGTCGTCGAGGCGCGCAAGCGCCAGCGCCTCGTCCCGCATCCGAGCCGTCCAGAAGAAGGGGTTGACGTAGTCGTCGTAAAAAATGGAGAGGAAGCGGTAAAACCAGAAGGCTTCCTTCTTGTGCTGCACGAGTCGCATGGGTATGGGCGGGTCATGTGTAATCACGCCCGAAAATGCGACTTTCCCGGCTGGCAAGCAAACGGAGGCTCGCTGCGCTCGCACGTCAGGAGGCTCGCTGCGCTCGCGGTCATGGCTCGGCAGCGCTCGCGGGTCAATGAGGTTCAGCTAATAACCGCACGAAGTGCCATGACCACGGCCGAAGGCCGCTCATGACCGCACGAAGTGCCTCCTCGCACCCGATGCCCCGGCAACTCCGCATGCCACTGCGCGTACATACTTCCGCGACTTTTTTACCTGGGATCCGGATACCACGACGATGACACAGATTCTCAAAGAAGCGATCGATGCACTTAACGCCCTCGAAGGTTTGTCCGAGGAGGAGCAAACGAGCATTGCCGCCAGTGTGCTCGATCTGGTCGAGTCCGCCAAAACACACCGGCTGGATGCTGGTTGTGACGAACCGGCCAGGGAGCGTCCTTTTTGGGAAGTGATCGACGAGATTACGAGCGACGTTCCCGACCAGATCTGGGAAACACTCCCGCATGACGGGGCCGCCGAGATCGACCACTACCTCTACGGAACACCCAAGAAACACTCATGAGCGGCGCCGTTTTCGCGGACACCTTTTACTGGGTGGCCCTGATCAGTCGTCGAGACGATGCCCGCTCCAAAGCACATGCGCTTAGCCAACGCTATCGCAGTCGAGGGATCGTGACCACGGAGGAGGTGCTGGTTGAGACGCTCAATTTCTTCTCTTCCCATGCGCCAGAAGCCAAGGAACGAGCCGTTCGAGCCATCACGGTCGTTTTGAACACACCTGATATTCGTGCAGTCCCTCAAACCACGGACTCCTTTCGTGCGGGGCTCGATCTATACTGGTCGCGACTGGATAAAAGATATAGTCTGACCGATTGCATTTCGATGAACGTCATGAGGGAGGAATCCATCACTGAGATTCTGACGAATGATGACCACTTTGTGCAGGAAGGATTCCGTGCGCTCTTCCGCGACGCCTAATAGACTCGCCCCTCATAGCTGAGGCCCCTTTCCCCGTAGCCGAAACGCCGGTCCCTCTCCTGGTGTGCGATTCGGGCTGCTTATCCATCGTGTCGATGCTGATCACAGTCTTGTAGTGCGTCAATAACGGACAATACGGTGTCCTTAAGTTGTCTGTATACACTCATGACCTGGCTACTGCTATTCCACCACCCTGACAACTACGCTTATTCCGGCACTAAATTCACAGTTATCAGTAGCCACCGCGCCAACCACGGCCATGCCGACTCCCACGGTGTATAACTGTAATAAATTAACCCTACTACCCGCCAATCTTTCAATTACTACCTCCCGATTATCGCTCCCAGCGAGAAAGCTCAAAAACTTTCCTCCAGTGTGCACAAAGACTGGCTCCTGAGGGTCTTCCAGCGGGATCTCATATGGCTCGATACGCATGACAAACGTCATCGTATCAGGAAGTGGATTCAGAATCCTTGGGCCTCCTTCGCAACCATCACGTTCATTTGGATAAAAACACTCACTCATTAGAGCCACTACGAATAAAGGCATCATATAAAATACTGACTTCTTCATTATTTGCGTCACATAGTGTAATACGTTTATTATTTCACAACTACGATCTACCCGAAAAGATGTATTTACCCTCACTGCTGGACACTTTCCAGGTTGACAACGTCGTAATTACAGTATAACCACTGGCTTGGGCGGCCACGCTTTCTAACGACAAAGTCGCCAACATTACAGGAGAGCGGGCATGGCGATGTAGAATTAGGTTTGCCACAACTCAGTCCCGCAATTCTTCAATTCCCGGCGCTACAGATCCGTCCAGAACTCGATGCTGCCGGCGCCCACATCCACCATCACCAGCGTCTCGTCTCGCATCCGAGCCGTCCAGAATAAGGGATTTGCGAAGTCATCGCAATCAAATATTCTTGATTAAGAAAATAGCCGTTTACAATAAAACAAACCACTCGATCCCTGAGGCCGCCGAACTCCTCCCAACATGAAGGCAAAACGAGGCGCAGGGTTCAGGGGAGTCTGAGGCGGAAGGCCGTAACCGCGGGGTTTGTGATGGACAACGGTTCGCCGGCGGCGATGGGCCGGGAGGCAACGACCTCTCCCCCCACCAGTTCTTCGAGGATCATGCTCGATCCGGCGCCGAGTTCGACCGTGACCGGGTACTGGCCCGACTGGATCTGGACGACCGCCTCAGCAGCCTCAACGAGCCGGCTATCACCCTCGAAGCGGGCATCGAACGAGCCGGCGGGCGGGGGCGGCGGCAGGGCGAAGGAGACGGCTTGCGGCTGCCGTAAGGCCGCGCCGAAGTAGAGGGTCTGGCTGCCCCGGTTGCCGCGGACGACGAGCCGGCGGAAGGCGGCGGC
>JBGSPJ010000223.1:0-12849 GCA_041738655.1 Rhodothermales bacterium | reverse complement strand
TTAGGTCAGCGTGTCGCCGGCAAGCGCGCGCTACGGGTGTTCCGGGGGGGCTGTATGTGCTCATAGCCCCTAAAATGGGGCAACAGCACTCCCCGGACACCTATCTCTTTCAGATTATCAAAGAACGCGTTACATCACACGCTAATCGCTAATCGCTATTCGCTTTTCGCCAATCGTATGCACGTTATCCACGTCGACGGCGCCGGCTCACACAGCCGGCTCGTGTTTGAAAAGCGCCCTATCCCGGCGTACGGGCCCAATGACCTGCTGGTGCGCGTGCGGGCGACGGCACTGAACCGGGCGGACTTGCTCCAACGGAAGGGTATGTATCCTCCACCGGAAGGGGCGTCTCCGATCCTGGGGCTCGAGATGGCCGGCGAGGTGGAGGCCGTGGGGCATCACGTCCGGGGCCGGCGTGTGGGGGATCGCGTCTGCGCGTTGTTGTCGGGTGGGGGGTATGCCCAATATGCCGTGGTGCCGGCGGATCTAGCGATGCCGATACCAGAAGCGCTGACCTACGAACAGGCCGCGGCCATCCCGGAGGTGTTTCTCACAGCCTACCAGGCGCTGGTGTGGCTCGGCAAGCTGCAGGCCGGCGAGACCGCCCTGGTCCATGCCGGCGCGAGTGGGGTTGGGACGGCGGCCACACAACTGGCGCGTATCCTGGGCGCGCGCGTCTTCGTCACGGCTTCGCGTCCCAAACACGCCGCTTGCCTGGCGCTCGGCGCCGAGGCGGCCATCGACTACCGCGAGGAGGCGTTTGACGCCGAAGTGATGCGGCTTACTAATCGGCGGGGCGTCGATGTCGTGCTCGATGTTGTCGGGGCGGACTACTTCGAGCGCAACATCGAGTCGCTGGCAACGGACGGCCGGCTGGTGATCCTGGCGCTGATGGGCGGCAGCCGGGTCGAGTCCATCAGCCTGCGCCACATCTTTCGCAAACGCCTCCACATCCTCTTCTCCACGCTCCGCAACCGAAGCGAAACGTATAAGATCGAACTCACCCGGGCCTTCAGCACCGAAATGCTTCCCCGTTTTCAGGCCGGCGACCTCGCTCCGGTCATCGACACGGTGTACGACTGGACCGATGCCGAGGCGGCGCACAGCCGCATGGAGGCCAACCTGAATACGGGGAAGCTGGTGCTTCGGGTTACTTGACCCTCATCATCTGCCGTATCGCTACATAGTCCTCCGTCTCCAAACGGTAGACGTAGAGGCCGGAGGCGACGCGCGAGCCGTCGAACGCCACCTCGTGGTAGCCGGCCGGCAGCAGGCCATCCACCAGCTCATCGACCTGCCGGCCCAGCACGTCGTACACGCGCAAAGTGGCCACGCTCGCCTTCGGGAGGGCAAAACGGATCGTTGTGTGGTCGCTGAACGGGTTGGGGTAGCTCTGCTGCAATTCGTACGCGAGTGGCAGGCCGGCGCCGTCTTCGTTCGACGAAGCCACCGCCGCAGCGCTCAGCATCAGGCCGGCGACGGGCTGCGCGACCACGATCGTCTTCCCATCGAGCAGCGTTTCGGCGTAGACCTCGCGCTGGGTATCGTTCAGGGTGACGCGGCGTCCGTTCAGGTTGCGGACGGTGAGCTTCACCGGGTAGACGGCGTCGCGCAGCATCAGCGTGTCCGGGTTCGCGTCCAACACGCCAAACTCGGTGTTGTCGAGAAAGCGGACGTCGAACGCCGGCTCGGGCGGCTGGGGCGGGCGCAGGTAGGAGAGGGCATCGACCTCATCGAGCGCGCGGGGGGCGAGGTAAAGGGTCTGGATGTGGCCTTCGGCATCCTCGAAGTCAAGCTGCGCCCAGGTCGAATCCACACGGCGGCCGGGCGCCTGCAGGGCCGGCCGGTCGACCGGCGTGCGGGGCTGGCCGGTGATGGCGGTCTGGACAATCAAGTTACCGGCGCCGCTGGACTTCACCCAGTAGCCGCGGCCCTTTTTCAGCGAGTCGGCGGCGGCGTAGGCCGTGCCGTCGTAGCCAAAAAAGCTCGACTGGATGAGCCCGCCCGGCGACGTGGTCAGTGTACTGGCCTTCATGTCGACATCAAACCCGCCGACGAGATTCCAGCCGGCGACCAGCGGCACCGTCGTGCCCGGGGTATGGCCGCACACCGTATAGGTCGTGTTCTTCGCGGCAAACGTCCAGTAGCCCTTGCCTTTCACGAGTTCAGTGGCCGGGGTGTAGCCGCTCGAATACCCAAACAGGGTTACCTTGCTGCTGTTGAACAGCGCGCCGGGGCGCCCGTCCAGGGGAAGGAGGGGAACGGAGACGATGTTCCACCCCTTCACGAGGTCCATCGTAGTGCATGATCCGGCCGGGAAACGCTCGATCGTCAGGGTCTGCGTTTCTTTATCGATCAGCTTGTACGTGTCGGTGGCCTTCATGTCCACGTTCGCAATGGCGCCGGTCGATGTGTCGCTGAGCCGGAAGATGCCGGCCGGCAGGCGGTCGGGGTCCCAGGTGAGGGTGATCGGCAGGCCGCCGGTGACGTTGAGCGTCCAGGTGGCGGAGGTCGACGCCGCCGGCCGGAAGTCATTGTCGGTGAACGAGATACCATCCGGTAGGGTGAACGAGGTGTGGAATACCTCCGCCGGGGGCGGGGGGGGCAACTTGGCCTCGCCGCACGCCGTGTCTAGCGCGGCAGTGTTGCTGGTGCTCTGGCCGATGGCGAATTGGTTGGAGAGCTTGAACTTATCGGTCGCGGTCACGAACAGCTTCCAGTCGTATCCACAGGCCAGATCCGCGATCGCGGCGTCCAGTTGAATGCGCGGAATAGCGCTCACGCCGGCCCGTCCGACAATCGGCACGCCGGTATCCCGGAGGGCGTTGAGGATCTGATCGACCGTGGCGGTGGTCTTCGCCTGCCGCATCACGGCCCAGGCGCCGGCGACCATCGGGGCGGCGAAGCTGGTGCCGTTGACGCTGGAGTAGCCGCCGACAAAGTCGTACGACGTGGTGATGCTCTGCCCGGGGGCCAGCAGCTTCACCATGCTCGCGTGGTTGCTGAACGACGCGATCGCGTCATCTTTCGTCGTGGCTCCCACGGCGATGGCGGAGGAGATACACGCCGGCGAAGCGATGAACTTGGTGAATCCGTCGTTGCCGCTGGCTACGATGGTGGCGATGCCGGCCGCGCGGAGCTGGTCGATGGCCGTCTTCGTCGCGCCGTTGGCAAGGTCGCAGGCTTCATGGGAGACAAACTTGCCCCCGCCAAGGCTCATGTTCACCGCGGCGATGGCGTACACGGCGCGGCGGGAGTAGACGTAATCCAGCGCGGCGATGTAGTCGGACGACCAGGCCAGCACTTTCCCACCGCCGTGGTTCGAGAACACGTTGATGAGGGTCGCCTTGGCGTCGCGAGCGACGCCGCTGAAGCCGATCGACCCGTTATCCTTGCCGATCACCACGCCGGCCACGCCCGTGCCATGCAAGCACCCGCTGCCGACGGTGGCAGGGTCGCAACCGGCCGAGGAGCCTACACCCGTCTGCGAATTCGCGCCGTTCGGGCAGAGGGAGGTGGAGGAAGTCCCGACGGTCGACGAGTAACACGCCTCTTCCCGAATCCGGGCTTTGAAGAAGATGTGGTTCAGGTTGTAGCCGGAGTCGAGAATCGCAACCGTCTGGTTCAGACCGGTCTTGCTGGCCGCCCAGGCGGTCGTTGCTCCGATCAATGCCGTCGCTTCGGCCAGGACGGGTTCGTTCGGGATGTCCTCCTGGATCGCTGTGATTCCCGGCATGCCGGAGAGGACGGAAAGGCCGGCGGCGTCGACTTCCAGCGCGACCAGTGGGAAATGCTCGTACACGCGGGCTTCGCTACGGCTCACGGACATCAGCCGGTTGACCGTAGACGTCTTGCCGGCGGACGATGTGGTGTCGAGCACGGCGATCACGCGCACGGTGCCACTGGAGCGCGCCTTTTCAGCCATGTCCATCACGTGGGCCTGGGTGGCCAGCTGCGCGTAACTCGGTGAAGCCGCTAGAAACACGCCGAGCCATACGGCGAGGGAGAGATATCGAGTAACCATTGGGTTCTGAAGCTAAAGTTCGTAGGGGGGGCCCGGGGGGTGTCACTTCACGAGCACAAGCGTCCGCGAGGCGCGGAAATCGCCGGCTTCGAGCGTGTAATAGTAGAATCCCGCGGCAAGGTCACTGGCGTCGAAGGCGCGTTCATACACGCCCGCGGCGCGCAGCCCTTCGTCGAACGTGGCCACGGCCTGGCCCAGCGCGTTGTAGACGCTGAGGCGAACGGGCGCCGGGGCCGGCAGCTGGTAGCGGAGGGTCGTGCTCCGCGAGAAGGGGTTCGGATACCCCGGCAGCAATGCAAATCCACCGGCAGCTTCCGCAGGCGTCTCGTTGCTCACCTGCTGGGCGCCAAGCGACACCCGGAGTGTCGACAGCGGAACGTCGATGGTCGCCGGCCGGCCTTCCTGGAGGGCCGTGTAGAAGGCGGATTGCCCGGAGCCGTCGGTGACGTAGAGCGCGGCATCCGGCAGGTTGTCGACAGAAAGCATCAGCGGGTAGTCCGCGCCGGTCAGCTCGATGAGGGCCGGCGCCGCGTACACGGCCGCCACCTGCAATCCGCTGCTAAACCGCGCGTCGAACGCCTCTTCTGGCGCCCGCGGCGGCATTTCGTACGCGAACAACTCGTCGCCGGAAAGCGCTCGCTGGGAGGCGTACAACCGCTGTTTGCGGCCCAACGACGTCTCGATGGTGAGGGTGGACCACGAAGGATCCTCCGATTGAAGCGTGACGACGGGCGAGGAGCCGGGGAGGTCCGTCTTGCCGGCGCCCACCGTGAGGACGGCTACCTTGTTGGAGTTCACCCAGTACCCGCGGCCGGCCTTAAGGCTGTCGGCCACATGTATGGTCCCATCGTACCCGTAATAACTGGTGAGCACGGTGGTAGTCGGGTTCTTGGTCACCGCGCTAACGATTCTCGTCTGGTTATGCGGGCCCACCAGGTTCCATCCTATGGCCACATCGATCCCGCCATCTGCAAGCGTGCCACACACCTCGTAGGTGGTCGCGCTCTTGAATTTCATCCAGTACCCTTTACCGGTGCTCAGTTGAGCCGGCGTCTCGTAGCCGGCGCCGAAGCCATAGGGCCGCGCCTTGGCGTCGAGGAACAGGGACTGCGGGCGCATGTCGTACGCTTCGAGCGGGATCGAGAAGAGATTCCAGCCGGCCTGAACGGTGATGTCTTCGCACGGACCCTCGGCGTATTTCTCGATCACAAGCGTCGTGATCGTCTTGTCGCTCAGGATGTACTTGGCGGTGGTAGCCATGTCAATGTTGACGATGCCACCATTAATCGTATCTTTGAGCCGAAAATCACCCGCCGGCAGCGTGGCCGGGTCCCAGGTAAAGGTAAAGGAGTGGGTACCCGACAGCGTGATCGTCCACGTCGCCCGGGCCGAGGCGTTGCTCCGGTAGTCGGTGTCGGAGAAGGTCTTTCCGTCCGGGTAGCGGAAACGAGCGCCAAAAATCCCGGGCGGAGGATTCGGCGGCGACTCGGTCTCACCGCACGCTGCGTTCACAGCGTCCGAGCCGGACGAGGATTGACCAATCGTTAATGTGGCAGAGCTTCTCTTCGCGTCCTGGACGAGAATCGGCGTTTCCCAATCCGCGCCACAGGCCGATTGAGGAGCCACCGGCTGGGCCTGGGCGCCAGACGACGTCAGAATCGCAAACGTGAGAAAAGCGCATACCACGAGGCACGATGTAACAGATGACATCATAGGATAATGCCGGTTTGCCGTCAAAGCGGGGGTGCAAGAAAAAGGTGGGGTTTGGTTCGAGTAATCGGACCGGCGGAAGGAATCTTTATGTGAGGGGCAACTAATTCCGTGCTCACTCAGGCACATCACCAGGTGGATCAATCAGGTTTATGGATGGGCTAGATTGGCTGATCGCAGGCTTCGCCGCCGGCCTCGGGGTTTGGATAGGCTTCCTGCTGGGTAAAAAACGTACGTTGACGCCGGATACATCCCAGCCGACGCCTCCGGATGACGACGCGGCGACGGCGCTCTATGTGCTCGCTGAACGCATCGAACCGTTCCTCAACCGCTCGGCACATCCGCGCGACATCCTCACCCATGGTCCCTTCCTCGAAGGCGTCGACCTGCTTTCGGCGCCCGGCATTGGTGATGGATCACTGGTGGGTTATGCCCTTGGGGAGAACCTCCCGATTTCGTGTATGGCGTTTGAAGCGCTGACGCGTCGGCCGGCGGACCCGGCCATCGCCGGCCAGCTGCTCGATAACCTGGAGCGGGTCTATCTGTGGCCCCTGTTTTTTGCGCTCCGAGCGCTGACCGTCCACCTCGGGCCGCAGGGCATCGGCCGGCTGACGGCCTCCGCACAGGGATGGTGGAGGGATCAGCCGAACGTCCTCGAATTTATTCGGGGATGGATCGAGGAGCGCCTCGCCGCGGGGGAAGCGCCGGCGTTTCACGGGGCGCTCGAAGGGATCGACGAGGACCAGCTGGATGAAATAGAGGGCCTGCTCACGGCTCTCAAAATCAATGCCCTCGCCCCGCTCACGTCGGAAGTACGCGCCTGGCGGGAGGTCCGGATCGACCGCGACGCCCTCAACCTCGTCGGCGCCGTTTGGGCCGAGGCGCCGGCGGACGAGGCGATTCCCCATGAGGCCCTGAGCCGCCTCGAGTTGCAGGCGCTGGAGGCGCTCCGCCCGGAACGGCCCCGTTCGGTGCTGGTTGTGGGCGAATCGGGCGTGGGAAAATCGACGCTCGTGCGCGCCATCGCGTCCCGGCTGTACGCGGAAGGGTGGACGATCTTCGAAGCCGGCGCCATGGAGGTGGTGGCCGGCCAGATGTACATCGGGCAATTGGAGGAGCGCGTGCGGGAGCTGCTGCGCAACCTCGCCGGCCGCCGCCGCGTGCTCTGGGTCGTAGGCAACGCGCACGACCTCATCTTCGCCGGCTGGCACCGCGACAATCCGCGCAGCGTGTTGGACCTGATCGCGCCCTACCTGGAAAAGGGCGACCTCACGGTGATCGGCGAGGCGGAGCCGGCCGCCTACGAGCGTATCGTCCAGGTGCGCCCGCACCTCCGCGCCGGCATCAAAACGGTTACCGTGGAACCACTCGACGATGTGGCCACGCTTGCTCTCGCACGTGCATGGTGCATCCAACATGGCGCCTCGTGGCCCGAAACGGTGCTTCGGGAGGCGTTTCAGCTGGCCCGCCACTACCTCGACCGCTCTGCTGCCCCCGGTCATCTCCTCGGCTTTCTCAAGCTGACCCTCGCCGCTCATACTGCCGCCGGGCGGGCTGATCCGCCGGCTACGGACGACCTGATCACGACGCTCTCGGACCTGACGGGCCTCCCGGTGGCGCTGCTCAACGACGACGATCGGCTCGACCTCGGGGCGCTCCGGGAGCGGTTCGAGCTCTCGGTGCTCGGTCAGCCTGAAGCGGTGGACTGCCTCGTCGAGCGCGTAGCCATGCTCAAGGCCGGCCTCTGCGACCCCACTCGGCCTGCCGGGGTCTTCCTCTTCGTCGGCCCCACGGGCACGGGTAAGACGGAAATCGCCAAGAGCCTCGCGGCGTTTCTGTTTGGAGCGCCGAAGCGGATGATCCGGCTAGACATGAGCGAATTCATGACGGAGGATTCTCTGCTCCGGCTCCTCGGGGACGCGGAACGCGGGTCGGACGCCGTGGCGCTGGTCAACCAGATCCGCAAGCAGCCGTTCTCCGTCGTTCTCCTGGACGAGTTCGAGAAGGCCCATCCGAGCGTCTGGGACCTCTTCCTCCAGGTCTTCGACGACGGCCGGCTCACCGACCGCCGCGGACAGACGGCCGATTTTCGTCACGCCATCATCATCCTCACCTCCAACCTGGGCTCGGCCGTGCCGGCCGGAGCCGGCGTGGGCTTTGGTGGTGAAAAACGGGTCTTCTCCGCCGAAAGCGTCCGCCGCGCCGCCCAACAGACGTTTCGCCCCGAGTTTCTGAACCGGCTCGACCGCATCGTAGTCTTTCAACCCCTCAGCCGGGTCATCGCGCGGGGTATCCTCCAGAAAGAACTGCGCGACGTGCTCACCCGGCGCGGCCTTCGGAGCCGCGAATGGGCCGTCGAATGGGAAGAATCGGCGCTCGATTTTTTGCTGGAGAAGGGATTTAGCGACGAGCTCGGTGCCCGGCCGCTCAAGCGCGCGATCGAGCGCTACGTCCTCTCGCCGCTGGCGATGACGATCGTTAATCACCAGTTTCCGGAGGGCGACCAGTTTCTGTTTGTCCGGAGCCGGGGGGATGGGTTGGAGGTGGAGTTCATCGATCCGGACCAGCCCGAGCCCGAGCCGGCGCGTCGCAAGGACGTGGCGGCCGGCGCGGATTTCGCCCTCGAACCGCTGGTGCTCGAGCCGGTGGGCACCCGGGAGGAAGTGGATGGCCTGTACGACCGCTACGAGGCGCTCGAAGAGCGGATTGACTCCGACGCATGGGCTGCTCTGAAAACCGAGACGCTGGCCCGCACGGCCGACCCGGCGTTCTGGGGATGGGATGGGCGGTTTGAGATCCTCGCACAGGTCGAGTTCATGGACCGCGTCGAGCGCGCCCTGGACACGGCCGATGCCCTGCTCGGCCGGCTCGGCGGGGATGGAAAGGCCGACCGCGCCTCATTTTCACCGGTCCTCGTGCAGCGGCTCGCGCAACGCCTCTACGTCCTGGAGCAGGCCCTGTCGCAGGAGGCGGAAGGGCAGCCACGTGATGCCTTCCTGATGATCGAATCGAGCGGACTCGAAGCCTACGCCTTCGCGCGCACCCTGGCCGGCATGTACAGTGCCTGGGCCGAAAAACGCCAGATGCGCTACGTCGTGCTACGGCCGTTGGCCGATACGCCCACGGCGTCGGGGCGGTTCATGCTCGCTGTCGCCGGATTCGGCGCATACGCCATCCTGGCCCGGGAAGAAGGATGGCATGTGTGGGAAGCCCCGCGCGAAGGCAAGACGTTTCAACGCGCAAAGGTCCGTGTGCGGGTCATCGCGCAGCCACTCGCGGTGGCCGACACGGTGGCCGGCCTACGGACGCAGGCGGACGAAGGGTTTTCCGGGGAAGCCAAAACGGCCGTCATCGTTCGCCGGTATCGCGAGGCGCCGTCGCCCCTCGTCCGGGATAGCCGCGGCGCCTGGCGTACCGGCCGCCTGGATCGGGTACTGGCCGGCGATTTTGATGTGATGGGCGGGCTGTAGGGGTGTGGGAGGGTGGGAGTGACGTTACGCGTTGACTCGTTGCGCGTTCAGCGTTTCATCCTGGAATCGCGTTCCGAAGCCAAATGGCATGTATACAAACACCAAACGTTCAACGGAAAAACGTGCAACGCGTAACGTCGCTATGTAAAATCGACCACACCCCCACCCCGAATTACGGCTTCGTCAACGCCGTCAGGAACGATACGGCCTGCCCGCCCTGGGGACGGATGACGCGGACGAGGAAGGATTCGCCGGCCTCAATATCCCGGTAGATCCGCAGGAAGTCGCTCCTCGAGGCAACCGGTTTGCGATCCACTTCGGTGATGATGTCACCACGCTGCAACTCGGCGCTCCGGAACGCCTGGCTGCTTTCGTTGATGCCGGTGATGACGACGCCCGTCACCTCCTGGCCATCCAGCCCGAGGCTCTCGAGGATTTCGTCCGACACATCGCGCAGACTCGTCAGGCCGAGGGCTTCGACGCCGGACTCGGTTTCGCGCTCGGCGCCCGGTCCATTGGCGGCGACAGCCTCTTCATCGGGCCGCTCGCCCAGGGTCACGTCCACCGTGCGCTTCTTCCCGGTTTCCTGGTCGATGACGCCCAGGCTGACCGTTTCGCCCGGCTGTTTGTTGCCGATCGTAGTGCGCAGCTGGTTGGCGTCGAGCAGATCCTGGCCGTTAACGGAGACAATGATTTCGTTCTGCTTCAGGCCGGCCTTTTCCGCCGCGCTGCCCTCCCTCACCTGCGTGATCTGGGCGGCGCCGCGCGGCACATCGAGCATGTTGGACAGCGCTTCGCTCACGCCGTCGAAGTTGACGCCCAGCAGCCCACGGCGAACCTTGCCGTGCTCCATCAGCTGATCCGTCACGTTCTGGACGACATCCACGGGGATGGCGAAACCGATGCCCTGGTTGCCGCCCGAGCGCGAGAAGATGGCCGAGTTGATGCCAATGAGCCGGCCCTGGAGATCCACCAGCGGACCGCCCGAATTGCCCGGGTTGATCGCCGCATCGGTCTGGATAAAGCTCGCATACAGATTGAGCTGGGAGATCTCCGTACTCGTCCGACCCAGTGCGCTCACGATGCCGGCCGTGACGGTGTTGCCGAGGTCTTCGCTCAGCGGCGAGCCGATCGCCATCACCCATTGCCCGACCCTCAGCCGTTCCGCATCGCCAAAGGACACGTGCGGCATGTTGTCGGTTTCGATCTTGATGACCGCCAGGTCGCTTTCAGGGTCCGCGCCAATCACCGTGGCGTCGAAGAACCGGCCGTCGGACAGGCGGACCTTTAGTTCATCGGCGTCGGCGACGACGTGGTTGTTGGTGACGATGTAGCCGTTACTGCGGATCAAAACTCCGGATCCGAGTCCGTCGGAGCGAAAGTCCTGCTGAGGACCGTCCCCGCCGAACGGATTAAAAAACTCTTCGAACGGCGTCCCTTCCAGCATCTGCTGCTGGCTGACCACCTTCTCCGAGCGGATCTGGACGACGGTCGGGGTGACGCTCTCCGCCACCAGGGTGAAGGCCTCTTCGAGCGCTAGCGCCGGCGCCACGCGCTCCCGGTCGATAGCCGTCGTGCCGCCTTCCTGGCCGGCGATCGAAGCGGCGTGGGTGCTCGGCGTAATCGGTTCGTCAGAGAACAGGTTCGACCCGAGGGTCGTGAAGAAAATGCCCCCCAGGAACGACGCGATAATAAATAACGCGATCGGAATCGTTCGTTTCACACTCATGTTCTAACCTCTTGCTTATCTGGAATCGTTACGCAGACGATCTGTCACCTTTGCAGGCGGGTTCACCAACCGACGGGGCGACATTGCGCCAGTCTGTCAGTCAGATCCGGTAAACCCGGTGTCTCCCGAAGGGTGAAAAAAGTATGCCGCGACGCGGATTCGAAGGGTAAACGCAGGAGGCGGGGGGTTTAGTATGGCGGAGGAGGCTCGCATTCGTTCGCGGTCATGACTGTTTGCCTCATGACCCGCGGCCGCAGGCCGCACTTGACCCGCATGCCGTGCCCATGACCCGCGGCCGCAGGCCGCACTTGACCGGCACGCCGTGCCCATGTCCAACGGCCGCAGGCCGCTACTACCCCGGAATCCCTGGCTCCGTCATGTCGCGGACGTTGAGGTAGCGGTCCAGGGCTTCGTCGGACAGCAATCCCATTTCCTTTGCGACGGTGCGGACGGATTTCCGCTCGCGGGCGGCGGTTTTGGCGACGGTGGCGGCCTTGTCGTAGCCGATGGCGGCGTTGAGGGCGGTCGCGATAGAGGGGTTCAGCTCCAGGAGTTCGCGGCAGCGGTCGCGGTCGGCCTCGATCCCATCGAGGCAGTTGGTGCGGAAGGCGTCGCACGCGCCGGCGAGGATGACGATGCTCTCGAGCATGGCGTGGGCCATCACCGGCATCATCACGTTGAGCTCGAAGTTGCCATGCTGGCCGCCGACCGTAATGGTGGTGTGGTTGCCCATCACCCGGGCGCAGACCATCATCAGGGCCTCGCTCATCACCGGGTTCACCTTGCCGGGCATGATGGACGAACCGGGCTGGATGGAAGGAAGCCGGATCTCGGCCAGGCCACTCGTTGGGCCGCTGGACATGTGGCGGATGTCGTTCGCGATCTTCATCAGGGAGACGGCCACCGTGTTGAGTGCGCCGGCGGCCATCACGAAGGCATCCTTCGCCGCCTGGGCCTCGAAGTGGTCCTCTGCCTCGCGGAACGTCAGTCCGGTGGCGTCACCGAGCAGGGCGATAGTCTTCCCTGGAAACTCGGGATGGCAGTTGATGCCCGTCCCCGTGGCCGTGCCGCCAAGGGCGAGTTCGGCCAGCTCGCCAGACGCGTACTCGAGCCGGCGGATGCCGTGTTTGATCTGCGAGGCGTAGCCCGCAAATTCTTGCCCCAGTCGCACCGGCGTGGCATCCATCAGGTGCGTCCGGCCGCTCTTGAGCACGTCGTCAAACGCCACCACTTTGGCGGCAAGCGCGTCGTGGAATCGTTGGAGCGCCGGCATCAGCACACGCGCCAGCGCGATCCGCGCCGAGACGTGCATTGCCGTCGGGATCACGTCGTTCGACGACTGCGACATGTTCACGTGGTCGTTCGGGTGGATCGCCTTGCTCCCGCGCTCCCCGCCCACCTGCTCAGAGGCGACGTTTGCGATCACCTCGTTCGCGTTCATGTTCGTCGAGGTTCCGCTGCCCGTCTGGAAGATATCCAGCACGAACTGATCGTCGAACCGGCCCTCGATCACCGGCTGACAGGCCGCGATAATCGCCTCGGCCTTGCCGGCGTCCAGCAGCCCCAGCGCCTGGTTCGCGCGCGCGGACGCCTGCTTGATGAGCCCCACCGCCTCGATGAACAGGCGGGGAAAACGGATGCCGCTGATCGGGAAATTCTCGGCGGCGCGCTGGGTCTGGGCGCCGTAGAGCGCGCTGGCGGGCACCTTTACCTCGCCGAGGGAGTCTTTTTCGATGCGATAATCTGACATGGGAAACGCGGTCGGGATGGTGTTTTCGTGGTTGCCGGACGTATACTCGGCCAACGCAGACAAGTTTGTCGGTGCAGGATTCAAAGTTTGAGGATTCAAGTACCTATGGAAGTGATCTCTACCGTGCCGGATATGCAGCGCCGGGCCGATGTCCAACGGGCCGCAG
>JBGSPJ010000190.1:0-10475 GCA_041738655.1 Rhodothermales bacterium | reverse complement strand
GACCCGTGCGCGCGGTAGGACGAGGCGGACATCCCCATCGAGTGAATCGGCCCGCGCGCCATGGAGGTCAACGGAGAGCCGGGCGTCGATCGCGCCGTTCCAGTCGGCGCCGGCAAAGAGGCCCGGGTTTACCGCGGTGAGTGTTCCGTCCAGCCGGTACAATAACGGGTCGCCGGCGTATGGGCGAGCGTACGCCGAGGCTTCGACACGTCCTCCGCCGGAGAGGTCGGCGGCAAGCTCTCCGCGCAGGGTACCCGCGTCACTCGTGGCCAGCAGATCGATCGTAGCCTCGCCACCCGGCAGGAGCGTGGGCCAGAATAGGCGGATGTCGTCGAAGGCGATGGGCCGCGCGTGGAGAGCCAGAGTGGCCTCGTCGAGCGGGCGTTCGGCCGTCGACAGCCGAAGGGTACCGGCGCCGTCGACCCGGCTCCGCGGTGAGGTGAGTTCGAATCCCGACAGGGTGAAGACGTCATCGCGCAGGCCGGCGCCGGCGCGCAGCGCCACCCGATGGGTGGTGTCTGGGAAGAGGATGTCGGCCCGGAGCGTGTCGAGCTGAAAGCCGGGCGCATTGCCGAGGCGGAGATCCCGCAAGTCGATCTCGACATCGCGGATGCGGTAGGTGGAATCGCGCCCCGGCGCAAAACTGGCGGCTGTAACCTGACCCGCTCGCAGGTTCAGCCGGTCGATCGCGACGTCGAACGAACTCGATGTCGTGTCTTCCGGAACAAGCGCCAGGAGATCCCATCTCCCCACCGAATCCTGCCTCGCCGCTACCCGCAGACCGGACACCTCCACCGCCCGCACCTGCACCTGTTTCCAGAGCAGTGAGAGCAGCGCATACCGGACCACGATCGAATCGGCCTCGGCGAGTGGCGCCGCGCCCGGCCGGCCCAGCCGGGTGTCGAGCAGCGTCAGATGCGTGAGCAGGCGCCCATCGATCGCGCCGGCCGTGATCCGCGCGCCCTCGAATGCCACCCGATCCAACACCATCCCCACCACCCAGCGCGTCACGGGCCGGGTGGACAACAGCAACCCCACCCCCAGCAGCAGCGCCGCGACGGACAGAAAAAGCTGAATGGTATGCCGGGCTAATTTCTGCAACTGGATTTTGGATCGACGCTTACCGTGTGACTTTCCACTTTAATACTCCGGACAGTTTACAAATCAGGGCGCTGCCGCTTGACAAATCAGGCCCCTCCTCGATCCGAGGAGGGGCGAGGTCCGACGTCGATTTATCGATGTCGGAACGGGGAGGAGTACGGCCGACGTCAACGCGAACCCATTTTCTTGCAACTCGACCTGACGGCCGAGTTTGAGAACATACAGGCAGCGACTGGGGATGCCTGTTGACCCATCCGCCAGGCATCTCTTTGCTCCTCCCCATCCCGTCACCGCTTCGCGCCGACGGGATTTGCCCCTCCTCGGGGCGAGGAGGGGCCTGATTGTCAGGGGCGGTTTAGCAAAAAAACTGTCCACAGTATTTCACTTTTCCCTTTTCACTTCTGCCTTTTAAAACGCTTGCCCGATGCTTATATGCAACCCGAAGCGGCGCATGAAGCGTTCGCGGGGGGGCTCGGTGGACAGGCCGTTGTCGAACAGGAACGCCCCCGCCGGCCGGACCAGGTCCGCCCGGGTCGGGTTCAGCTTGTACGCCACGTCGACCCGAATGAAGCCGACGAGGGATCGATACCGGATGCCGGCGCCGGCGGCGTACCTGAAATCATCCACAGAAAACCGCCCGTTGGGCACCTGGCCGGCATCCAGAAAGGCGGCCCCGATCCAGTTGGAGCGCCGGCTGCCGATGGGGGTGCGGACCTCCAGGTTGCCGGCCATCTTGCCCGTTCCGCCAACGCGTTCGTAGTAAAATCCAGAGAACACCGGCAGCCCGTTTTCGTCGAGCACCACCTCGCCGTTTTCTTTGAGCGTATCGGCCCGGGCCACCTTGTCGCCGAGGAGCTGAAAATCCCATCCGCGGACGTCGCTGCTGCCGCCGGCGTAATAAAACACCGGGTCGAACCGCGTCTCAAAAGTCTGACACCGGGCCGCGTCGCGCGTCTCGTCCGCCCCCAGTTCTTCTAACACGCAGAACCGGCCGTCGAGCCCGCGCCGGCTGTTGGCGAATGGCCACAATTTGCCCAGAAAGAGCCGGCCGCTCACGTTGAGCCGCGGCGTCGCCGGCAGGTAGCCGACGAGTTCGATGCCGGTCTTGTTGTATTGCACGCCCGACCCGAAGAGGCGGCCGGCGGTTTCGATGAAGGGCCGCACCAGAAAGCCGCGATTCGGCGCCAGGTAGTTGTCCGCCCGCCCGAACGTCGCGTTGATCCCCAGCGTGCTCTGGTTGTAGAGATCGCGCGAGCTGAGTGTGGCGGCGCGCGTCGAAGCAAACTGTTGCAAGATGCGGCTGAGGGTATGCTGAACCGTCACGGGGCGGAAGGGCAGGATCTCGAAGATGACCGTCGAGCTTACCCCGTATTCTCCCCGATTCACATCGAGAAATCGGTTGCTGGCCGGCAACTGGGGGTCGTTCCTGAATTCGATAAACGGCGCGAGGATGGCGGAGGTCTGGTTCGAGAACAAATAGGGCTGGCGGAGGGAGAGCGAAAACCGGAAGAGCCGCGCCGGCAGCTTGCCCACGGTATTGACGGCCGTAAAGCCTCCCGTGGTCCCCAATAGTCCGGTCTCGGCGGAAAGGCGGGCCGTGAGGTTACGGGCGTCGCCGGCGAAGTTGCGATTCTGCCACTCCCCGTTGAAGCCGATGCCGAGTTCGCGCGAATACCCGGTCTCGGCCGTCACATACCGCGGCCGGGCCTCGCGCACACGGATACGGACGTCGACCGTGCTGTCGGCCGACTGCTCCGGGAGATCGGCCAGGGCCACCCGGAACAGGTTCAGCCCGAACAGTTGACGCTGCCCATCGCGCAGCTTGCTGCTGTCGTACCGATCCCCGACGGCAAACGGCAACTCACGGAGAACCACCTGTGGGCCGACCGACGTAGCGCCCTCCACCTCGATCGTGGCGATGGTGCCGACGGGCCCCGTGGCGATCGTGTACGCGAGGTCCGCCGCCAGATACGTCGTGTCGATCGCCACATCGGCATCCACCCGGGCGAAGGCGAAACCCTTGTTTTGCATCCATTCCAACAGCCGGTCCTGGATGTCCAACCGCTGGACCTCCGTGTAGCGATCGCCGGCGCGGAGCGAAAGCAGATCCCGGAAGCGAAACCAGTCGTCGCGGAGCCGGCCGTCGAATTCGTTGAAGATGTAGTCGCCGGCCGGATTCAGAAAGCCCACATCCTGGATGATGACCGGCTGCCCTTCCTGGATGCCAAGGATGATGTGGATCCGATTCGAAGTCGTGTCCAGCTGCGAGGCGGCGTAGCTGATGCGGGCGCCGGGGAAGCCGTTCTGTGCGTAGAACGTCCGGAGGCGGACGACATCTTTCTGGAGTTGGATGGGGTCGAACGGGTAACGAGCGGGCTCCCGAAACGGATTGAGTCGCCTGAACCGATCCCAGAACCCCGGCCCCCGGGTGACGATGTTCAGGAGGAGATCCTCTTTGTCGAAGGTGTGCGACCGTCCCTGGAACACGAACGTGATGCGCCGTACCTGGGTGTCCGCGTCGATCAGGTTCAGCGGTTGCCCGCCGGCCACGCGCGCCGGCCCGCCCAGCAGCGCTGTGGCGAAAATCAGCCAAAACCAGGAACGGTTCAGATGGCGCATGGGGCAGTTTCGGGGCGAGGCGAGCGGACAACCGGGGCGCTCAGGCGGCGCCGGACGACTGGATATGCGGCCGGCCCCATCCATGTTTCTCGTGCAGCCGCACCGTGATGGCGCCGACGATCAATACGATGCCGGTATAGTACGCCCAGACGACGATCGCCAGCAACAGCCCGAACGCATCCCCCAACGCCGCGACGCCGCTCTCGCCGGCATCCCCCCGGTACCGCTCGAAGGTGTCCACATGCGTGGCGTAGAAGGTGAACAGGAATTTTGCGAGCTCCCAGAGCGTCGCCGCCACGAGGGTGCCTACCAGCGCGCTCCGAAGAGGTGGGTGCGGCCTGGGAATAAAAAAATAGAGCTGGAAGAACATGGACAACGTCAGCAAAAACGGAATCAACAGACCCAGAAAGTTGATCGTGCGGCGCCACCCCGATGCCACCCACAGATTATCCAACCCCACAAACTGAAGAAATTCAAGGCCCGACCGGTTCAGGCCATGGATGCCGGCGGTGAGGGCGATGGTCAACAGAAACGCCAGCCCCACCTGGAGCATGATCCGGACGACAAACGCCTGCCGGCTCATCAACGGCCGGCGCTCCCGCTCCTCCCCCATGATAAACGTGCTCACGATCGTCTCCAGCGAATGCAAGATCATCCACACCGAGACCAGCAGCCCCAACGCGCCTACCCAGGTGAATGTGCCGCTGGACGCCTGGAGACGTTCGATGAACGAGGTCACTTCGCCAAGATAACCGGGCAGGAGCCCGCCGACGAAATCGAGCGCGGTATCCGCCACACGCTCGTTCTGAAGCATCCCGCCCAGGATACCGGTCGAAAAAACGGCCAGGGGGATGATGGTGATGAGGACTTTGAACCCGATCGCCTGGGCGAGCAACAACCCGTTGCGCTCCTCCAGGATGTGGTACACCGACTGGATATATCGCCAGAATAGCTTCAGATAGGGCACGGTGATACCGGATGCGTGAAGGGAGCCGCGCGTCAGGCGCTCGCTTTCCGCTCTTCGAAGAGGGGCGCCTCGCCGTCGAGCACGGTGGATGCCGTGATGCGGCAGGCGCCGGCGTGCATCCGCGAGTGGAGGTCGAACATGATGTCTAGCATGATCGACTCCATCACCGAACGCAATCCGCGCGCGCCGGTGCCCAGTTCGCGCGCCCGTTTCACAATCGCCGAGATGGCCCCATCATCGAAGGTGAGATCCACCCCGTCCATGGCGAGGAGCTTCTGATACTGCTTAATCAGCGCGTTCTTGGGTTCGGTGAGGATCATCGTCATCGCCTCGTCGGACAGTTTATCGAGCGGCGCGATGACCGGCACGCGACCGATAAGCTCGGGGATGAGGCCAAAGCGCAGCAAGTCGTTTGGCTCCACATGCTGGAACAGGTGCGGGTCGTCGCGCTCGACTTTGTGCTGCGAGCCGGTCAGGAAGCCGATCGTATTGCTGGATATCCGCCGTGCGATGATCGAATCGAGCCCCTCAAACGCGCCGCCGCAGATAAACAGGATGTTGCGGGTATCGATGTTGATGAGGCTCTGCTCGGGATGTTTGCGGCCGCCTTTCGGCGGCACGCCGGCCACGGTGCCCTCCAGAATCTTCAACAGCGCCTGCTGGACACCCTCGCCCGACACATCCCGCGTGATCGACGCGTTGTCGCTCTTCCGGGCGATCTTGTCGATCTCGTCGATGTAGATGATACCCCGCTCGGCGCGTTCGACGTTGAAATCGGCCGCATGCAGCAGATGCGCCAGGATGCTCTCGACATCTTCGCCGACATAGCCGGCCTCCGTCAGCGCCGTCGCGTCCGAAATCGAAAAGGGGACATCCAGAATCCGCGCCAGTGTGCGGGCCAGGAGGGTCTTGCCGGTGCCGGTGGGGCCGATCATGAGGATGTTCGACTTCTCCAGCTCGACGTCGGCAAATTCGGGCAGAAACTCTTCGGCCTCGATCCGCTTGTAGTGGTTGTAGACGGCGACACAGAGGGATTTTTTGGCGCGTTCCTGGCCGATGACGTATTCATCGAGGGCGCGTTTCAGATCCATCGGGTTGAGGCGCACATGCCGTGGGCCCGGCCGCCGGCTTGTCGGACTCGGTTCGTTCCGGTAGGCGGCCATGTCATTCCGAACGATGCCGGCCGCGTCGTTGATACACCGGTCGCAGATGTAGACATCGGGGCCGGCCACCATCGACGCCACTTCGTTGGCCGATCGGTTGCAGAAGGAACATTTGATGGCGTTCTGGCCTCTCCGGGAGCTCATAGGCAAAGGTATGGGAATGCGGCCGAAAGAATCGAGCGGCGATGTGCGTTCGTAGGCCCCCCAAGATAGCGTGAACGCCTACAAAAAACACCGCCGCTACGTACATTTCACCCGTCCAATTCCCATCCCACCCGCCATGCCGATTCCTCCCCTGTTTCTCGATCGGCTGCGGCGCATCGTGCCGGCCGCGCGACTCGACGCCGTGCTCGAAGGCATGACGGCGCCGCGTGAGACATCCTTCCGCGTCAACCCGCTCCGGGCCGAAGCAACGGCCGTTCGCGCCGCAATCGAAGCCGCCCACATTCCCTTTCATCCTGTGTCGTGGATGGATGATGCGTTCCGCGTCGAGCCGGCATGGCGGGACGCGTTGCTCGCCCTGCCGGCGTATGCCGACCGCAGGTTTTACGTCCAAAATCTATCCAGCATGCTCCCCCCCGCTCGCGCTGGCGCCGCGGCCCGGGGAACGGGTGCTCGACCTCGCCGCGGCTCCGGGAAGCAAAACCCTACAGTTGGCCGCTATGATGAAGGGAGATGGAGAGCTCGCGGCCGTCGAACCGGTCAAGCCCCGGTTCATGCGACTCAAGCGTAACCTCAGCGAGAACGGCGCGCCGTGGGTCCGCACCTACCTGCAAGACGGTACCCGCGTCTGGAAACACCGGCCCGAGTACTTCGACCGCGTCCTCCTCGACGCCCCATGCTCTAGCGAAGGCCGCTTCCACGAGGATGAACCGGAGTCGTACGCCTACTGGAGCGAACGAAAAATCACGGAGATGGAGCGAAAACAACGCCAGCTGCTCTTCTCCGCTATCCAGTGCCTCCGCCCCGGTGGCATCCTCGTCTACTCCACCTGCTCGCTGGCTCCTGAAGAAAACGAGGCGGTGATCGACCGGATGCTCCGCCGCTTCGAAGATGCGATCACGCTCGAGCCCGTCACCCCGGTAATCGAAGAGATGACCGATCCCCTCGCCGGCTGGAACAAACGCACGTTCCACCCCGCCCTCGCCGCCGCCCGCCGCGTCCTACCCACCGTTCGGACGGAAGGCTTTTTCCTGTGCGCCATACGGAAGACGCGCAGCACGGTTGAAGGGGTTTAAGGGGGTTTAAGGTTCGGGGTTCAATGGTTAAGGGATGACGTTCAAGGACTGGCGCACCTTGAACCTTAGACCTCGAACATTGAACCCCAAAACCTTAAACCCCAAACCTTAAACCCCAAACCTTAAACCCCAAACCTTAAACCGCTTCAAGCCGCCTGGCTTTCGGCGCGGGCGGCGGGCTGCTCGCTACTCCAGCTGAAGCGGCGCGTGTAGCCGGCCTGCGCGCGGGGCGCGGCGTAGGTGCTCGGGGCGTTCATCCAGGCCGGCATGGCGATATCCACCAGCGATAGCGACGGACGGGCGTCGGCGATCAGCTGGGCGCGCAACTCCTCGGGCAGGCGCTGGACGACCTGGAACCAGATGCCGCTCTTGCGCCACTTGTCGTAGTAGTAATAAACGGTCTGCCACGGCGCGAACGAGGCCGGCAGCATCCGCCAGTTTTCTTCGGATTGGAGGACGTACAGGATGCCGTCCACGATGCCGCGGAGGTCGTGCTTGCGCTTGCGCCGGCAGTCGAACAAATCCTTGACGAGGTCCCACTGGGCGTCGCTGAGGCCGAGGCGCGGCCGGGAGTAAAGCGTGAAGTCCATCATGTCGGTTGCGTCGTTTGAAGGTGTGCGATTGAGTCTGGCAGATCTGAGTACTGTGTCGTGAGCTTATACATATAGTAACATATGTGCATGATATGTACAAGTTCCAGACACTAGATTTTTTTCCTGGGTTGAATATCCATACTAGAGCCACCCGATCAGAAGCTGGCCCCTCCGGTTGCTAATCCGGTATAATCGGGTATATTTTCGGGTATGATCAAGACAGAAACGATCCACATCTCGCACGAACTGCTGGCCTTGCTGTCAGAAATTGACGAGTTCAAGGGCGCCTGGCGCGCTCTGGGGACACTCGCCCCGGATCGGTTGCTGGCCTTGCGCCGGGTGGCAACGATCGAGAGCATCGGCTCTTCCACCCGCATCGAGGGCAGCCGACTGAGCGACCGCGAGGTGGAGCAGTTGCTGGGGAGGATGGCAACGGGCGCCTGAGCCGAATCCTGACGAGCCTCCTACTCCTCTAGGCCGGCTACGCCTACGTACCGTATGCCTCGCTCGAGCGTGTCATCGAGACCAACAAGGAAGCGTATTACCGTTCCCTTCGACAGACCCAGGAAAGCGTTCGCTCCGAGGCGCCGGACTGGCAACCGTGGCTCCTCTTTTTCACGCGGACGCTGCAACAGCAAACGCGCCAGCTGGCCGCAAAAGTGGAGCGCGAACAACGCGCCGTGATGGATCTATCCGAACTATCTGTCCTGATCCTGGACTATGCGCGCCAGCATGGCCGCGTCACGAATCGCGATATCGCCCGGGATGCCGGCGCCAACCCCAATACGATTTAAGCAACCTTTCGTGCATTGCTGGAAAAGAAGCTACTAGCCCGGCATGGCAGCGGGCGCTCGACCTGGTATGGGCTTCCGTAAACGACACCACAAACAACATCTTGCCTCCGAAGCCCACATCACCACCCACTCGTTTACTCCCCTGACTTTTTACTATCCACCATACCCTTTAATCCTTCGGTCAGTTTTCGCGGTCAGTCGCGCCGGATATCCAGGCACGGTGCCGCTTAGCCGCTGAAGCCGTCCCAAATATAGCCTATCTCTTTGACATTGACGTTTTCGTTATCGTTCACGTGATTCTCCTCCGCGCCTCTGCGCGAGCATTATTTCTCCAATCGGTCAGAGGGGATGGTGAGGATCCCGCGGAGGCGCAGAGTTTCGTTTCGCACATGTATCGGCTTGAACGCTTTCGATCACCGCGGAATGGGGATCGAGGTTGATTCGCTGGATTGATGAACATCAATGAGAACGAGATCCGGTATAACCGAGTAGCCCCATCAAAGCCGCTCTCCTCCCTCCCCGTATTTCAGCTTCAAAAACCGCTCGCGGTACAAATGGAACGCCGCGTCGCACACGGTGCGTGTGTAGAGCGCGTTGAATCCGCCGGCCAGCAGCGCCCCGGCCACGGGCATGAATTGCAGCAACTTGCTCCGGGTGAGGCGGAGCGCCAGGGACCGAGCCACTGCGGAGAGGGCGCCTCCCACCACCATCGAATTTATGGATCGGGTGGTCTTCGACCGGGCGACGTGGGTGTTCGCTTCACTGAGCCTCGCCTCGGCCTGATGGCGTTCGGTTGCCGGCAACGCGGCGGCGTCCAGGATGCTCAGGGCATACAGCCGCTCCTCGGGGAGGGTGATGTCAAACCCGCAATACGTGGCGTACTCTCCGGCCGCCCGGAGGTTGAGCGCCACCAGCGCCACAATGTCGGGCAGAATGCCGGAGGCGCCGGCGAAACCGGTGGCCGTGCCCTCCACGGCCGCGAGGCTCACATACTTCCCCGACAACCCCTCCAGTGCCCGATCCAACACCTCCAGGTCCAGCCACGCGATATCGTCCGGACCCGCCACTTCCGAAAATCCCACCCGATGAAACTCCCGGTAGATGCCCTCGCGCCACACCAGGTCCTGCGTGATCTCGTTGATCACTCGGAACAGGCCGGTGACGACGTTGTCGATCGTCCAATCCACCCCCGGAATCCGCCGCAGCTGATCGCCGGCGTCGTCCATCGTCTGCTGCACCCGGGCCGCCGCGCGCTCCCACCACGCCTGTTCCGGTCGCTTCCATGCCGCAATGCGGCGAAGCGCCTCGGCTTCGTAGGGACTGGGGAGGATGGGATCGGGCATGGCCATTTAATCAAAGATGGGCCAGTAGACGCCAAGGCGGAAACGTTGTTGCGGCAGCGGATAGTCCGGCACCAGCATGTTGCCCGGGATGACGTTTGATCCGCTCAGGATGTTATCAAACGCCACAAAAATCGTTGCCGTGCGAACGCCGGCCTCGAGCACGACATCCGCCGCGAGGGACCCGAGCACCTCCCGCCCTGTCTCGGCCGGCAGCGCCAGCAACCCGGTCTGCGGGTGGAGCACGCGGCTCCTAAACGGGGTCCACAGCCTCGCCTGGACGTACAGGTCCATGTCCAGATCCCCCTTAAATAGCAGATATCGCAAGCCGGTCCGGCCGCGCACAAACACTTCGGGAAGGCTCGCGGCCACCCGTCGCGCGTCGGATGTCGCGGTGTCGCCGGCGTACCGGTACACGGTCGGGCTCAGCGTCAGATAAAACCCCCACGCGGCCTCCCGCCGAAAACCGAGATCAACCGAGACGCCGACCCAGCGGACCGGCGCGTCGAACACGCGGACGGCCACGGAGTCGTCCTCCCCGGTAAATAGGTCGAAGGCGTCATCGGTCTGGTGCCCGAACGGAGACAGACTCAGGTCGAACGCGCCTAACGCCACGCCCACGCCGGCGCGACCGCCGGTGGTCCGCCCTGCCGGCGTTTC
>JBGSPJ010000181.1:0-2911 GCA_041738655.1 Rhodothermales bacterium | reverse complement strand
GGCGGAGCGCCTCTTCGCCGGCGCGCAAGAGCTCCGCCGTGGCGGCATCCGGAAGCGCCGGGCCGGATGGCTCTCCGCTGCAGCCGGCGAGGCAGACCAGGGCGATCAACACGATGAGTCTGAGTGCGTGATTCATGGGTTCGATGGCCTGGGGCTAAATGTGGCATATTCCTGCAAGGAAGTGTCGCCCTCCACCAACAGCCACTCGCGCGCCGCGGGGATGCCGGCAAACCGATCCTCCCGCCCTCCGGGCCAGTATACGTAGAGCGAATCCACCGCCTCGAGGTCCCCCATCCCGAAGGTAACAACCTGCTCGGAGGCGGCGAGGTAGCTGGCGCCGCTCCGGATCAGCCCCTCCATCCGGCGCCCGCCGGCGACGGCGACAATGCGCGTCCCCAGCCCCGAACGGTTGCTCTCGACGCCCTCGACGCGAACCCGCAGCGACCGCCCCTCTGTTTCGTTGCGCCAGAGATGCGCGCTGCGCCCGTTTTCGACGATGAGTAGGTCGACATCCCCGTCGCGGTCGTAGTCGGCATACGCCATCCCCCTGCCCACGAGCGGCTGGTTCGCCGGCCCGCCGCGCTCCGGGGCCACGTCGCGGAAGGTGGCATCCCCCTGATTCAGGAAGATGTGCGCCGGCTCGGCGTAGCGGACGTTATCGGCGAACTGTTCGATGTCCGGCTGGACGTGTCCGTTGGCGGTGATCAGGTCCAGATGACCGTCGAGGTCGATATCGATCAGAGCAAGGCCGAACGTGAGCGTGAGGAGGCTGGGCCGGCCGATTTGCGAGATAGCGGCGCGATCGGTGAAATAGCCGTTGCCGCTGTAGTGAAACACAGCGATGGTCTCGCGGGAGAAATTGCCGATAAAGACGGTTACCCGACCGGTGTGATCCACCACGCCGGCGTCGATGCCCATCCCGGCCCGGGTGCGGCCCTTTTCGTCGTACGCCACCCCAAGTTGAGCGCCGCGTTCGACAAACGTGCCGTCGCCGTTATTCACGAACAGCTGGTTCGGGCGCGTGTCGTTGGCCAGCAGGAGGTCGGGCCATCCGTTCCGGTCGTAGTCGAACGCCAGCAGCCCGAGTGTCGTCCCGTACGCCGGCGCGAAGCCGGCGCGGTCCGTCCAGTTCGCGAACGTCCCATCCCCGTTGTTGTGGTAAAACCGACCGGGGAGGCCGTCGTAGGTTTCAGGCGTGCAGTAGCCCTTGATTTCCCCGTCGTGGGTGCAGAACCGGTCCGTCTCCGGCGACCATCGCACGTAGTTGCCGATGTACAGGTCGAGGTGCCCGTCACGGTCGGCGTCAAAAAAGATCGCCGAGGTGCTCCAGCCGGAATCACCCCCGATGCCGGATTCGGCCGTGACGTCGGCGAAGACGCCGCCATCGTTTCGGAAGAGGCGGTCCTCGGTGAGGGTGGTGAGGACGAGGTCGGCGTCGCCATCGTTGTCGTAATCCCCCACCCCGAACCCGATGCTGTACCCCCCGATATCCCCCAGGCCGGCTTCCTCGGTCTGAAGTTCGAAGCGGCCGTCGCCGAGGTTGCGGTACAGCCAGACGGCCCGAGTCGGCTCAACACCCGATTGAGGCCAGGCGCCTCCGCCTGCGAGCACGATATCCATCCACCCATCCCCGTCATAATCGATAAAGCCACAGCCGGAGCCCATCGACTCGGGAAACCACTTCTCGCCGAATGCGCCCGTCTGGTGCCAAAAATCCCCCAGACCCGCCGTCTGCGTCGCATCCGCGAACAGGGCGCCAGGGTCGGCAATAACAACCGGCGCCGGCTCCGCCGCGCAGCCGGTCAGGGCCACCGCGAGGATCAAAGGGGGGATATAAATGGGAGCGCTGTGAGGCATTGATGCAATTCTGGCAAGCGGGCAGCGTCGAACCACGAGTCTATCCAAATCAATAACCAGGAGTCTTCCTGAGCGACAGCGAGGGATCCTAAACCGACTAGAGGCACCCCTTGGCACAACCTGTCCAGCCGGCACGATCCGGAAAGAATCCGCAATCTCGTTACCTGTTGCCACTCGAAGGCCCCTCGCTGCGCTCAGGGTGACATTATGTGTCATTAGCAGCCCGTAGAAGGATGACACCCTCATCGCCCCAGCTGGCTCAAGTACAAAATCGCATCGGGATCGCCGGGTTTGTGGCGCAGGGCCGTCAGCCAGGCGTGGCGGGCCGCCGCCGTATCACCCGACACGGCATGGACGACGCCCAGGTTGAGCCAGCCGTCGGCATAGGTGGAATCGCGGACTAGGAGGGCATCGAATCGGCGGAGCGCCGTCGTGGTGTCGCCGCGAGTGAAGGCGAGGCTGGCGAGGTCGCTCTGGAGCGAGAGGTCGTTCGGCCGCAACGCGCGCGCGGCGTTCAGTGCAGATTCGGCCCGGGCCCAGTGCCCCAGCTCCATCATCACGCCGGCAAGCTCCGTCCAGCGTTCAGGCTCCTCCGGATACGTCTCGACCCCCAGTTCGGCGACAGTCGCCCGCTCCTGGAGTTGCTGTAGCGCCTCGACCCGGTCCAGATACGCCCGCGCCTCTTCCTCGCGGCCGACGGCCTGGAGGGCGCGGCCCATGTTAAACGTCGCCCCCTCGTGCCCCGGCCACCGGCGCACGACGACACTCAGAAAAGGCAACGCCTGATCGGGCTTCCCGGCGGCCACATAGAGCCGACCGAGACGGTAGCCGTTTTCGAGGTCCATCGGGTTAAATTGCAGCGCGAGGCGGGCATGGTTCAGGGCCTCGTCCACCCGCCCCTCCTTTTCGAGCAATTCGCTGAGCCAGGCATGGGCCGGCGCGCTGGCGGTGTCGGCCGCGAGAGCGCGATCATAGAGGAGACGTGCGCTGTCCGCCACACCGAGGAACGAATAGGTCCGCCCGATCTGCGCGGACACGGCGGCGACGGCGGCGG
>JBGSPJ010000166.1:0-3076 GCA_041738655.1 Rhodothermales bacterium | reverse complement strand
GACCAGCTCGGCGCCGGCCTCGAGCAGCACCGGCAGCTGCTCGAACAGGCGCGCATCGCCCAGGGCGAGGCCGAACGCGCCCGGACGGACATGCAGCAGAAGCACGACAAGGCGATGGAGGAACTGCGGCGCATCGAGCGGCAATACGATGCCGTCTCCGCCGAAGTGCAGCTGCTCGAAAGCCTCATCTCGTCGTACGAAGACCTCTCCGAAGCCGCGCGGTACCTCGCGGAAACGGACGGCTGGACGCGCGACGACCTCACCACCGTCGCCGATGTGATCGGCGCGGACGATGAACACAGCCCCGCGCTCGACGCCGCGCTCGGGCCCTATGCGTCGTGTATCGTGGTCAAGACCGAGGCCGAGGCCCGGCAGGCCATCGCGCTCCTGCGCGCCGAACAGAAGGGGCGGACGAACATCATCGTGCTCTCCCGCCTCAAAAAGCCCATGCACTCGATCGAGATCATCGAAGAGGCGGCCGATCGCGGCGCGCGCCCGATGACCGACATCGCCCGGGTGCGCGAGCCGGCGTACCAGACGCTCTGCCAGACGCTGCTCCACAACTGCTTCCTCGTCAACTCGCTCGAACACGGCCAGGACCTCCTGGATACGATGGAGGAGATGGCGACGATGCTCTACGACACGGCACTCCCTCTTCGGTATTATGCCCCGTCTGGCGAGTGGCTGGATGCCCGCGGGATCCTGTGTGGCGGGAGCGCCCGCGGGGACGACTCCGTCCGCGCCGGCCGGCTCCAGCGCCGCGAACAGTATGAGGCGGCCGTCGAAAACCTGAAAAGTCTGAAGGCCGCGCTCGAACAGAAACAGCGCGTGGCCCAACAGGTCCGCCTCGCGCTCGACGCCATCCCGGTCGATGGCAACCGCCAGGCTCTCCGCGAAGCCGAACAACGGTACAACGAGGCGGAGCGGATGCACAGCCGCGTCCACCACGAACACCGCGCCGCCGAGCAGCGGCGCGATGAGCTGGCGGATCGGATCGAGGGGATGATCGAGACGGTGACGTCCGGCCGGGTGCAGGTGGCCGCCCTCCAGGAGCCCATCGCGGAACTCGAGGCCCGCGTCCAGGCGATGCGCATCGAACGCGTCGCCTCCGAGGAAGCCTTCCGCGTGGCCGAGGCGGACAACCGCGAGGCGCTCAACAAATTCAACGACGCCAACCTCGCCGCCGTCCAGGCCCGTAACCACTTCGACAATGTCAGCCGCGACCTCGAGCGGAGCAAGCAGGATATCGGCCACCTCCAGGGCCGGCAGCAGGCGCGCGAACAACACGTCGCATCCCTCAAACAGATCATCGAGGAGAACTTCGCCGCTAAAGAGAGCTTCGATCTCCAGATCCGAGACCTGTACGCACTCCACGCCGACCTCGAGGCCGCTGTCTCGGAGGCCGAGCAGGATCGGGTGGAGACCCAGGAACGCATTCGCAACCTGGAGCTGCGCCTCCGCGCCCTCCGTCAGAGCCGCGAGCAGGGCCTGCGCGAGGAAACCCAGCGCGCCGTCCGCCTCACGGAAGTCCAGACCCGGGCGACGGACCTGGCAAAAAACATCCTTGAAGATTATGAGCGTTCGCTGATCGACGACCCGGTGCCCGTGCCGGCCGACTTCGACGACAAAGCCGCCCGCCAGGAGGTCCAGTCGCTCCGCGCCCGCCTCCGCGCCATGGGGTCAATCAACGAACTCGCCCTCGAAAGTTACGAGGAGGAAAAGGAGCGCTTCGAGTTCATGACCGCGCAGCGGAAAGACCTCGAAGATGCTGAAAAAACGCTCCTCAACACGATCACCGAAATCAACGTCACCGCCGCGGCCTGCTTCGACGAGACGTTCCAGCAGGTGCGGAAAAACTTCGCCCACCTGTTCTCGACTCTGTTCGGCAAAGACGACACGGCGGATCTCATTCTGACCGACCCGGACGACCCCCTCGAGTCGCCCATCGAGATCGTCGCCAAGCCCAAAGGCAAGCGCCCCAGCGCCATCTCGCAGCTCTCCGGCGGCGAGAAGACGCTGACGGCCACCGCGCTGTTGTTCGCCATCTACCTCGTCAAACCCAGCCCGTTTTGCATCCTCGACGAAGTGGATGCTCCGCTGGACGAGGCGAACGTGGAGCGGTTCATGCAGCTCATCCGCGAGTTTTCCGGCAACACGCAGTTCATCCTCGTGACGCACAACCGCCGCACGATGGAGCTGGCCGACCGCCTCTACGGCATCACGATGCAGGAGCAAGGCGTCTCCAAACTCGTCGGCGTCAAGTTCGACGAACGGGTGACGCTGGTCGAAGAGTGAAAAGTGTAAAGTGCAAAGTGTAAAGTGGGTAGTCTGAGAGACTTTTCACTTTTCACTTTTCAATTTGCACTCGCGTCCCGCTTCGTTCTGCTTCGGCCATCGCGTTGACGATGCGGATGGCGTCTACGATCACCTCGGGGCGTGTTTCGGCCGGCGGGCCTTCGCCGCGCATGGCCCGGTAGAGTGCCTCCCACTGATACGTCGCGCCGACGGGTTTCGGGAAGATATCGGGAGCGTCGAGGGGCCTCCCCGCGGTAGTAAAAAGTTGAACGGATTTGCGCTCCGGCTGGCCGGCCGTGTGGGGAAAGTCTTTTCGGACGATCGTACCCCGCTCGTAGCCCATGGTCAGTGTATCCGGGTACGCGGCGCCGTCGGCGATGCAGAACGAGGCGAAGATGCTGCCCAGCGTGCCGTCGGTGAAACGGAGCATGAGCATGGCGTTGTCCGCCGTGGGCCGGCCGGTGAACACGCGTGATGTGACCACCTGCACGGATTCCGGCTCGGCGCGGCCGGCCATGAGCTGAACGAATTCGTTGATCGCGTAGATGCCGAGGCGAAAGAGCGGCGCCGCCGGGCAGCGCCCGGGGTCGTCGTACCACGAGCCGTCGGCCTGTTCGCGGTACGAGCACCAGGTTTCCCAGCGGAGCGCGACCGGCCGGCCGAGGGTGTGTGTGGCCTCCAGCTCTTTGATGCGTCGGATATCCGGCTCCAGGAACGGTCCGGGCGAGTTCAGGTGGATGGCGCGGCCCAGCGTCTCGGCCTCGCGGAGGACCGCGGCGGC
>JBGSPJ010000101.1:0-3806 GCA_041738655.1 Rhodothermales bacterium | reverse complement strand
TCTCCGCCGGCATTAACACCGCACCCTGGAATCTCGCTACGAAAAATCCTCCAACGACTCGCAAAGATTGCCACTCGGAGCGGTGAACGCCACCCGGTATTATTTCTTTTCCGAGGTGGGCACGTTTCACGTTGCCGAAATCCCTCCACACATCCCGAACCAAGACATGCTTCACGCCGCACGCGTTCCCCTCTGCGTACTGGTCCTCTCCGCGACGCTGCTGTCCGCATGCGCCCCGCAGGGGACCGGGTTGGATGAGAAGTACAGCCGCTGGATACGTTACGAAGGCGAGCCCGGCGCCACCCACTTTTCCTCACTCGATCAGATCGATCGGTCGAACGTGGGGCAGTTGCAGGAAGTCTGGCGCTATACCTCCGAAGGCGTCGCCGCGTTTAACCCGATCGTGATAGACTCGACGATGTACGCCTTCGGGGACGACGGGGCCGTGGTGGCCATCCACGCCGGCACCGGCGAGGAGCTGTGGGTCCACACCAGCGAACTGCCGTCCGGCCGTACCGAACACGGGATCGCCTACTGGGAAAGCGCCGACCGGTCCGACCGACGCATCCTTTTTTTTCGTGGCAGCTACTTCCTCGTCGCGATCGACGCCCGCACGGGCGCATCCATCCCATCCTTTGGCGATGGCGGCAAGGTAGACCTGCGAAACGGGCTGGACATCGATCCGCTGCGCGCGCTCCGCGCCACGGCGCCGGTTCCGGGTGTTGTCTTCGAAGACCTGTACATCCTGGGCTCCGCGCCGGGTGAGGGCTATGCCGCCGGTCCCGGGCACATCCGCGGCTTCGACATCCGCACCGGCCAGCAGGTCTGGATCTTCCACACGCTCCCCAAACCCGGCCAGTTTGGCTACGACACCTGGCCTCCGGGGCGCTCGGACGAAGCCGGCGGTGCCAATGCGTGGGGCGGTATCAGCCTGGATGAACGCCGGGGCATCGTGTACGTGCCACTCGGGTCCGCCAACTACGACTTCTACGGCGTCGACCGCCATGGCGAAAACCTGTTCGCCAACTCGCTCGTCGCCCTTGACGCCCGCACCGGCACGCGGAAATGGCACTTCCAGACGGTCCACCACGACCTGTGGGACTACGACCTGACCGCCACGCCGGTCCTGCTGACCATCCAACGCGACGGCCGGCCGCTCGACATCGTGTGCCTTGCGACGAAGACGGGCTTTGTGTTCGCGTTTAACAGGGAAACCGGCGAACCCCTCTGGCCGATCGAAGAGCGGCCCGTGCCGGAGTCCGACATGCCGGGCGAACAGGCCTGGCCCACGCAGCCGTTCCCGACGAAGCCGGCGCCGTTTATCCCGCAGTCCCTGGCCATCGAGGACTTTAACCCCCACATGGATCCCCGCGACCGCGACTCGCTGGAAGCGCTTGTTCGTTCGATGGTGTACAAGGGGATGTTCACGCCCCCGGACACCCGGCCGACCCTCCAGTCGCCCGGCAACCGCGGCGGAGCGAACTGGGGATCGACCGCCGGCGACCCGCGGGACGGGACGTTTTTTGTCCTCAGTTACAACATGCCATCCGTCCTCAAGCTCGAGCCCATCTTCGCGGGCGCCGTGGGAACGGGCGGGTCGGCGTTCGACCAGGGGCAATCGTTTTATCAGGCCAACTGCCAGCTCTGCCATGGCGCCAACCGGCAGGGGCAACCGTTGGGGGGCATCCCGTCGCTTGTGGGTGTGACCGAGCGGCTGAGCCACGACGACATGAAGCAGCAGCTGAAGGAAGGCCGCGGCCTGATGCCGGCGTTCCCGCAGTTGACCGATGGCCAGTACGACGCGTTGCTCGCGTACCTGGCCAATCCGGAACTCGCGTTAACTACCGGCCAGGAGCTCGCTTCCACCCAGAGCCTCGTCGGCCGGCCCGAGGCCCCGCCGCGCTACCAGAGCGGATGGAACCACATTCTGGATAGCCAGGGCGTGCCCGCCATCAAGCCGCCGTGGTTCCGCCTCACCGCGTACGACATGAATACCGGCGACATCGTGTGGCAGGCCCCGGTTGGCGAAGTGCCGCACCTGGTGGAAAAGGGCATCGAAAATACCGGCGCCGCGAGCTGGGTCCGCGGAGGCCCGGCCATCACGGCCGGCGAGCTCATCTTTGTATCCGCCGGCGAAAAGCTGTGGGCCCACGACCGCGAGACCGGGGCCGTGCTCTGGTCTACGCCTCTGCCCGGAGTCGGCGAAGGCATTCCGGCCGTCTACGAGTTCGGCGGCCGGCAATTTATCGCTATCGCGGCCTCGCAGGGCGGGCAGGGTGCTCCCCGGCTGACGACACCCCGGAGCCCCAGCTACATCGCCTTTTCCCTCCCCCGATAACCTTCGGCCTGAACGTCCTGTTCTACGCCGCACTCGTCGGAAGCGCTTTGCGCTGGCCGACAGATCATCCATCCCCTGAGGTCCGACATGCTACACATAAAAACTGCCGGCGTGCTCGCCGTGCTGAGCCTCGCGCTGGTCGTCCCGGCGCGGGCGCAGCAGAGCCCGGCGCCGGATTTTATCCCGGATTACACGTTTCATGGCTCCGACCTCGCCGGCTGGCAACCCATCGGCCAGGCGCAGTGGCGGGCCGAGTTTGGGACGATCACCGGGACGGCCGGTCGGGCGGGCGGATGGTTGATGCTGGATGAGGCCTATCAGAATGCCGCCGTTTTCACCCGTTTTCGCTGCGCCGGCCCCTGCGATGCCGGCCTCCTGCTGCGCGCTGAGAAAACGCCAACGGGCATGAAGGGGATTTTTGTGGCGATCGAGGGCGAAACGGTCGCGCCCTACCGGGTGACGCTGGATGCGAACGGGAAGATCACCTCGAAAACATCGGCACGGACCCCGCGAGGCGGCGGTGGTGGCGGCAACCCGCCGGCGACGATGCCCTCGAGCCCGGTGCTCGATGCCGCCACGGCCGCGATGTCCGCCCCCGTACTGGCAAAGGCGGATACGTGGAATACGCTCGAAGTCTTTGTCGACGGCAATGCCATCTTTAATCATCTCAACAACGTCCGTAACGGCATCCCGGGCGGTACGGCGCAGGATTTCCCGCCGGCGGAGGCGCCCCAGTTTGGGGGCGCCGTCATCATCCCGGTGACCCGCGTCCATGGCTTCGGCCCGATCGCCCTGTATGTCGGCTCCGGGAAGGTGGAGTTTGACGATGTGTCGGTGAAAGACCTGCATATGCTGACCGTCGAGCCCGAGCGGATCTCGAACGACTTCCAGGTGCAGCAGGTCAATGAGTTTTATTACGCCTGGGGCGCCGATGTCGCGGATGTGAACCAGGACGGCGTGCAGGATCTCATCTCGGGGCCATTTTATTACCTCGGGCCCGAGTTCAGCGTACGCCGCGAATACTACGAGGCGCGGGTGTTTAACCCGGGGCTCGAGTACATCAACGACATGTTGACGTTCGCGAACGACTGGAACGAGGACGGGTGGATCGACGCCCTCGTCACCGAACGCCGGCCGCTGGTGCTCTACGTGAATCCGAAAGGCGAAAAACGCTTCTGGGATCGGATCGAGGCGCTGCCTGATGTCTGCAGCGAAACCGCCGTGCGTGCCGATATTGACGCCGACGGCAAACCCGAGATCGTCTATGTGGCCGACGACGGCCGCGTGGCGTACGGCGAACCCGACCCCGCGAATCTGAACGGGGCGTGGACGGTCCATAAGATTTCCCAGCCCGTCGTCGCCGGCTGCAACACCCACGGCGTGGGCACCGGCGATGTCAACGGCGACGGCCGGGTCGACATCCTCCAGGCGCGTGGATGGTGGGAGCAGCCCGCCGCCGGCCCGGATC
>JBGSPJ010000096.1:0-6606 GCA_041738655.1 Rhodothermales bacterium | reverse complement strand
CGCCAGTTTTTGCACCTCGCCGGCGTAGCGTTTGACGTGGTCGACGAAGTTGCCAAAGGCGAAGGGCAGGGCGTCGGCGTCGGCGAGGCGGAGGGCGGCGCGGCCGGCGGTCTGCGCGAGCGCGATGCCGTAGGCGAGTTTGGGGTCGCCGAAGCGGATGTAGTGCTCGTACGAGTCGTAGGTCGAGTGGTACGAGCCCCCACCCCCTTCGCCTCCGTAGCCGATGTTGAGCGAGGCGATGCCCAGGTGCTGGAGGAAGGGCGTGTAGTCGGATCCCGAGCCAAGCGGAGAGATGGGAAGATCGGCGCGGCGAGCGCCTTCGTCATCGCCGTTCGCACGCATCCGGGCGCGGAGGCGGGCGTCCACCGAGACCCCGGTCTGCGGGTCGGTGACGTCGCGGCCGACCTCGTTGATGAACTTCTCCAGCGTGTGGGAGCCGCCGACGCCGAGAAATCCGCGGCCGTTGGAGTCCGAGTTAATGTAGGCGACCGTTTTCTGGCGCAGCTCGTCGGCATGGTATTCCGCCCATTCGGTGGATCCGAGGAGACCCGGCTCCTCGGCGTCCCAGCTGGCGTAGATGATGGTCCGTTTCGGGTGCCAACCGGCTTTTACGAGTTCGCCGATGGCGCGGGCTTCTTCCATCATGGCCACGGTGCCGCTGACGGGGTCGCCGGCGCCAAACACCCAGGCATCGCGGTGGTTGCCACGGATGACCCATTCATCCGGGTAGATGCGGCCCGGGAGGCGGGCGATGACGTTGTAGGCCGGCACGATATCCCAGTTGAAGGCGAGCTTCAGATGCACGGTGGCCGGCCCGGGGCCGACATGGTAGGTAAACGGCAACGCGCCGCGCCAGTGGTCCGGGGCAACGGTGCCGGCGAGGGCTTCGAGCAGCGGCTGCGCATCCTCGTACGAAATGGGGAGGACGGGGATTTTCATCAGCGTCGGGGCCTCGTCGTGGGAGAGCCGCTCGGTGTCTTCCTTGGCGCCGACGCCCGGGGTGAGCGGGTCGCCGGGGAATAGCGGCATGTCGGCCACGGATCCGCGCTGGACGCCGAGCGCCGGCCGGTAGGCGCCTTCGGGGTAGACATCCCCCTGGAAATACCCGTCCTCGCGGGGGTCGGAATAGATGATGCACCCGATGGCGCCGTGGTCGGCGGCCAGTTTGGGTTTGATGCCGCGCCAGGAACGGCCGTAGCGTGCGATGACGATCTTGCCGGCGACATCGATCCCCATCTCCTTCAGGTCCTCGTAGTCCTCCTGCGTGCCGTAGTTCACGTACACGAGTTCCGCGGTGACGTCGCCGTCGGCCGAGTAGGCGTTGTAGGGCGGGAGCACGTCTTTCCGGATGGCGGACGAGGCGTCCCCGGTCACCGCCGGCTCATCGAGGCGCGCCCGGAAGGCGGTTTTGCCATTTAGAAGCAGCTCGACCCGGCGTTCTTTCGGGGTGGGAAAGAGGACGTGGAAGACCTCGATCTCCGTCTCGAATCCCCATTCCCTGAACTTCGCGGCGACGAATTCGGCGTTGGCCTTGCTGCCCGGCGAACCGACGTGGTGCGGCCTTGATGTCAGCGTTTTCATCCACGCATCGAGGTTGGCCGCGTCCATGTGGCTGTCGAACTGGGCTTCGCGCGCGCGCTGGCCGGCTACGTTTTCCGGCTTAAAGCCCAGGATCGGGTCGTCGGCGTGGGTGGAGAAGCCGAGGCACAGCGCGAGGATGAGGAGGGTGTAGAACCGCATGAGGATCGTCGTAGGGGCGCACGGCTGTGCGCCCGATGGCAGGATAGATGGAGAATGTGACGGCCCAACGTACGCCAAATCCCGCCAATGATCCAATCGAGGTTTTATGCCAAGCTTCAGTATCCAGATTACTCTCATTCGATTGATTCGCGGGGAAATTCAGCGTTTAGGTCCTTCACCAGATCGTCCCTTTTGATGGACAGCCAAGCCTGACGTGCGGCTTCTACGTGGCGCGCGCGATCAGTCCCGGTGTCAATTCTTGCAAGTAGGCGGTGCACCCACCCGATTGAATAGGGTCTATGAATTTGGATATAAAGGACCAGGGCAGATTCAAACTCGAGTTTTGCAGCCCATTTATCGCCCTCTCTGAGCGCAATAGCACCAATTCCATGTGTGCAATTCGCCTCCCCGAGGAGCGACCCTGCTTTCTGGAAGAGGGGCCGAGCTACTTCGTAGTGTAATCGCGCCGGAATATTGTCGGACAAGGCTAATGCGATGTCGCCGAGACGTTGAATGCAATTGGCTTCTCCTAGGACGTCACGCACTTTCTGAAAGAGGGGCAGAGCTTCTTCGTAGCGCAATCGCGCTGAGTCATGATCGAACAATGCAAAAGCAATGTCGCCGAGGCCTTTTATACAGTTCGCTTCGCCAAGGAGAGAACCAACATTGTGGATCACATTGTGGAATAGTGGCCAAGCTTCTTCATATCTATATTGCGCCGTGTCGTGGTCTGACTGGGCAAAGGCGATGTCACCGAGTCGTAGAATGCAATTGGCCTCCCCAAGGATGTCACCCACCATTTTGAAGATTGGCCGGGCCACTTCGTAGCATTCGTATGCTGTGTCGTAGTCGGACCTTGCCAGGGCGATGTCGCCGATGCTTCGGATGCAGTTGGCCTCGTCGGCCAGGCGTCCGTCGCGGCGGGCTCGGTCTCGGGCGGTATTGAGGAGGGTCGTATCGGCGAATCCGACGAAGTACTGGTATTTGCCAAGCCCACGTGCCGCTTCTATTCCCGGCCCGGGGTCGTCGCCGGCCTGCAGGTGTGGGATCGACACAAACAGGTTGCCCAGTTCGGCGGTCAATACGCGGCTGGCCTCTGCGCCCCCTTCAAAGCCGAGGCGCCAGCCCAGCGTCCGGGCTTTTTCTCCGTAGAAGTGGAGCACCCTGTCCCGATCATGGTCTTCGGGGATATGGTGTTTTTCGGCGTGTCGCCGCACCGGGGCCAGGAGCCGGAGGTGATCCTGGTCGTCGAACGCGAGGCCTGTTTTTCGGAGGATGGACGCCGCTTCCAGAGCGTGTTCGGGCAGCAGGGATTCGAGGTCTTCGCGGGCCGCGCCGTCGGGGAGGAGGCCCAGGAGGCCGAACAGCCGGCGGGCGGGCGCCGTCATGCGGGGGCCGGAGAGGGACAATTCGAGCGACACGGCCAGGTTGTCGAGCCGTCCCGCGCCACCGTCGCGCCGGAGGAGGTCGGCCCGGTGTTGTTCCCAGCGCCGGCGCAGATCCCGGAGGTCCGGTTCTCCTTCTGCCTGATAGGCCAGGAGTTCGAGCGCGATGGGTAGTCCGTCCTGTTCGCGCACGAGTTCGTCCAGATCCGGGTCGTTCGCGAACCCTGAGCCAGCGATGGCCAGGAACACCTTTCGCCCTTCGGCCAGCGGGAGTGGCAGGAGGGCGGCCGGCGTCTGCCAGGGCAGGCCGGCTGGTTTTTGATTCCCCCGGATGCCGGCCACCAGACCCAGTCCGGCGATTCCAGCCAGGCCGGCGAGAAATGCCTCCGTGCCGGGGCGGTCGGCCTCCCACGGAGTCTCCGCATTGTCCAGGGCGAGGAGGGTCGGCGCCTGCTCCAGGTGGGCCATCACCCGTTCTTCGGCCCGGGGTCCGGGCGGCAAGCCCAGGTTCCGGGCAATTTCCGCAGCGAGGAGGTCGCGGTTCATGGCGCCGTCGCAGCGGACGAAGTAGCGGCGGTCCGCGTATCGGCGCCGGAGGTGGCCGTGGTGGAGGGCCGTGAGGGTCAGGTTACTTTTCCCGATGCCCGGTCCGCCGAGGATACACACGGGCGGTGGCGTCTCGGTGTCGAAGAGGCGGACGAGGTCTTGCACGAGGTCGTCCCGCCCGAAACAGCGGGGAGCCACGGGGAGCCGGTCGGCGGCCGGCGCGGGGGTCGGGTTTGGTGTCGGTATTGTGGGACGGCGCAACCGTTCAAGGAACGGGGCCAGGTCGTCGTGGCTGGCGCCGTAGGCGAGCGGGAAGATCCGTTCCCCGTCGTGGCGTTTTCGGAGGTCAGGTTCTTCGGAGTGGGTGCAGAGGCGGAAGTGCCGGTAGGGGTCTCCTCCGAAGACGCCGGCCGTCCACGCCAGCAGGGCGCTCAGGTTGGGGTCGTCCAGGCCGGCGCCGCACCCCACGAACAGCAGCGTCTTCATGGCGCCGAGTGCCTGCTGGAGGGCCTGGGTGTGGGTATCCCCCAGGATATCCTGGTACGATCGGATGCCGAGTACGACAGTTTCTGGGCGTTTCCAGTAGCCGTGGAGGTGGACGATACCCGATTCCTCGCCGCGAAGGATGCGGGCCGCATGGGCCCCGTCGCGGGCTGCCGCGGCCTCGTAGCCGGTGGTTTGCTGGAGGAGGCTGTCGTAGTTCGTCGTGACGATCGGGCAGCCGAGGCCGGCGATGGCCTGGAGCAGACGGTCGTTTGTTACCGTCAATACACCCACGGTGTCCGCCAGCCACCGCGCGAACTCTCCACCTGTCGGCGCGCCAAGTTTCTTGCCGATTTTCTCCGCGGCGGAGAGGAGGTCGTCGAGATCGGGAGAGTCGATTTCGCCGCGGACGCGGTCTCCCCAGCCGGCAGGAAGGTTGGAAGCGACCTCCTCGCAGCGGCTTACCCCGTGGTGGAGGAGCCCTCGCCAGCTGGTGAGGCGGTCGCCGGCCGTCGCGGCGGCGCTGACCCCCGTGCCGGCGATCACCACCACCTCGCCCCGGGCGAAGGCCGCCTTGAGATCGTCGAGCAGGGTTTGAGACATGCGTTTGACTATCCGTTCGAAGGTAAGCAGAAGCTACGTTAGGCGAACATAAAATAGGGCATCCTTCATCGTTTCCGTTGTGGTGGTTATATAGGTGGTATACGCTTCCGATTCCGTCGCGGTGTAGAAACCCCGGGCGCCGGCGAGGCGTCTGAACTCACCCTCTTCCCCAACAACACGCCCTCCATGCATTTACACGACAAAGTCGCCATTGTCACCGGAGCCAGCGCCGGCCTCGGCGAGCATTTTTCCCGCGCCCTCGTAGCCCGCGGCGCGATCGTATACGGCCTGGCCCGTTCGGTGGACAAGCTCGACGCCCTTCGGGCTGAACTGGGCGAGCGGTTCCACCCGGTGGTGTGTGATGTGCGGGAGGAAGACCAGGTGCAGATGGCCATCGGCCACGCGATTGACGAGGAGGGGCGGGTGGATGTGCTGGTCAACAACGCCGGCCTCGGCCAGTTCGGGCCCATCGAGACACAGACGCTGGCCGAGTGGGACCTCCAGATGGAGACCAACCTTCGCGGGGTGTTTCTCTGTACGCGGGCCGTCCTGCCGGCCATGAAGCGGCAGAACGCCGACACCGGCTTTGGCGGGCACATCGTCAACATCGCATCCGTCGCCGGCCTGCTGGGCACGGCGAACCTCGGGGCCTACAACGCGACGAAGTTCGGGCTGCGCGGCTTCAGCGAGGCCCTGATGAAGGAGGTCCGCGACGACGGCATCAAAGTCACCTGCGTCTACCCCGGCTCTGTGGCCACGTCCTTCGGCGCTGTCGCCGGCACGAGCGGCTCCCCCAACCCCATGCAGCCGGAAGACCTCGCCTCCACCCTCATCCACCTCCTCGAAACGTCCGACAACTATCTGATTTCGGAGGTGGTGATGCGGCCGCTGAGGCCGAAATGATGGTCGATGGTTAATGGTTTATGGTCAATGGTCAATCAGGGCTGTTAACAAAACGCCCAATACAACGGCAATGTCATCCCGGACTTGATCCGGGATCCCGAAGAATGGCTCATGCGGCTGGTTCCCGGGTCGGAGCCCGGGATGACAAATTGCCTTTTTTGGTCGTTTCGGAATTTTGTTAACACTCCTGATGGTCAATGGTCAATGGTTTATGATTAATCATCGACTATTGACCATAAACCATCAACTATCGATCATTTGCCATCACACCACCGTCCCCGGTTTATAGGCATTCACCTGCCCCTTGTACCGGAAGAGGAACTGGAGGAGTTTGACGAAGCCGGCGGACTGCTTCCGGACGTACCACTGGTCGGCGGCGCGGCGGGCGCCGAGGGCGTAGGTGGGGTAGGGATGGATGGTGTCGGCGATCTGGCGGAGGGAGACGCCGTTGCGCATGGCGACGGCGTATTCGCCGATGAGTTCGCCGGCGCTGGCGCCCAGAATATCCACCCCCAGAATTTTCCCGTTAAAGGCCTTGGCGTAGACCTTGATGAGGCCGGTGGTTTCGCCCTCGGTGACGGCGCGGTCTACTTTGGTGTAGGGAAACCGGTATTCCTCGTACGTGACGCCCCGCTTCTTGAGGTCCTCCTGCGTCGCGCCGACGTGGCCGAGTTCGGGTTCGGTGAAGGTGACCCACGGCACGTGTTTCATGTCGATCTTCATCGGCACCTTGAGTAGCGCGCGGGTCATGGCCACCTTCGCCATGTGCTCGCTCATGTGGGTGAACTGATAGCGGCCGGCGATGTCGCCGATGGCGTAGATGTGGCTCACATTCGTGCGCCCGCTCTCGTTGACGTCGATGCCGCGTTTTGTGTAGGCGACGCCGGCGGCCTCGAGGTTGAGGCCGGCCACATTGGCGGCGCGGCCGGTGGCCAGGAGCAGCGCG
>JBGSPJ010000084.1:0-9919 GCA_041738655.1 Rhodothermales bacterium | reverse complement strand
GCTGCTCGGCGTCGGCGTCGCGGTTGCAGCCGGCGAGGGTGATTGAGGCGGCGAGGAGCGCCGGCAGCATCGCCAGGATCAGGACGTTCGAGCGCCGGGCGCCCGGGGGTGGTACCGAGTGATTGATTGTCATGGGATGTGGTATTGTTTGTTTCATTGTCATCCGCCGGCCGCGAACTCCAGCTCGGCGAGGCGAATCAGGACGTCGTAGCGGGTGATGTTCAGGTTGAGCTCGGCGCGGGTCCAGACGTCCCGCGCGTCGAGCAGCGTCACCTGATTATCCATCCCCTCCTCATATTTGCGGGCCACGCGCCGGTAGCCTTCGCGGGCGGCGCGGAGCCGCTCTTCGGCCGTGACGAGTGAAGATCGGGCCACCCCCAGGTTGTCCATGGCGTCCTGCACCTGCAGCCGGATCTGATCGTCCAGTTCTTCGCGCTGCAGTTCGAGCCGGCGGGTGTCGAGCCGCGCCTGCTGGATCCGCGCCCGCTCCTGGAAGCCATCAAACAGCTTCCACTGGAGGACGACCGAGGCCATGTAGTAACCGCGGTCGCCGGCGAACCCGTAGTCCTCGCCCTGCATGCCGAGGTCGAACGCCAGCGCCACACTGGGCAGGGCATTACTCTTCTGGATGTCCACCGCCGTGCCGGAAGCCAGCACCGCGGCATCGAGCTGTTTCACCTCATGCCGCCGCGCCAGCGCTTCGATGGCGACCGATTCGGAGGGATGAAGGGCCGCCAGCTGAAAGGTGGCGGCCGGCGGCGCATCCTCGGCCGGCGCGTCGATGGCCGTATCGAGCGGGCGATTGAGCAGGAAGTTGAAGTACGACCGGGCCAGGTCGCGCTGGCGGACGGCGTCCGCCTGTTGCTGCTCGACCTCGAAGAACTCCGCCCGCGCCCGCATCACGGCCTCGTCGGTCGCCTTCGCATACTGCACGAGCCGCTCGTTCACGCGGACGTTTTCCGCCACCACGCCGCGGGCCGAGGCCAAGATGTCGACGGCGCGCTGGGCCTTCAGGTAATCGTAATAGGCTACTTTGATGTCCCGCGCCAGCTGCCGCCGGAACGCCTCCAGGCCGGCTTCCTCCGCCGCCATCAGATGCCCCTGGAGCCGGTAATTGTGCCGGATCGCCGGCTGGTAGAGCGGCTGCAGGAGGCGGACACGGGTGTCCTGCTCCCGCTCCCGCAAAAACGGAATCTCGACGTTTTCGATTGTCGGAAACGGCGCCGGCTGGCCCTGGGACGCCAGAATGTCGTTCAGCGTCTGGTACACCGGATTCATCAGATCCCCGACGGGAAACTGGATCTGCCGCCCTCCGCCGGCGCGCGAGTAACGGGCTTCGAGACGGAGCTCGGGCCAGAACATCCCCCTGGCCTCATCCAGCGCACGGAGGCTTTTTTCAAGATCGAGCGAGCGCTGTTGGAGCGCGAGGTTGCCGGCAAGGCCGGCCTCGACATAGGCGTCGAGCGGATCCGATTGCGCCCGGGCGGGCGCCGGCCGAAACAGGTACGCCCCGAGCAGGGCCGCCAGCAGAACGAGCAGCCAGAAGCGGCCGTTGCCGGCACAAGAGCATTGACGTTTCATCATTGCTTGACGTTTTGTCAACATTAAGGGCAAAAAAATTACGTGTTATGAATGAGGGCCGGCGACCAGGGTGCGGCGCATCATCTCGAATCCCTGTTCGATGAGGGCGCTGTGGGAGACCTGATGCGTCTGCTGCAACATCTGGCCTTTGTTGGCGGCCAGCTGGATGATACCGTGGGTAAACCCCCAGAGGTTGATGCCGGTGAGCATCGGATCCCCGACATCGGCGCGGATGCTGCCATCCGCCATACCCTCCGCAATGATCTGCGCCATGAACGCCAGAATACAGGCCCCTTCGGTCATACAGGCCGCCGCATTTTCAGTCGGCGCGGATTCCATGGTCACCTCGCGCGCCTCGATATCAGCCATCGCCTGGAAATACTGGGGCTGCTCGTGATGGAAAGCCACATAGGCTCTGCCGATAGCCATGATCTTCGCGAGACCGTTCGGGTGACCGACGACGGCCACCTCGAATGAGTGCCGCAGCCGTTCCATGGCCCGGACCGTCAGCGCCAGGTAAAGATCGTCCTTGTCTTTAAAGTAGAAATAAACCAGTCCCCGGCTCAGTCGCGCTTCGTCCGCTACATCCGCCATCGTCGCTCGGTCAAGACCCTTGTGCGCAAACACACGCTCCGCCGCGTCGACAATTTCGCTTCGCCGGCGCTCCTTTTCTTCCTGACGTCGTTCCGCGGTGGACATCGCTTACACAGTCTATTGACACTTTGTCAACCCTTGTACAGGAGTACAACGATCAGGTTGCGGGTGGTCCGTAATTTTTTACTGCTACTTTTCTAGCCGGCACCGGGGCGTCCTGTAACATCGCTTCCGCGTCGGCCGTACGGAGCCCTAGTGAAGAACTAAAGTGAACGACCAGCCGCCACGAGCCGGCCCTCCCAACCACCCGCCACATCGAGACTCATGAAAGGAGCCAAACGCCTGATGTTGATCCTGGGCATCCTCATTGCCGTCGTAGGTGGCGGCGGCGCCGCCTACAAAGCCTACAGCGATAAAGACGAAGAGGAGGTTATCCCGCACGTGCTGGCTTCCCGGGGCGACATCGTCGACAAGGCCCTGGCGGTGGGCACCATCGAGCCTCGCGTCGAAGTGAGCGTCAAATCCCAGTTCTCCGGCGTCGCTCGCCGGCAGTTCGCCGACGTGGGGGACTTCGTCAAGGCCGGCGACCCGCTCCTCGAAATCAAACCGACCCCCACGCCCCGCGAACTGGTCGACGCCGAGCGGATGATCCAGCTTCGCCAGATCGAGGTGGACAACCTGAAGGCGGAATACGACCGCCAGACACTCCTTCACGATAAGCAACTCGTGGCCGACCAGGAGTACGAGCGTACACGCCGCAGCTATGAAGAGGCCCGCCTGCAGGTCCAGATGGCCCGCGAGCAGCTCGAACTGCTCCGGGAAGGCCGCGTATCGACGGACAGCGGAAGCTTTGAAACCGTCGTCCGCGCCCCCGTAAGCGGGTTTATTCTGGATAAGATGGTCGAGATCGGCGACAACGTGGTGCCCCTCACCTCCTACCAGGAAGGGACGGTATTGATGACGATGGCGGACATGAACGATTTGATTTTCCGCGGAACGGTGGATGAAATCGATGTAGGGCGTCTGAAGGAGGGGATGAACGCCGTCATCAAGGTCGGCGCCCTGCCCAACGCCGAGGTTACCGGGCTGCTGGCCAAGATCTGGCTGAAAGCGGAAAAAGAGGACAATTCTACTGTTTTTCCGGTCGAGCTCGAAATCCTCTCCGCCAACGAAAAGGAAGCCGCCTCCCCTGAAGGAAATCCGGCGACGGTCGTGCTCCGCGCCGGCTACTCCGCCAACGCCGAGATCATCATCGAGCAGCGGGTGAACGTCCTCCTGATCCCGGAACGTGTGATCGAGTTCAGCGGCGACACGGCCCGCGTGAACGTCCTCCTCGCCGATAACGCGCTGGAAGAACGGATCATCCAGACCGGCCTGAGCGATGCCATACAGATCGAGGTGTTATCGGGCATCTCCGAGGGAGAAAAAATTCGGGAGAAGCCGCCCAAAGTGATCGAATGATTTGCCGAATTCCCACTTTGTCATCCCGGCCTCCGAGCCGGGATCCAGTCGGATTGCAATACGTCTGGATTACTTCATAAGTCAGCCCCGCAAGCGGGGCTTCGTTTCCCGATCGGGGTCGGGGATGACGATGAATGGAATGCTTTTGCTATAAAAAAACACATGCGTTTTCTCGCGACATTATCCCAGTTTTTCTACGACCTCTGGGCGCAGCGTCTGAGGACGACGCTCACGATCCTGGGGATCACCTGGGGGACCGTGGCGGTGATCGTGCTGCTCGCGTTCGGCGTCGGGCTCGAGAAGCAGTCGCGCAAGAACATGCACGGCATGGGCGACGGCATTGTGGTGATGTTTGGCGGGCGGACGACCAAATCGTTCGAGGGCTTTCCGGACGGGCGGGGAATCCCGCTTCGCGAGGATGATGCGGCGCTCCTGGCGCAGGAGATCCCGGACATCAAACAGATCAGTCCCGAGTACATGAACCGAAACACCCCGGTGCGTGTGGGGCAGTCATCGACGATGCCGGCGATTACGGGTATTTACCCGGTGTACGGGGATATGCGTAACGTCATCGCCGAGCCTGGAGGTCGGTTCATCAATACACTCGACATGCAAAACCGCCGGCGGGTGGCGGTGCTCGGAGACGAGATCAAGCGGCTCCTTTTTGCGGACGAGGACGCAGTCGGGAAACAGATCATGGTCGGCGAAGCGGCCTTCACCGTGATCGGCGTGATGCAGCCCAAAACTCAGAATTCGTCGTACAACTCGCGGGATTCGGACCGGATGTTTATCCCGGCGAGCACCCACAAGTCGCTCTTCGGGGACCGGTACGTCAACAACATCATCTACCAGCCGGACGACCCGCTGCTCAGCGAGTCCATCCAGGGCCAGGTGTACGAGGTGATGGGCCGGCGCAACCGGTTCGACCCGACCGATGAGGACGCCCTCGGCATCTGGGATACCAACGAGGCCGACAAGTTCATGCGCGCCTTCTTCCTCGGGTTCAACATCTTCATGGGCGTCATCGGGAGCTTCACGCTCACTGTAGGTGGGATCGGTGTGGCGAACATCATGTACGTCGTCGTCCGCGAGCGGACCCGCGAGATCGGGGTGAAGCGCTCGGTCGGCGCCCGCCGGCGCGACATCCTGATGCAGTTCTTCGGCGAGACCTTCCTGATCGTGGGCATTGGCGCCCTGTTCGGCTTCGGCATCGCCGTTGGCCTCGTGAAAGCGCTCGCGTATCTGCCCATCCAGGACGCCGTGGGCGCCCCGGAAGTATCGCCCATGGTAGCCTTGACCACCATGGGGCTGCTCTCTCTGATCGCTTTCCTCGCCGGCTTTTTCCCCGCCCGTAAAGCCTCCCGGCTGGACCCTGTGGAGTGCCTTCGAACCTGACGGTTCGGGGTTAAAGGTTCCAGGTTCAAGGTTTAAGGAGGTACATCCCTCTGCTTAAATCCGGACAACTTACCTTAAACCCCGAACCTTAGACCTTAAACCGTCATGTGGAAAATCCTCCTCCAGGAATTCTGGAACGACCTGCGGACGCAGAAAACGCGTGCGTTTCTGACGATGTTCGCCATCACCTGGGGGACGCTGTCGGTGGTGCTGTTGCTGGCTTTTGGCGAGGGGTTGGGGCGGACGATGCAGAGCGGTCTGCTCAACGCCGGCGACCGGATCTTCCAGATCTACGGGGGGGAGACCAGCCAGGCCTATGAGGGCCTCGATAAGGGCCGGCGCATCCGCCTCATCCGCGAGGACCTCGAGTTGCTCCAGCGCTCGATCGCCGATGTAGACCTCGGCAGCATCTCGTACGGACGCTGGGGCGTGGCGCTCCAGGTGGGGCAAAACAAGACGACGACCTACATGGAGGGCGTCGGCGAGGCGTTCGAGGATATGCGGAGGATGTACCCGGCGCCCGGCGGGCGTTTTCTGAACGCGCTAGATGAAGAGCAAAAGCGCCGCGTGGTCTTCCTTGGCCCTGAGCTGGCCGGCCGGCTCTTCGGCGATGCGGAGCCCGTGGGAGGCTCGGTGATGATCGACGGACTCCCGTTCACCGTCGTCGGCATTATGCAGGAGAAACTCCAGACCTCGATGAACAACGGGCCGGATGCCAACCGCGCGATCATTCCGTCGTCGACGTTCGAGACCATTTACGGGCATCGGTACATCGACCACATGGTCCTGCGCCCACGCAACGTCGCGGTGGCGCCGGCGGTCAAGCAGCAGATCTACGAGGTGCTGGGCCGCAAGTACAAATTTGACGCGTCGGACGAGCGGGCGCTGGGGATCTGGGACTTCATCGAGAACGAGAAGGAAAGCGCGAAGGTATTCCTGGGCATCCAGATCTTTCTTGGGCTCGTCGGCGGGCTGACGCTGCTGCTGGCCGGCGTGGGCGTGGCGAACATCATGTACGTCACGGTCAAGGAGCGCACGCGCGAGTTCGGCGTCAAGCTGGCGTTAGGGGCCCGCAAATACCACATCAAGATCCAGGTGATCTTCGAGGCGCTGCTCATCTCGCTCATGGGCGGAGCCATCGGGCTGCTGGTCTCTTATAGCGTCGTAAAGGCCATCCAGAGCCTGCCCAACAAAGAAGGTGCGATGGAATTCCTCGCCAACCCCGTCCTTTCTACCCCTGTAGCGCTCCTCACGGTGGGTGTGCTGACGCTTATCGGACTCCTCGCCGGCTTTTTCCCCGCACGGAAGGCGGCAAATGTGGACCCGGTGGAGTCCCTGCGGTACGAATAAGGGGTTTAATGTTCAAGGTTCGAAGTTCAAGGTATGTTGCCCTTAAACCTCGAACCTTGAACCTTAAACCCTTCAGATGTTGCTGGCGGTACGGTACAACTCGAAGTACAACGCGGCCTTGCTCCGGTATTCCTCCGCCATCCGCTGGCGTTGGTTTTCAGGCATGAGGAACAGGCGCCGGCGCGAAGACTCCAGGTAATCCTTATCGAGGCCTTGCAAACTGGTCAGCCCGTCACGGATCGATTCAACATGTATATTCTGCTGCATGGAAGTGCTAATAGTCAAATGGGGTACTCAACTTTGTAACGAGCCTATAAATTACGCCGGCCGGCCGCGGAGTCCGTACTCATTTAGACCAGAAGTGAGCGGTACTTTTGGTGTACCATGAAGCCCTCTTTGGCGCGTACATGCCGCTGCTTTTGACGGTGTGGTGCCGGCGTTGAGGCTCTTACCTTAAATGTCCATCCAGGCGGACAGAAACGCGGATTTTGCCACCCGCATACCCGGGTATCGTCCGGGTTCATGCCGCGCTATAACTCGGGCCGGCGCAGATCCATGAGGCTGTCCGGCGACAGATAAGGAGATGGATCTGGCGCTGCCGCCGGGTCCGCCAGAGGCTCCCAATCCGGATCCAACTCCACCGCTTCGCGCCGGACCTCGAACCGGGCGACAATGTCCGCCACGCTCGCCCGACCCGGCTGGAGCCGGTATTCTTCGAGGACTACCTGAACCTCCCGTCCATACCAGATCGCGCGCCGGAACGGGCCCTTTTTAGTATGTAGCGTATCCGAATACGGCGCGCGGCCCAGCTTGCGCTCGAGCGTCCGGAGCAGATCAAAAAAACCGACGGTCTGCCCCTGCGAGTTGTCGAACCGAACCTCCATCGACACAAGGCTATCCACTTTGGGCAGGAAATACAGGGACACCCGGGCCATATCGAGGCCGTACAGGCTTCGTCCGCGCACCTCGAAGAAGGGCTGAACGAGGCTGTAGTCGATGGTGCCCACGGCGCCACGGCGATCCGGCTCGGCCGTGCGGCGGTACTGGTAGCGCCAGGTGGCGAATGGCTCGGTGATCTGCAACTGGACGGAGCCGATTTCCTCGAGGGCGTCGAGTGCCGGCGCGGGGGCCCCTCGGCCGGCGGCGATCGTGCGTTGGAGCGTCATACGACGAGTGCGCAGCCGCTGGTCGTACACAAACAATTCGGCGAAGCCGTCACCCATCCCATACGCCAGCGACACCCGCTCGCCCTCCCAGTGCCGCTGATCAATCTGGACGAGCGTGCCTTCGCCGGCCGCGTCATTGGCGTGCACCGCCGAAGGAATGCCATAGCGCGCGATAAGGGAATCCAGCACAACCCGCTGCTGGTCCGAGCTGGCGTCCAGCTGGAGCAATACCGCATACACGCTCCCGTCGATCACACCGGCGGTCGACCGCGACACCGGCACGCCCATCACACGCCATTCGGGCGAGGCCGGCAGCGGAAGCTGATCGGCGAACCGGCTTCCGCCCGTCTCAAACTCCAACACGGAGTAATCGAGCGAACGGCGCTCCGCCTCGCCCATGACGCTACTATACAGCGAATCCCCCAGCAAGAAACCCCCGAAGCCGTAGTCTGCATCCAACCGGGCCACCCCCGAGGGTGACGGGCGACACGCCGGCAGGCCGGCACAGACAAAGACAACGAGCAGGACGAACCGCATGACTTCGCTGGAGAACCGCTGAATGGAAAGCGCCGCACCACGCACGCCTTCCGCGAGGTCAGGCGGTAGGCAGGCCGTGTTTGATCACATGTTCCATAGCGTCGACGAAGCGATCCAGTTCCTCGATCGTCGTGTAAACATTCGGCGTCACCCGGAGACCTTCGAATTCTGGATGGATGATCGGCACCACGATGATGCGGTGTTCCTTCCAGAGGTAATTCTTGAGGGCAGCCGTATCCACGCCGACGACCTGCACGTTCCCGATGGCGCAGGACATGCCGGGTTTCAGGCTGGTGTTCAGCCGGACGCGGTCGTGCCGCAGCAGCGCTTCGGCCCAATAGTTCGTGAGATACCGCAACCGCTCCTGCTTCCTCTCGGCCCCGATGCCCTGGTGGAACGTGAGCGCATCGGCGATCGCCAGGTAATTGGCAGCCGGATGGGTGCCGATCTCCTCGAACTTGCGGATGTTGTCATCCATCGTATCCGGCGAAGCCATCAACGGCCAGAGATCCTTGATCTTCTCCTTGCGGACGTACAGAAGGCCCGTCCCGTGCGGCGCGAGCAGCCATTTGTGCAGACTGGAGCCGTAGTAGTCGCAGTCGAGGTCGGCATGCGTAAACGCGAAGTGCGCGTAGGCATGGGCGCCGTCGACAATGACGGGGATGCCGCGTGCGCGCGCCATTTGGACCACCTTTTTGACCGGCAGGATCTGCCCCGTGATGTTCACGATATGGGACATCAGGATCATCTTCGTGCGCGGGGTGATGTGCGACTCGAACAGCCGCACCACCTCGTCGTCGTCTTCCGCGGGAACGGGAAGCGGGAACTGGACAAGCCGGATGCCCTCGCGACGCTCGCGCTGCTTAAAGGTGGTAAGCATGCGCGGGTAGTCGTGTGTGGAGGTCAGCACCTCGTCGCCGGCTTTGAGATCGATGCCCAACTGGCAGATTTGCAGGCTTTCCGAGGCGTTGCGCGTCAGGGCGATCTCTTCCGTGTCGCACCCAAAATCCCGGGCGACGCGTTGGCGGACGCCTTCGCGCTGGGGCTCGAGGATCTCCCACATCGTATAGACGGGTGCGAGATTCGAGAAATCCAGGTACCGCTTCATGGCGGCCTGGACGTCCGCCGGCGCCGGGCTCACGCCCCCGTTGTTCAGATTGATCAGGCTCCGGTCCACCGTAAACGCCTGTTGTACGGTGCGCCAGAAGGCCTCGTCGGCCGCGATGTCGGCCGGGGAGCCGGGGTAGTGGACGAGGGTTTCCAGGAGGTTGGGAAGCGCGGCCGGATTGAGGCTCGCGGCGGTCAGGGCGGCGGCGGCAGGCCGGCCGATGTGACCGAAGAAGTCGCGACGGGTAGACATGGGTCAGCGAAGCAAAGGTGAGCGGAGGTCCTAACGCACAGTATAGGCGACGGATGCGGACTCTATCAACGCCCGATCAGCGGACGACGATAAAACGGCGGACCTGCGCGGTCGCCCCCGCCTGGAGCCGGTAGAGGTAAACGCCGGCCGCCAGCCGCGACCCGTCGTAGACCACAGCGTACGGCCCGGCCGGCTGCGGCTGATCGAGCACCACATCCACCTCCCGTCCCAGCATATCGAACACCCGCAACGACACCTGCGCGGGCGCGGGGAGGGTGTAGCGGATGGTGGTTTCGGAACGGAATGGATTCGGATAGTTTTGATCGAGGACAAACGATGTCGGCGCGGCGGGTTCGTCAACCGCCGTGATGGTGACCTGACCTTCGAGCGCGATGAGATACGCGGCGCCGGCGGTCGCGCCGTTCCCGTTGGCGTCGTAGCGCGCGCCGATGAGCGCGTCTTCGCCGTTCAGGGC
>JBGSPJ010000083.1:0-1811 GCA_041738655.1 Rhodothermales bacterium | reverse complement strand
GCCGCCGGCCATCGCGGCCCTGCCGCCCATGCCCGGCAACGTTCTGGTGTCGATGGCGTCCATCGGCAGCAACGAATCTCGGGAACTGGCGTTTGAGCTCTCCGGCAAAACCGTGCTCCATATCCGCGCCATGGGCGAAATCTCACTCAGCGGTGGATTGTACGATTACGGCCAGATCGTCCGCGAAGGCGATCAGTCCGTGGTGTGGAGCATGAGCCGCGAAAACACCGTCCATGCCGGCGGCGGCAATGCCAACCGGATGTTTGATGGCGAGATCGTGCTGGAGGCCGGGCGGTACATCGCCCGGTACGAAACGGACGGCACACACGCCTTCGGTGATTTCGACAACGACCCTCCCACCGAGCCTGACGCATGGGGCCTGGTCATCAGCCGCGTCAACGAAACCCCCTGACCCCTTTTGACGACCGATTCCGATCTCGAACCCTCGCCCGCCGATACGGTCGAGCTGATTTTTCACGCCTCGCCGGACCAGCAAGAGGTCTTGATCGCCGAGCTGGATGCGCGCGGTTTTGTCGCTTTTTTACAGGAGGATGACCATCTGAGCGCCTATGTGCCGGCTTTGGACTGGGACGAGGCGGCGCGGAGTGCCCTGCTCGCCGATCTCGACGGCGCCGGCCTGCCCCATCCGCTCGAAGAAGGGCGTATCCCGCTGCAGGACTGGAACGCGCCCTGGGAGGCCTCGATCGAACCCGTCGCTGCCGGCCCATTTGTTGTCCGCGCCAGCTGGCACCCGCCCATGGCAAGCGAGGCGCACCCGATCGAACTGGTCATCGACCCCAAGATGAGCTTTGGCACCGGGCACCACGAAAGCACGCGCCTGATGCTGGGCATGGCACCGGGCATCGTATCACCCGGCATGCAGGTGATGGACGCCGGCACCGGCACGGGTATCCTCGCGATCGCCGCCCAGAAACTCGGCGCCACGCGGGTGGTCGCCTTCGACAATGACCCCTGGATTCTGGACAATGCCCGCGAGAACGTGGACGCCAACGCCGCCGGCGGACAGGTGGAGGTCCGCATCGGCGCGCTCGACGACATCGTGGAAACGGGTTTCGACGCGATTCTCGCCAATATCCACAAGAGTGTGTTGATCGAGTATCTGCCGCACCTGGCCCGTAAGCTGCGGCCCGGGGGGGCACTGGCCCTGGCCGGCCTGCTGGTGACGGATCGGGAGGAGATGCTGGCCGAGGCCAGCCGGCACGGGTTTTCGCTGCGCCACGAGGCACGCGAGAACGCCTGGTGGGCTGTCCACCTGACGCTCGACGCGGCATGAGTGCCCCTTCCACGCCGGATCGTGTCGCCACGATCGATGTCGGGACCAACACCGCGCTACTGCTCATCGCCGAACGTACGGCGGAAGGGATGCGGGTCTGCGCCACGGAAGACCGCTTCGTGCGGCTCGGGGCCGGGGTCGACCACCACCGCCGGATCCAGCCCGAAGCCATGGGCCGGCTGAAGGACGCCCTGCTGGCGTACAAGGCCATCGCGGCCCGGTGGGATGTGTCTGCCGTTATTGTAGCCGCGACAAGCGCCTCGCGCGATGCGCGGAACAGCCAGGAACTGGTTGACTTCGTGCGTGACGAGACCGGCCTGACGTACGAGATTTTAAGCGGCGAGGAGGAGGCGTTGTGGAGTTTTAACGGCGCGTTGTCCGACCTGCCACCGCAACCCGGGCTGGTGGCCACGCTGGACATCGGTGGGGGATCGACGGAGCGGGTGGTGGGATCTTGGGATGCGGCCGCCGGCGTGTGGCGCGTCCGCGACGCGATCAGCTTCGACCTCGGCGGCGT
>JBGSPJ010000064.1:0-4721 GCA_041738655.1 Rhodothermales bacterium | reverse complement strand
CGCCTTGCGCGAGGGGCTGGGGTCGCGCGCACCGACCCGGCTAGTGGTCATGTCCGACGCAGACCTCGCGCTTACGTCGGCTCATGGGGAGACCGGAAGTGGATTGCTTCTGATCGCCGGCACGGGTTCGATCGTGCTCGGCCGCACGCGTGGCGGCGAACGGGTCCGCGCCGGCGGATGGGGATTTCTTCTGGGGGATGAGGGCGGTGGCTACCGGATCGGGCTCGCCGGCCTGCAAGCCGTCGCCCGCGCCTACGACGGCGGCCCCCCCACGATGCTGACAGACAGCCTTCGCGCCACCTTCGGCATCGATGGGCCCGCGCATCTCATCGAGACCGCCTATTCGCCGGGATGGTCCCCCGCCGCCATCGCCCCGCTGGTGCTGACCGCGGCGGACGCTGGCGACGCGATCTCCTGCCATATCCTTCTCGAACAGACGGAAACGCTGGCCGGGCAGGTCGGCCGGCTCGTTGCCCTTACCCCCGATCTCGATCCAACCCTGTGCCTCTCCGGAGGCCTCACCAAACACTCGGGTTACACGGCAACCCTGACTTCCGCGCTACACCGCATCCTGCCCGACCTCGACATCGCGCCTCTTGCCATCCCGCCTGTCGAGGCGGCGCTGGCCATCGCCCACGCGGCGTAGTGATAGATCATCGGATCGCGATCGGCCGCACCGGCGATCCGGTGGCGCCTTTCAGGCGGATCGGAGTGACGATGAACAGAAACTCCCAGCCCTCGTTCGCCAGCAGGCTGCCGAAGTTCATGAACTCGAGGTTGTTGATCCCGTTTTTCATGACCAGCTCGGGGTGGACGCGCATGGCGCTGCCGTCGAGTGCGAGGTCGGAGCCGACCATCGCCGGCTGGCGGTTGATGATCCACTGGACCACGTCCATGTCGATCGCCGGGATGAGGCTCTGGTTGTGGGTGATGGGATCAGGCCAGAGGGACCACCAACCGAAGTTAAACAACAACGCGTCGCCGGGCCGGATGTCGGATTCGTCCATCCCCTGTCGGGCAAGCGCGCCGCGGACATCGGCGAGGGTGGCTTCGTAGTGCTCGGCGAGGCGCTCGACGCCGAGGTAACCGGCGAGGTCAATCAGGATGCCGCGCGTCACGATGGGCTTCACCTGCTCGACGCCAAGGTGCTGCAGCCCATAAGGATGCGCGATTTCAGATCCTGTAAAGCCGTTGTAGTACACATCCTCGGTCGATCCATCCGCCATCTCCATCCGCTTGCCCACATGCCCTGGCCCGTCGAACTGGGTGCCCACCTGCCCGAGTTCGCCGGCGATGAACTCGTCGTTAAACACCAGCCGCTGCTCCCCCACGACGCCGCTCGTCGGGTAGCCGGGCATTACGATCGCATACGTCCGGTCACCCAGGAGCGGCATCCCGCGCTCGTAGACGTTGCCGAGTTCGTACAACTGCCCGGTTTTGACCAGCGAAACGGCTTCAAGGATTTTCTCGGGTGTGATCCAGTTCGACCCGCCGGCCTGGTCGTCCGGCCCCCACAACGCGTTGGGCCACCAGGGGCCAGCCTCGCGGGTCTGGGCGGAGGCGGGGGAGGCGATGAGGCCCAGAAGGGCCAGGAAAAGGAGGCGATGCATGAGCGGAGGGATTAGCGAATAGTGAATAGCGAATCAGGGGTGTTAACAAAAAAAACTAACTATCGCTGTATTGTCATCCCCCGGTCAAGCCGGGGGCAGGCTCCCGACCCCGATCGGGGATCCAGCCGTATTGCAATTCTGCTGGATCCCGCATCAAGTGCGGGATGACAAACTGCCTTTTTTGATCGATTCGGAATTTTGTTAACACTTCTGATAGGGAATAGCGATGTGTGCCCCACCTCACTTCAACGGCGTCCCCTCGACGGGCCGGCCGTTGGTGGTCAGGATCTGGAAGTGATGGACGCGGTGGCCGGTGTAGGTCCAGACGACCTCCTTCGCCGGCGTCACTTCAAACAGCTTCACCCCTTCCGTCGCGCCGTAACTGGCGATCACCGTGTTTCCGTTCGGGAGCCGCTGGGCGCCGCAGGGGTCTACGAAGATCGGGGCGTCGACATCTTCGTTGGACATCCGCCAGACAATGACGCCGTCGGCGTCTACTTCGATGGTCTTGTTGCCGTGGGTGAGGTTGATCAGGGTGTGGCCGTTCGCCAATCGAATAGCGGTAAACGGCCAGTTTTCCGCCTCGCGCCCGCCCAGTTCGGGCCGGTCGGTCGCAATCGTTTGCACCACCTCGCCGGCCGGCGTGTATTCCTTCACCGCAAACGCCAGCAGGTGCGGCACCAGGTAGTTGCCGTTGGGGAGTTTGCGGGCCATGCGGGTTTGCATGTGCGCGTTGTCGGTTTCGGGTTGGAGGGGCACCACGTGGAGGATGATGCCGGCGCGGTCGACTTCCACGATTCGCGGCTTTGCGCCCAGCTCAGTGATCAGGGTCGACCCATCGTCGAGCCGGACGGCCGTGCCCAGCTCGGCGTTTTCAGGGTTGAGCGCGTAGCTGAACACTACCTGCCGGCCCGCGTCGAATTCCTGCACGACGTCGCTCCAGCAGATCAACACGTTGCCGTTGGGCAGCACGTACCCGTCCCGCGCGCCGGGCCTCCCGGCGTCCCACACGACCTCCCCTGTTTCGCCCAGGATGCCCGTAAAATCGGGGCCGGCGACAAAAAAAGAATGGGTGATGGGGAGGGTAGCGGTTGGTGCCGGCGGCTCGGCAGACGGAGCGCAACCGGTGAGTGATATCAGAAGCCAGGCGGCGGCGAGGAAGCATGTGAGGAAGCGCATGGAGGGTTGGTAGATGTACAAGCGAATGATCCCCCAACATACCTGAAAACCGCGAACGAAACACCTGAAGCGGGTACCATCGTCAGAATTCAGGGGCTCCGCTTCACACACAGCGCTGCGCAGTGGGCATGATAATACCGCGTCCACGCCGGCCCGAACACGCGTGGCAGCAGAGACTCCGTGCATCGTTTTATGAAGCGCCGCGAAAGAGGCGCTGAGCCGTACGCAAAGGTGAACGTCTCCGCATCGTGGACGGGGGCATAGACGAACACATCCCGCACCTGCCATCCGGTTGTTTCGAGCAACGTCAGGAACGTCGAGCGATCGAAAAACTGGACGTGCCCGGCCGGGTGTCGGCTGCGATCCGCAAATCGGGCTTTGATCCGCCCAAAAAACAGGTTCTCGAGCGGCACCTCGACGATCAGGTAGCGAAGCGGGATGCCCTGGAGCGCCCGAAGAAACCGAGCGGGTTCTTCCAGATGCTCGACCACATGGCTGGCGAACGCGAGATCGTACGGGCCGGCGCCGAACGGGTCGGGCGTACGGGTGACATCCGCCACGGCGGCGGCGATACCGCTCGACGATTTCCGGATGACATCGACCGCCTCCGGCGAAAAATCCACGGCGTAATGACGCTTCCCGATACCGCGTGTTTGGAGCGCACCTATGACCGCGCCTGTGCCGGCTCCAATCTCAAGGATGGAATCGGGCGTGAGACCAGCCCGAGCGAGGAGTTGCGTGATAGCATCCGCTTTCAACCGAGCCCCACGCCGCAGCCACTCCGTTTCCCATGCCAGTTTTTCCCGGTACAGGTGCTCGTAGTGATCCCTACCGGAGAGGCCCGAGGCAAGCCGGGGTAATGGTTCCACAGTCGTTTACCGTTTGACCGCATTCTCGTACAGCGCGATCCAGTCCGCCACCGTCATCTTCCCCGCCAGCTCTCCGATCAGCTCGAACGGGATCTGGGAGGCGTTCTTGAAGCGGATGCAGCTTTTCCCCATGTCCAGCTTTTTCGTGCTGTGTTTCGGGAATTCCTCCTCGAACCAGGCCAGCAGCTCCGGCTCGGCATAAATGCCCATGTGGTACAGGGCCACGAAGTTCTTCTGCGAGGCGAAGCTTAAAAACGGCAGCGGGTCCGACGGCGTGCAGTGGTAGCCGGCCGGGTAGAGGTTGTGCGGCACCACGTAACTCGGCATGTTGTACTGAATCGTCTCCTCGAATCCCTCGGGTAGGTTCTCCCGAATCACGGCCCGCAGGTGATGGAGTGCATTCTTACGATCCTCCGGGATCAGCTCCATGTATTCGTCGACGGTATCGGCTTCGATGCGCATGGGTTTTCGGGGATGAAGGTAGAGCCAGCGATTACTCCCGTACTTCCGCGTCCGTCAGCTGGCGCGGATAGCGGATCTGTTCGATCATCCGCTGGACCTCCGCCGGCGGCGGCGGGGTCGCGAGGGACACGCCGATCATGAGCGCGAAGTTGATCAACATCCCCACCACGCCAATCCCCTGCGCATTGATCCCCAGGAACGACTCGATGATCGGCGCTTCCATCCCCGGAATCACGTTCTGGGCGCGCATGAGGCCGATCATCACAAAGGTAAACAGCAGCCCGGCACTCATGCCGGCGATGGCGCCCTGCTTGTTCGCCCGTTTCCAGAAGATCCCCAGCACGATGACCGGAAAAAACGACGCCGCTGCGAGCCCGAACGCAAACGCCACCACCTCGGCCACGAACCCGAGCGGGTAGATGCCCAATATGCCGGCCATGATCACCGCGACGAGGATCATCGCACGGCCAACGCGCAGCTTCTGCGCATCGGTCGATTGCGGACGCAGCATCGTGCCGTAAATGTCGTGTGCGAGCGACGAAGAGATGACCAGCAGCAGGCCCGACGCCGTCGACAGCGCCGCGGCGAGGCCGCCGGCGGC
>JBGSPJ010000050.1:0-3711 GCA_041738655.1 Rhodothermales bacterium | reverse complement strand
GTAAGCGCCCGGTAAAGTACACCTTGCGACCTGACTGTGCATGCCGCAACTTAGGCTGCGGTCTAAGCCTTTCCTTTCCAGTTTTGCGGCAGCAGCTCGTCGATCTGCTTGTGGGGATGGGTCGGGAGCCGGGTCAGCACGTCGCTAAGCCAGATCTGCGGGTTGACGTCGTTCTTTTTGCAGGTCGCCAGCAGCGAGTAGATCACGGCCGCCCGTTGTGCCGCCTCGTGCGAACCGGCGAAGAGGTAATTCTTCCGGCCAAGTGCGATCGGACGGATGGCGTTCTCCACCAGATTATTGTCGATTTCGATCCGGCCGTCTTCCGTGTAGCCGATCAGTTTGTCCCAGCGTAACAGCGCATAATTGACCGCCTTCGCCCACGGACTCGACGGCAACCCGGGATTGGCTTGTAGCCAGGCTTTCAGCCGATCCAGGATCGGGATGGCCTTCTCCCGGCGCAGCTCGCGCCGGCGCTCATGGGAGGCTTCCTCTTCGCGAAGCTCGCGTTCAATGTCGTAGAGCAGGCCGATCTCGAGAAGGACATGTTCAGCCCGGGCAGCGTCATTGCCCTTGGCCTCGAAGAAGTAGCGACGTGCATGCGCCCAGCACCCGTAGCTGGTGATGTCCGGCCAGCGACCAATTCCGTCGTAGGCCGGATAGCCGTCGCTCTGAAGGGCACCTTTGTAGCCGTCGAGGAACGCGACCGGCCCCGTCTTTTCCCGACTTCGCTGATAATCGAGCACCACCGAGCCGTCCAGCGGACCATGATAGACCCAGTAATAGCCGCGATGGGTCGCACCCTTCTTTTCCGCGTCCTGCACCGGGATGCGTGTCTCGTCGGCCTGGACGTAGCCGCTGCTCTTGACCTGCTCTACAAGCGCCTCGTAAAGCGGAACGAGCAGATTGGCCGACGCCGCGACCCAGCCTTCGATCGTGGTGGGCGGCAACACGATGCCTTCCCGCTTGAAGCGCTGCACCTGACGGTAGATTGGAAGGTGGTCAACGTACTTCTCAATGAGCACGTGGGCCAAGAGGCTCGGCTCGGCGATGCCTTTGTCGATCGGACGAGGGGGCAACGCACCGATGACCACGCCTGCTGCCTCGTTATTCGGGTCGACGTACTTCGGACGCACGCGGCGAATGACAATCAGTTTGCCCGGCCGGTAATCAAGCGTCTCGGTGACTTCTTCCCCAATCTTCTTCAGCCCGGTAGTGTCACTCTCCGGCTCGATCACGATCACTTCTCGCGGTAGATGAGCTGGCAGCCCCTGGCGCACGGGTTTACGCTTCGAACGCGTACGCGTGATTGTCTCCGTTTCCTGGACTGCTGGCGGCTCCGGGGCGGGCCCATCGCCAAAGAGCGAGAGCAGGCCGGGCGTCTGCGCCGGTTCGAAGCGCTCGCTGCGCACGCCGAAGAGCATACGCTTGATCTGTGCCAGCTCATGCTGGAGCACACCAAGCTGTTCGCGAAGCCGGGTATTCTCTACCCGGAGCGCTTCGTTCTCTGCGATATGGGCCGTGCCGTCCATGTGCCTAAATTAGCCCAAAACAGCCGCATAGCCAACGATTCGCCGGGTTAATTTGTCGTCATCTCCGGGGCTGCGTAGCGCTTGCGGTACCGAACGGAGGCCATGGCGATGCCTTCGAGCATAAAGACCAGTTCGTTCCAACTCAGCGCGCGGTTAGCGGTCATCTTTGGAAGCTCGAAGGTGCCCTGTTCCAGGCGTTTGTAGTATAAAACGAATCCAGTGCGGTCCCAGACCAGGAGCTTGACGTGCGTTCTTCGGCGATTAACAAATACGAACACGTCGCCGGTGAGCGGATCCCGCTTCAGGGCATTGCGCACCAGGCCGCAGAGACCGTCGAACTGTTTGCGCATGTCCGCCGGCTCGCGGTACAGGTAGTAACGGTGCGCGGGGCCGAAGGTGATCATCGGATCAACTGCGCGAGGTAGGCCGGCGACACCGGCGCGAAGAACCGGAGCCGGACGCCATCCGGGAAGTCAATCTCAAGAACAGCGTTGCCGTTCGGAGCTGCTGGCGCGATCTCGACGAAGGCCGCGCTTGAGGGTGCTTGGCTGCGGCGAAACTTCGACAACCAGTAGTTGAAGACCGGCTCGGGGATAGCGTGGGCTTCGCAGAAGGCTTTCTGCCGCTCTCCGCTTGTGAGGTAAGCCTCGACCAGCGGATACATATCGGATGGGGTACGTCGGGATGTGGCCATGCGTGTGTTTTTGCACGCAAGTTCGCGCCTCACACCGAAGACGGCAAGATGGGATTCACCGGGCGGTTACGGCGGGGAAGTGACGATCGACAGCGAACCCGGCGAGGGGGCTACGATCGTCTTTGCCGTAAGGGTGCCGCCGGACAAGGGGCGGCTTTCGAACCGCCTTATAAGCAAGTAGGGAAAATCCGCGGGGAATCTCGCAGGGGAATAACAACTTCGAGCTGGAGCGCCCATCAAAATGCCGGCGTGATTGGCCTGCCAGGGCAGAGGATGTAGTGTCCCCAATACCTTAGGGGCGATCAAGAGACGGCGTATCCACATGGCAGGCCACGTACTGATCCAGGGCTCTCTTCTCGTCTTTATGTCATAAGGTTAGGGTGATTGCCTCATGTTATTTGTCCTTCCATGGCGTAGCATCATCTCTAGTGGATGCAGAGGGTCCTGTGTGATTCAAGTATTATTTAAAGCCATCATATCCTATGAGAAAGCTATCTGCTCTAGTGCTACTTCTAGTAGTAGTTTTACCACAACTCTCTTCAGCGCAGCCTCTTGTGCAGGGCATTCGATCCTTTCAGGAACGTGGGATTGGTCACCAATACAGCATTCAGGGTGATGATGATGTCATAGCCTTTACCCTTGCCCTGGGATTTGTAACCAAATCGTATGATTGGGAATTAGGTCTCTTATACAATAGAACCATCCAGGATGTCGGGGATAACACCAAACATGGAATAGGGGTTTATTCGATGTTCTATCCAATCATTCAGGACGAAGAGATTCCCATAACACTCATAAGTGGTGGCACGTTTACCCTCGATTTCTTCACTGGAGAGAGGGCTAGCCAGCTTGAAGACGCAGGTATTGACCTGAACTCGACCACAAGTCAGTACTTCCTGGGTATAAATCACGCCTATGCTTCATCTGATGTATTCACAATCATCCCGCAGTTAATACTGGGTTACGCAACTATTAAGGCTACCGCCTCAGGATTTGGTCAATCTGAAACCGCTACAATCAACGGGTTCTTTACTACACTAAGCGCCAAGTTTGTCATACTACGCAATGGTCGTCCGATCTCGGTAATGCCCCGGTTAATGTTCATCAACGACAATACAGTCGTAGGACTATCTGTGGCCTTCGGTTCACTTCAAAAGAACTAAACAATCATACTTCGAGACTTCGGGCTTATGCTCAAACTCGATTCACGAGAACGGAATCCGTACATTCGACAGTCCGTTGGGTCTTTTGGCTATCCACCTTAGAAAAGATCCACCATGGAAACATCACCGTCAGGCTTTCTGGAGAAACAACCTCATGCCATGGGCCGGCCTGCTGTGGTACCATGACGCTGACTACTGGACACTTTTCGCAAACCGCCTTCCTGGCGCCGTCGGCGGTCTGATCGCATGAGCGAGCTTTCGGACAAGTCTAAGGACGAACCGAACAAACCGATCCGCTTCACCCGCACGCTCTCGAAGCCAGCGA
>JBGSPJ010000705.1:0-12516 GCA_041738655.1 Rhodothermales bacterium | reverse complement strand
CGGACGGTGGCGGCCCTGCTGGAACGATACGGGCCGGCCGCGCGCGTGTGCGCGATGCCCGACGGGCCGGCGACGGTGGCGTATGTGCGATAAACGGATTTGCGGCGACTCTACGTCCAAACCTACGATACCCCCCGACATTATTAGTGACGTTACGCGTTTACTCGTTGAACGTTATGTGTTTCGTTCTGGAATCGCGATTTACAGCCCAACAGAGCCTACGAAACCATCAAACGTTCAACGGAAAAACGTGCAACGCGTAACGTCAGATTATTAAACGAAAATGCCAACACCCAGTACCCGCATCGTCTGCCTGTGGTCCGGCCCGCGCAATGTGTCGACGGCGTTGATGTACGCGTTCCGCCAGCGCCCGGACACCCGCGTGGTCGATGAACCGTTGTACGCCCACTACCTACGCGTCTCGAAGGCCGAACACCCCGGCGGAAACGACGTGCTCGCCGGCATGGATAACGACGGCGAATGCGTGATCCAGCAGGTCGTCTACGGCGCCTACGACCGCCCGGTCGCTTTCCTCAAACACATGGCCCACCACCTGGTGGATCTGGACCTCGGTTTTCTGGACCACACGTCAAACATCATGCTCGTCCGCGACCCCGCCCAAATGTTGCCTTCGCTGATCAACCAGATCCCGGAGCCGACGCTGCGCGACACCGGGCTGGGCCGGCAGACGGCGTTGCTGGACGACCTGCTGGCCCGGGGTCAGCAGCCTGCCATCCTCGAAGCGCGCGAGTTGCTGCTCGATCCCCGCGGCGTCCTCCAGGCGCTCTGCCGGCAGATTGATCTCCCCTTTTACCAGGAGATGCTCACCTGGCCGGCCGGCCCCAAACCCGAAGACGGCGTCTGGGCGCCGTACTGGTACCATAACGTCCACCAATCCACTACCTTTGCGCCGTACAGCGAAAAAAGCGACCCCTTTCCGGACCGGCTGAAACCCCTGCTGGACGAATGCCGGCCGCATTACGAACGCCTCCTGGCCCACGCCATCCGACCCTGAATCCTCATATGCCAACCATACCCGATCCCCGTAACGAACACATCTTTATCTACGTCGGCGACCGCCTCTACCCCCGCGAGGAGGCGAAGGTCTCCGTATTCGACAGCTCCGTGCAGGGCGGCGACGCCGTGTGGGAAGGCCTCCGCGTGTACGACGGCCGGATCTCGGAGCTGGATGCCCACCTGGACCGCCTGTTTGCCTCGGCGCATGCGATGGCGTTTACGCAGGTCCCCACCCGCGACCAGGTGAAGCAGGCGCTGTTCGAGACCCTCAAGGCCAACGGCATGCGCGACGGCGCGCACATTCGGATGACGCTTACACGGGGGAAGAAGGTGACGTCTGGCATGAGCCCGACGAACAACCAGTATGGCCCGACGCTGATCGTCCTGGCCGAGTGGAAGCCGCCGGTATACAGCGCCGCCGGCATCCGGCTCATTACCTCGTCGATCCGCCGCAATAGCCCGTCGAGCATCGACTCGAAGATCCACCACAACAACCTCATCAATAACATCCTCGCGAAGATCGAAGCCAACTTCGCTGGCGTCGATGACGCGGTAATGCTCGATCTCTACGGGTTTGTATCCGAAACCAACGCGACAAACATCTTCATCATCAAAAAAGGCGTTGTCCTCACCCCCAACCCGGATGCCTGTCTGCCAGGGATCACGCGGGCGCTGGTGCTGGACCTCTGCCGGCTCAACGACATCCCGGCCCGCGAGAAAAATATCTCGATGACGGAAGTGTATACGGCCGAGGAGATGTTCACCACGGGTTCGATGGGCGAGCTGACGCCGGTGCTGGAGGTGGATGGCCGGCGCATCGGCGCGGGCGAGGTGGGCCCTATGACCCGCCGGCTCCAGCAGCTCCATGCGACCTGGGTGCGCTCCCACGGCGAACCGCTGCCGGCGTTCTGAGGGGCGAGCTGTGCCGTGTAGCGCTGGCGCTCTGAACAGGCGAATCGGGCACCTTCGCAGAGACCTCAGGGGTCTTGAAGACCCCTGAGGTCTGCTCTTATCGAGGCGTAATTGCCTTTCGTGAGCGGACAAGGCCGAGTTATGCCGTTTCACGGGCACGGTTGACCCCGCCGGCATAAAAAGGATGTTATCCGGATGTCCCCCCCGGTCGCAATTGCGGAACCACGTTCCTACTTTGCGCCACCGGTTCGTCCCACTCACCCGGATCGTCCAGACCCATGGCCCGAATCTACGCGCTGCTCGCCGGCATCAACGACTACTCGCAGAACGCCGCCGTCAATCTAAAAGGCTGTCTCGACGACATCGCCTTCTACGAGGATCTGCTCAAGACCAACTACTCGAACGACCTCGCGCTGGTCAAGCTCACCGACGCCGACGCCACGCGCGAGAACTTGATCGACCAGTTTCGGAAGCACCTCGGCCAGGCCGGCAAGGACGATGTGGCGCTCCTCGTCTACGCCGGCCACGGCGCCCGCTGGAAGGCGGCCGCCGCGTTTAAGACTTATTTCCCGGACGGATATGACGAAGGGTTCGTGTGCTACAACAGCCGCAGTAAACCCGACGCGTACGACCTCGGCGACAAGGAAATCGCGCTGCTGCTCAAGGAGGTCGAACGCAACAACCCCCACATCGCCGTCATCCTGGACTGCTGCCACTCCGGCTCCGCCACCCGCGGCGCCGCCGAAGTCGAGGGCGCCCTCATCCGCGCCACGCTGACGATGGAGGACGAGCGGCCGCTGGAGTCCTACCTGCACAGCGACACCCTGCGTATCGAATACGCCGGCGCCCTCAAACGCGGCGAGTTGATCATCCCCAAAACCAAACACATTCTGCTGGCCGCGTGCGACCGGACGCAGTCCGCCCATGAAGAAAAACGGCGCGGGCTCTTCTCCTACTCGCTCCAACAGGTGTTCGCACAGCACGGCGTCGACCTCAGCTACGCCGAGCTCTTCTCCCGCACCCGCGCCGTGATGCGCGACCAGAAAAAGCAGGATCCCCAGTTCGAGACGTACGACCACTTCAACGCCTACACGACCTTCCTGGGCTCGAAGGTGAAGCGTCAGAAGCGCCACCTCGTCTTTTTCGACACACGCGACCAGACCTGGATGGTCGAGTGTGGCGCCGTGCACAACCTGCCGAGCGACGCCGATAAGCCGGCCGAGCTGACGCTGTACAACGACGCCGGCAAGGTCGTCGGCCAGACGCGGACGACGCAGGTTGGCATCCAGAAAAGCGCCATCGCCATGCCGGCGGAGCTGGCCGGCAACCCCCAGGCTCAGTTCAAAGCCTCGATCACGAGCCTGCCCATCCCCCCGGAGCCGGTGTACATCGAAGGCCCGAAGGCGCAGGTCGCCGCCCTCAAAAAAGCGCTTGACCCCTCGATCGGCGCCACGTTTGTCGACGCCCCAGAGGGCACGCGCTACATGATCACGGCCCGTGACGGCGAATATCGGCTCATCCAGCGGGATACCGGTGTGTTTGTCCAGGGCGTAAAAGGCTATGGCGAGGCCGGCGCCATGCTGACGGCCGTCCTCCAGCCGGTTATCCAGTGGGAACGCGCCCTCCGGCTGCACAACGTGAGCACGCGCCTGGACACATCGAAGGTGGAGATCCGGTACGCCGAGGGGCCCGAGGCCAGCGCCAATAGCTACGAGATCTGCCTCACCGACGAGTCCGGCCGGCCGTTTCCGGACAAACGGGAGCGGATACTGGAAATCGGCAACACAAACAAGCTCTACAACGACAACGAGGTGGTGGTCACCTATAAGGCCCCCGACGGCGTCGACGACGAATCGTACGACGTCTCCACGCGCTTTCTCATCCGAAACCGCACCAGCCGGCCGCTTTATATGCTGCTGCTGTATTTTTCGCGGGAGTTCAAGATCCGGCAGAACGCCAACGAGCCCATCCCCCCGGGTCAGGAATTCTCGGTGCTCGACCAGGGGTCGCTCTTTCTGGACGCCGGCCTGAACGAAGAAACCGTCTGGTACAAACTCATCGTGAGCACGGAGCGGATCGACGACCAGCTGCTGACGATGGAAGGCTTCGAGCTGGGCAACTACCTCGTCGCCACCCGCGGCGAGCGCCGGCACGAGGAGAAAAAGCTCGAACCGACCAACGACTGGTTCACGAAGACCTGGCGCGTCAAGATCGTGCGCCAGAACAAGGCCGTCGGTGCGGCGCCGGTGCCGGTGGAGGCGCTCAAGCTGACGATCGACCCGCACCCCGCGCTCAAGGCCAAGGTCAACACCGCAGCCGTCTCCACGGGCACCCGCGGCGCCACAAGTGACGGGGCCTTTTACGATGTGCTGGAACGCGGAGGCCTGAGCCTGTTCTCCCCCGGCCGCACCCGGGGCGACGCCGCGCCGGCGCATGTGCTGGAGCTGACGGACATCGACGGAGACGCCGGCCTCGCCGAGAACCCGCTCATGATGACGATGCAGGCGGACCTCGACGAAAACGAGGTGCTCCTACCGCTGGCGTTCGACGGCGAGCAGTTCGTCCTCGTGGGGGACTCCGAGCGGACCCCCGACGGCGCGGCCCGCATCCGGATCGACGAGATCCCGGAGGCCGCCACCATCCGCCGCAGCCTCGGGAAGGCGCTCAAGCTCTACTTTTTCAAAGCCTTCCTGGCGCGCGACGTCGCGAACATCAACAGGCTCGGTTGGGTGAAGACCGACGCCGGGCCGTATGAGATCATCGCCAACGGCGCGAAGCAGCGCGTCCAGAAGGCGAAGAACGTCCTGCTCGTCATCCACGGCATCATCGGCGACACGAAAACGATCGTCGCCGGCCTGGCCGACATCTCCGGCGGGCTGCACACGAAGTTCGACGCGATCCTCACGTACGACTACGAGAACCTCAACACGCCGATCGAGGAGACCGCCCTCACGCTGAAAAAGCAGCTGGAGGATGCCGGCTTTGGCCCGGACGACGGGAAAAAGCTCACGATCCTGGCCCACTCCATGGGCGGCCTCGTGTCGCGCTGTTTCATCGAGCGGCTCGGCGGGCACACGTTTGTGGACCACCTTGTGATGGCCGGCACCCCGAACGGCGGCTCACCCTTTGGCAAATTCGGGCAGGCGCGGGAGGCGATGAAGCGGGTGACCGGGCTCGTCGTCAACTTCGTGCCGTCGGTTATCCCATTCCTGGGCTCGTTCGTCAATGGCCTGCACAAGGTGCTGGAGGGCAGCGAGCAAATCACCCCGACGCTAGAGCAGATGAACCCGTCGTCCACCTTCCTCGCCCTGCTCAACGACGCGAGCGCCAACCCGGGCATCCGGTACTCGATTGTCGCCGGCGACATAGGCCAGGTATCGGAAAGCGAGCAGCGGGGGTTCCTGAAGAAATTCCTGGTGAAGGTGGGCCACAGCAAAACGGCGGGCGCGCTGTTCGACGGCGAGCCGAACGACATCGCGGTAAGCGTGGGCAGCATCAAGCTGGTGAGCGCGTCGCGAACACCGGCGCCCATCATCCGCGATGCCCCCTGCCACCACCTGAGCTACTTCAACTCCGAGGCCGGCGTCAGGGTGTTGAGCCAGGTGGAATGGTGAGCGTCGAGCGGAGGACGACGCGGTAGGCCGGTCGATACACCCGCTCGTACGTCTCCGAATGGTGGGCGGCGGGGTATCCGCGAGCGCGGTGATCCTCGAGGAGCGTGGCAAGGGCGTCGGCGTTGAGCCATACATCTCCGCGCTCCGCCATGAACGCCAGCTGCCCCAGATAGTCTTCGAGATGGGCTCGCGACGGTCGGAAGGCGGCCCAGGATACTGCCATCATTCGGTAGACCTCGGCCGGTGTGCCACCGGCTTCTTTGTAAGGGCGTAAGTTGAGCCGCACCACCTGGCTGTCCGGCGAGATGTATTCGACCACGGCCTCGTTCGGCCGGGAGCGATCCAGCGCGTTCCACTCGTGGAGCAGATAGTTATAGATCGCGCTGCTGTCGGCGCCGAGGTGGGCGTTACCCATCGCGGCCTGATGGAGGAGCTTGTACCAGTCCCGCACCTGCATCTGCGGGTAACGCTGGGCCTGATCGCGGATTACGGAAGAGATAGCCGGCGGGTCGAAACGCAGACAGGCGGCTGTAGCGAGCGCCACAAACCAGAGTGGACTGTAACGTACGATGGCCGATATGGCCCGAAACGATAACGATCGAGGTGTCACGTCGGCTCCGGTTGATGGCAACAGAAACAGGCAGCCTGGCGAGGATATGGGCTTCTGTACTTCCCGGGCGGGATGATGATCCGCCCGCTTCTTGTAGATAGTCGTCGCGGCCGGCGAATACTAAACGGCTGTGACACAAAGGACATAGGTGGTATGGAGGCGAGGGACGTTTTCGCCGAGGCGATTCGCCTGTGCCGACTCCGTAGAGATGCTCCTGTGGAGCGTCTCCGCAGGGTTTCCGAATTCAACACATTCACCGCACGCATGCGATTATCATGAGACGCTCCACAGGAGCGTCTCTACATACCATGTCCCGGCCATTTCTGTTATCTTGACGCCCCGACCCACCTTCTACACCCATGCCCGAAACCCCGAAGCCCCGGCGCTCGCGTAAGAAAACTGTGACAGACGATACGCCTGTAGCCATAACAGACCCGGCATCCGCGGAGAAGCCAAAAGAGAAGCAGTACACGGCCGTCATCTATTTCCATGGCATGGGCGCGCAGCGTCGGTACGAGGAGATCTCGCGTCTGGTGGATGCGCTGGACCGGCTTTCGTATGTAAAGCGGGATACCGTGATGGCCGGCATCCCCGTCGATAAACTCACCCGGATCGAGGCCCGGCTCGAACCGAGTCGCGTCCAGACGGATGACCGGGTCTCGTACATCCGGGCCTACTACGACCGGGGCGAAGCCCAGCCCGTGGGGTTCACGACGGCGTATCGTTTTTACGAAGCCTACTGGGCCCCGCTGGCCGCCGGCAAATCGTCCGCGCGTTCCGTCATCAAGTGGCTTTTCAGGCAGTTCAAGACGCCCCCGCTGGCTCTCTTTTCTTCCTGGCGCGACCGCGACCGGCTCCGCCGCGCCGCGCTGTATGCCCTCTGGCAGGGAGATCAGCATGCCGCGAAACCCGCGTTTACCGACGCCGAGTACCAGGACATCCTCAACCTGTACGATGCCTTCGAGGCGCCCGACAAACGCCGCGACTTCGAAAAAGGGACCTTTCGCACCTTCCTGGCCTGGCTGGCGTCGGCCGGCGATGGCGAACGAGGCAACCGCCGCACGACCCTGGCGAGGCACTGGCGACGGGGGTATGTCCTCACGGAAGTGTACAACATGATGGTGCTCCTGACCATCCTCCTGGCCATCGTCATCCTCATAACCGCCGTCATCGGAAGCCTCCTGCGAACCATCGCCACTCTGGGCGAAGGCCTCTCCTTCCTCAACGCCGACTTCCTCAAACCCTACCTCTCGGTATCGCCGCTCCGGTACCTCATCGACCTCGTCCCGTACGCCCCGCCGCCCTTCCTGGCCTTCGGGCTGCTGCTGGTGGCTGGCTTCGGCATGCGCCGGTTCCTGCGCGACTACCTCGGCGACGTCCAGCTCTGGACCACCTACCAGGAGACGGACGACAAACACAAAACCCGGTCGGACATTCTCGACCGCGGCGTCACCCTCCTGCGCCACGTACTCCTCGACCCGGCGTGCGGCCGCGTCGTCGTCATCGGGCACAGCCTGGGATCGGCGATCGCCTATGATTGCCTGTTGGAGTTGGGGCGCATCAACCGTTCCGTCAACGCTGAGGACCCCTTTGACGCGGAGCTTCGCCTGGACTGCATCGACCACTTCGTGACGCTCGCGAGCCCGATCGACAAGATCCACTATTTCTTTGAGAGCCACACGGGCAAATACCACCGCTACAACCGCGTGGTGGACGACATCCGTGGGGACATCGGGGTCGCGCCGTTCGCCAAAAACAGGAAGCCCAACATCCACTGGGTGAACTACTGGGACCGTGCCGATGTCATCAGTTCGTCCATCGAGAGCGCCTCATCGCGCCACGCGCCGCTATTGATGGTGGATAACGTACAGGTCTCGAACTACCTCCTCGGATTGCCGGGCCCGAGCCATTCCGGGTACTTCAAGCACGAACGGGTGATGGCGGATCTGTTTTCGATGATCTTCCACGGCTCCCACAGCTACAAAAACCCGCCGAGGGATGAGCAGGGCCGGCCCGATCATCAAGGCATCCCCCTCGGCCCGGGCGTCCGCCATTCGTTCTTCGAGCTCGCCGGCATCGGCCTCGCGCTGGTCCCCTGGCTCGTCCTCTCCGCAAGCCTCCTCGTCGCCTGGACGCCCATCATCGCCATGGTCACCCTCAACGCCGCCCTCGCCCTCATCGCCGCCGGCGCCATCGTTGCCGGTGTCAGCGCCGCGATAGGGCACAGGAAATCGATTGAGTGAGACGGTTCGGAGGCATTGTCCATTGACCATCAGGGCTGTTAACAAAATTCCAAAACGACCCCTAAAGGCAGTTTGTCATCCCGGACTTGATCCGGGAACCAGCCGATTGAGCCATTCTTCGGTATTACTTCTTTAGTCGCTTCGCTCGTTTCCGTATCTGGTCCGGGATGACACCGCCCTGGTAAGGCGAAGGGGCATCGACCTGTGCCGGCTGCCCGGGGGCGATCCACCGAAGGGCCTGGGGGAGTTCAAGGAAAAAGTGGTCCGTGCCGATCCGGTCGGCGAGGCCCGACGCCTTCAATTTGTCCATCACGGGCCCTTTCACCCCGCTCATGACGAGGCGGATGTCGCGCCGGCGCAGGCTTTCCACGACCTCCTTGAGCGTGTGTAGTCCGCTCGCGTCGATCTGGTTGACAGGGTAGGCGTCCAGGACGATGGTATGGACGCGGGGATCGGCGCCGGTCAGGCTGTTGATGCGTTCTCGGAAGAAGCCGGCGTTGTAGAAGTAGAGGTTGGCGTCCATCCGGAAGATGGCTATCCCGGGAAGTACGATGGCGTTCGGGTAGCGGGCCAGGTTGCGGAAGATGTCGGTGTTCGGGATGCGACCCATCACGGCAACATGTGGCGTGCTGTCCTGCTGGAGCACCAGCGCCAGCGAACTGAGGACGCCGACGAGGATGCCCTCTTCGATGCCCAGGAGCAGGGTTGCCACGAACGTGATGGCCATCAACACAAAATCCCGTCGATCGCTGCGCCACAGGAAACGCGCCTCGCTGATGTCAATCAACCCGGAGACAGCCACCATGACGATCGCGGCGAGGATGGCCTGGGGCATGTGGTAGAAGAGGGGGGTGAGGAACAGCAGCGTGAGCGCGATGACGCCGGCGCTGAATACGGCGGCCAGGTTGGTCCGTGCGCCGGCCTGGGCATTCACGGCCGTCCGCGAGAAGCCGCCCGTGGTGGGATACGCCATGAACAGGCTGCCCAGGGCGTTGGCCGCGCCCAGAGCGATCAGCTCCTGGTTGGCATCCACCTCGTACTGGTTGCGGGAGGCATACACCTTGGCGACGGCGATCGACTCGGTGAAGCCGATGAGCGTGATGGTCATGGCGGTCGGCCAGAGGGCCTGGAAGTCGCTCCATCCCATCGCCGGCAGGGCGAATCCGGGCAGGCCGCCCGGGATCTCACCGACAATCTTGACTCCCGCCGATGCCAGATCCCATCCCCATACCAGCGCTGTGCTCGCGGCCACGGCCAGCAAGCCCGCTGGCCATTGGGGCCGGAGCCGTTTGAGGACGTACACCAGCCCGATCCCGGTCAGCCCGATGGCGAGGATGATGGGCTGGATGGCGCCCAGCTGTCGCCACGCCTCCTGCAAGACCAGAAAGACATTGCTCGACGCGCCGAGGTCCACCCCCAGCAGGTGCTTGAGCTGACTGATCCCGATGATGAGCGCTGCCGCTGCGGTGAAGCCGGTGAGTACCGAATGGGACAGGAAGTTCGCCAGGAATCCGAACCGCACCAGGCCCAGCGTCAGCTGGAATAGCCCCACCAGCAATGCCAGAGCGATCGAAAGCGCCAGATACCTCGTCGGGTCTCCGCCGGCCAGCGGTGTCACGCCGGCCGCCACCAGCAGCGACACCATGGCCACGGGCCCCACGGCCAGCTGCCGCGACGTGCCCATCAGCGCATAAACGAGTAGGGGCGTCAGCGAGGCGTACAACCCGTAGATCGGGGGGATGCCGGCGATCAGCGCGTACGCCATCCCCTGGGGTATGAGCATGACGCCTACCGTGAGGCCGGCCGCCAGGTCGCCGCCAAGCTGCGCCTTCCCGTAGGAGGGCAGCCAGGTCAGCGCGGGTAGATATCGGTGTACTGCAAAAGACATCAACGTTCCGTATTCAGCGACGACGTACCGGCATCACCGGTTTAATCCCTAAACGGCTCACCGTGAACTGCCTCAGTGAGGCAGATACGGCCGAAGCGCACCATACGCCCAGGCGCCGGCGACGGCCGCGAGGAGGGGCACCACGATGACCGAGACGCCGTTGCCGATCAGGGCATACAGCGGCCCCGGGCACGCGCCCGTCAGCGCCCAGCCGAACCCAAAAAGAATCCCGCCGATCCACTGGTTGTAGCCCCGGTCGAAGGGTTTCGTCTCAAGGACGATGTCCTCCCCGAGTATCGTCTGTAATCCGCCGTGCCTGATCCAGGCGACGGTCACGGCGGCTACGACGAGGGCGCTGCCGATCACGCCGTACATGTGGAAACTGTCGAAGCGGAACATCTCCTGGATTCGAAACCAGGAAATGACCTCCGATTTCGTCAGGATGATGCCAAAGAGAACGCCCATCGACAGATACAAAAACACGTCGAGCGGGCGGTGGCCAAACAAAACCTTGCGGTCCGCGGATAGGGATGCCGTTGTTGTACTCATTTCTGGAGAGGAAAATAGCAGGTGTCGGTTAGGAGCGTTAACAAAATTCCGGATCCATAAGAAAGGCAGTTTGTCACCCCGGACTTGATCCGGGGCCCAGCCGAATGAGCCATTCTTCGGGATTACTTCGTAAGTCAGCCCCGCAAGAGTGGCTTCGTTTCCGGATCAAGTCCGGGCTGACAATACCGAGTAATTGGCGATATGTTAACAGCCAAGACGTCAGTTAAAAATGACGGGGTAGAGCAGGTAGGTCACGAGGATTCCACCGATAAAAAAGCCGATGGTGGCGTACAGCGATGCCTTTTGAAAGGTCGCCAGCCCCATGATCGCGTGGCCGGACGTACACCCGCCGGCGTAACGGGCCCCAAACCCCACCAGAAAACCGCCGATCACGAGCACCACGAATCCCGGCACGGTGCCCAGCGCCTGCCAGGAAAACAGATCCGTAGGCACCATCCCGGTGAAATCCCGAATCCCCAGCGCCGTGAGGTCCGCCCGTGTGGCCTCGGCAAGGGCGATTGGCTCCGGATTGGTCAGCCACACGCCGGCTACGACGCCGCCCAGCGCGATGCCGGCCACAAACAGCAGATTCCAGATGCCGTCCTTCTTCCAGTCGTACGTCAAATAGGCGTTTGACCCCGGGGCAACGGCCGCGCACAGGTGTCGGAGACTGGACGATACCCCGAACGATTTTCCCGTCAAAAGCAGCAGCGCGGGCACAAAAATTCCGATGATCGGCCCGGCGATGTACCAGGGCCAGGGTTGAGAAAGTAGCTCTAGCATGCGAAATTGTGTGATTTATGTTACATGTAATGACATGTATGCTTGTTGGTGGGGTAAGGTTCCCCCGCGTTACACCGATTCATCAAGAAGTTGCCAGCAGTACCACTGCATGCGGGGGAGGTGAAAGGGGCCCTTCCAGAGGTTGCCCTTGAGGCGGACCGACAGCCGGCCGTCACGGTGCAGGTAGCCGTACCACTCGCCATGTTCGGGGTCGGGGAAATGCCGGTACGCCCAGTCGTGCACGAGCTGGTGCCAGCGCGCGTATTTGTCGTCGCCGGTCATCTCGTAGGCGAGCAGCGTGGCGATGATCGCCTCGTTGTGGGGCCACCAGAACTTCATGTCGTGCCAGTATTCCTGCACCGGCCGGTTGTCGATGTCGCGGAAGTACAGGATGCCGCCGTACTCCTGGTCCCAGCCGCGCTCCCACATCCAATCGAGGATATCGAGCCCGATCCGGGTGAGCGCGGCGTCGTTGTTGCGATGTTTCGCCTCGTGGAGGATGAACCAGGCGGCTTCGATGGCGTGGCCGGGGTTGAGGGTTCGGCCGTCGAAGTGATCGACAAATTCGCCCCTGGGCCCTACCGTTTCGAGCACCACCCGGCGTTCGGGCTTCATGAAGTCCCGCCGGATCTCCTCGATGCACCGGTCGATATGCGCGTCGCACCCGGGGGCGTCGATCGTATCGCGGAGAGTTTGCGCGAGGTTGATCGAAATCATCGGGATGCCGATGCCTTTTGTCTGACGGGTTTCGGGGTAGATCTTGGGGGGGAGCGCGCCGGGGGTGTTGGCGTAGTGGATGAAGGTGTTGAACAGCCCCACGGCCTCGTCGGCGGCGCGGCTGTCGCCGCTGGCGCGGGCATAGGCGGCCATGGCCATGGCCCCGAAGGCTTCGGAGAAGAC
>JBGSPJ010000702.1:0-2514 GCA_041738655.1 Rhodothermales bacterium | reverse complement strand
CCGAATTCTACCTTTTCCGCCGCGTGCTGGAGGCCACCGGGTTTTTCGGGGATGGCCCCGGCGCCGGCGTCGACCCTTACGGCCCCGACAAACACGCGAGCCTCGCCCTCGTCGAGAAACCCCTAGCCGCCCTCGCCGATGCCGGATTTTTCGACGCAACCCCTACCGCCGCGACGCTGCGCGGACTGCTGAAGGCATCCCTGTGGGGCAACCAGGCCGACCTTAGCCTGTGGCAGGCCGGTGAGGGTCCCGGCCACGAGCGGATCGACCGGGATAACCAGCTGCTGGTCGACCACACCGGCCTCGTGGCCGAATGGCTCGCGAGCGCCGGGCCGCTGGATGTCGGCCTCGTGGTCGACAACGCCGGCGAGGAGTTTACGATGGACCTCGCGCTCGTCGACGCCCTGCTGCGGCTCCCGCGCGGAGGCCGCGTCACCCTCCACGTCAAGGCCTTCCCGACCTATGTCTCCGACGTCACTCCCCGCGATGTCGACGACACGCTCCACGCCTTCCGCACGTCCTCCGCGCCCCACACCCGCCGGCTTGCCGACCGACTCGACTCGGCGTTGGCGGCGGGCCGCCTGACCATCCAACCCGACCCCGCCTGGGCGCAACCCCATCCCTTCCGCCGGCTCCCCGAGGCGCCACGCGCCACCCTCGGCGGGCATGATTTCTTGATTTTTAAGGGCGACGCCAACTACCGGCGCCTGCTGGACGACTGCCACTGGCCGGCCACCACCCCGTTTGATGCCATTGTGGCCTATTTCGACACGCCGTTGATCGCGCTGCGTACCTGCAAGGCCGAGGTGATCGCCGGCCTCGATGCCGACCAGATCGCCAGGCTATCCACCATCGACCCCGATTGGAAGGTAAACGGCCGCTGGGCCGTCGCGCAGGCGCATGCGATTCCACGCCCCGCCACCGGCGCATCGCGCGTTGCTCGAAAAACGCCTCTCTGATAACGCCGAACCTCCCCCCTCGCTGTGGGGCTTTTCCCGTACCTTCTTCCCATCTCGCTGTGCGCATGTGCGTCCCGGAGCCGGCGACATGCGATGCATTTTCTACCGCGCCGCTTCTGCCGCTTTCCGTCGCCGTGACGACTACCCTGTGCGCCGGGATACCCCCCATTTCTTACCGGCACTACCCCGATTTCTGGCCCGACACCAGCAGCCATCGCCCCTGCTGCCGATTGGGATCGCATCCGTTCCGCGAAGCCTCCATTCGCCGCGACCCCGACGGAGCCGATGGGCGCCGGCGCCATTCACCGCCTGTAGCCCGAGGCAGCGCTATTTTTATAAACTGTACTACGTGATACCCAATGAAGAAGAGCGTTGATTTTTACTGGACCCAACGTATTATCGACCTCTTGATGAAAATCGCCGGGGTTATCGTCACCTCGGCGGCTACTATCGAAGTCGCGAGCGACGCGTTCCGCAACATCGAGGAGCCCTGGCTCACGGTGATCCGGGTCGGCGCGCTCATGCTGGTCGAAGGCGCGTTTATCGTGTCGTGGCTGGCCATCGACACGCAGCACAACGCCCCGATGCCGATGAAAATCGCCTGGGCGATCACGCTCATCGTGATCTATGTCGCCCTGCTGGTGATCGCGCTGGAGCACGGTGAAGGGGCCGCCGGTTGGGCCTTCCGCTTCGTGCTCGCCGTCATGATCGGTCGAAGCATCTACGAGGCCGGGATGTACGAACTGCTCAAGAACCACAAAAAGGCCGAACGGGACATCCGCAGCAGCTTCGTGGTGCGCCGCGTCGGCCGGCAGCTGGCCAAGAAAGACGCCATCAAGGCGCTCAACATGGAGAGCCTCCAGTCCAACTACGCCCGTGAACTCGGCAGCGAGGTCTCCCGTGCCAAGCTCGAGGCCGAACACGAGGCTGCGCTCATCGACGTGAAGCTCATGCGCGAACGCCTCCTCGCCAGCGTCCACGCCAAGGACAATATCGCGCGCAAGAAATTCCAGGCCCAGCTCGCCGCCGAAAACAAACACGCGCAGTACCAGCTCGACTCCGCCAAAAACGGCTCTCTCGTCGCCCACACGCCGTCAACCAACGGCTCCACGCCACACTCGAATGGCCAGGCGCCGGCGGATACCCCACACGAAGCCGGCGGCGAGCACGAGGCCGACGAGAACCTCGCCAACAAAAAGGACCGGCTGAAGGATATGCTCCTCTGGGCCCTCATGGAGAACCCCAACCTCTCCAAGCAGGCCCTCAGCGCCCACGTCGGCGCCTCACCCGGCACGATCCGCAAATACCTCGACGAGTTGCTCGACGAAGGCAAACTCCGCACGACCAACAAAACCCGCTCGGGCTTTATGGTGGTCCAGGGGGATGCGATGATGAACTGAAGGGTTTAAGGTCTGAGGCTAAGTACACGACAAAAAAATGATCTGACCGCAGGGGTTGTTAGCTTGGTTTGGTTCCAAACAACCCAAGCCACCCCCCGGTCAGATCATGGATCATGTTATTGCATTGCAGCAGCTTCTGCAAGTTCATATTCCCT
>JBGSPJ010000696.1:0-11347 GCA_041738655.1 Rhodothermales bacterium | reverse complement strand
GGCACGCTCCGGCGTCAGGCCGGTGTCGCCCCGCGTCAGCATCGCGGCGAGTTCGGCGAGCTCGGGTTGGAACGGGTTGATCGACTCGAGCTGCGTCTGGGTGATTTCCTGGAGGGCGCTCGCCCAGAGCTGGATCACCATCTGCTCCCGGGCCCGGAGCTGCGCGACGAGCCGGCTCGTGTAGGTGAGGGACGCGACGGCGATCAGCACCGCGAACAGGACGAGCCCGTACTTCAGGTTCGTCGACAGGCGATAGCTTTGCATGGCGGATGAGCGTTGAGCGTTTCGCGTTGAACGTTACGCACCGACGGTGAACGTTTATGCGCACGAATGGCAGCCGCTCGCAGGACGCATCCAAACTCGGAACGCTTCAGCCAGCCGTCAGGATCGGCTGGTCGCTGACGATCGTCTGATCGCGTTTCGGGCCGGTGGAGATCATGTTGATCCCCACCTCCGTTTGGTCGGCGATGAACTGCAGGTAGGTACGGGCCGCCTTCGGCAGGTCCTCGAACCGGTCGATGCCGACGATGTCTTCCGACCAGCCGGGGAACGATTCGTAGACCGGCTCGACGATTTCGAGCGTCTGCACTTCGCTCGGGAAACGCGTGGTTTCCTTGCCGTGGTAGCGGTAGGCGACACACACCTTGAGCTCGTCGAGCCCGCTGAGCACGTCGAGCTTCGTGATGGCCAACTCGGTGAACCCGTTGATCATCGAGGTGTAGCGGAGGGCGACGAGGTCGAGCCAGCCGCAGCGTCGGGGCCGGCCGGTCGTGGCGCCGAACTCGTGGCCGATCGACCGCAGCCGCTCGCCAAGGTCGTCATTCAGCTCCGTCGGGAAGGGGCCGTTGCCCACGCGGGTGCTGTAGGCCTTCACGATGCCGATGACCCGGTCGATGGCCGTCGGCGGGACGCCGAGGCCGGTGCAGCAGCCGCCGACCGTCGGGTGGCTGGAGGTGACGTAGGGGTACGTGCCGAAGTCGACATCGAGCAACGACCCCTGGGCGCCCTCGGCCATGATGCGTTTGCCTTCCTTGAGGGCCTGGCAGAGGTACTGCGTGGTGTCGCGAACGTACGGGTCGATCAGCTTGTCGAACTCGACGTATTCGTCGATGATCGCGTCCACATCCAGCCGTTCGGCGCCGTAGATGCTACTGAGGATCTCGTTTTTCTCCTCGATGGCGTCCTTCAGCTTCTGGCGGAGGACGTCGCGATTGAGAAGATCGACCACCCGGATGCCTGTCCGAGCGAACTTGTCCATGTACGCCGGCCCGATGCCCCGCCCCGTCGTCCCGATCGCATTGGCATCACGAAACCGCTCGCGCGCCTGCTCGATCTTTTTATGGTAGGGCATGATGAGGTGGGCGTTGTGGGAAATAAAAAGCCGGCCCTCCGTCTGATACCCGAGATCGCGGATCATGCCGATCTCCGTCATCATCGACACCGGATCGATCACCACGCCGTTGCCGATCACACAGGCGACATTCTGCTGGAAGATGCCGCTCGGGACGAGGTGGAGCACAAACGTCTGATCCCCCCAACAGATCGTGTGGCCGGCGTTGGCTCCGCCCTGGTACCGCGCGACGATGTCCACGTCCTGACTGAGCAGGTCGACGATCTTTCCCTTCCCCTCATCGCCCCACTGGGAGCCGATAACAACGCTTACAGGCATGATGGTCTCGATTTAAACACAAATGGAGGCGGCGAGGTTACCCTCGCCGCCCCTCTAACAGGTGCGCCGGGAACGGCGCGATCCTGCCGGTCGCCGGAATGGCACGCAGGGGGTCTTCACCCGGGCGAACCGTCAATCGGTGCGGCACGGCGCCGCGCGATGATCGTGCGGCCGATCACCCGACCGGCGTTGGCGTTGGCACAATACGGCCCTCAGGCCGCGTAGCTGCTTACGGCGTCGTCTACGTTGTCGTAGTGCTTAAAGACCGTGATCAGCTTCGTGATGACGAGCAACGACTGGATCCGATCGGCCACATTCGCCAGGCGGAGGTCACCGCCGGCGTTGCGCATCGTGGTCATCGCACTGATCAACATGCCGAGGCCGCTGGAGTTCATGAACTTGGTCTTGGAAAGATCGACAACCACGTTCTTTTTGTCCTGCTCCTTCAACTCTTTCAGCGTGTCGTGCAGCTTCGCGCCGTCCGGGCCTCCCATGACATTGCCCTTTAGCGTGATGACGACTGCGTTGTATTTCTCTTCGACACTGTAATTCATCGTGCGAGTCCGATTGGTGAGTGAGTTCCGTGCTGATGGGTGGGGGAGGATTCCCTTACCGCGCGCCGATCCGATTCCGAAGGTCCACCACGATGGGGGCCGCTACGAAAATCGAGGAATAGGTACCGATGCCAATGCCAAACAGAAGCGCAAAGGCGAATCCCCGCAACACTTCGCTACCGAATATAAACAGCGTTATCACGACGAGCAAGGTAGTGCCCGACGTAATGATGGTGCGGCTAAGCGTGCTGTTGATCGACCGGTTCACCACGTTCTCGTAGTTTTCCGTCTTGAACATGGTGGTGTACTCGCGGATACGGTCGAACACAACCACCGTGTCGTTGATCGAGTACCCGACGATCGTCAGGAACGCGGCGATGATCGTCTGGTCGATTTGGAGCGAGAACGGGACGATGTTCAGATGGTGCAGGAGCGAGAAAACACCCAGCGTGATCACGACGTCGTGGATGAGCGCAGCGACCGCGCCGATGCTGTAGCCAAGCTTCAACTGGAAGCGAAGCCAGATGTAGAGGAAGATGACGATAAGCGAGCCGATGACCGAGTAAAACGCGCCTTTCTTCAGGTCCGCGGCGAACCGGGGCCCAACGATGTCGGTCTTCACGATCCGGTGCGTTCCGCCCGGTGCCACCTCGTTGACGCCGCGGAGGACCATGGCTTCGACCTCGTTGATATCGCCCGTAGAGACGGTGCGGATCAGCAGGCCGTTATCCCCGAAGGTTTTAACTTCGGGTTCGCTGCCCAAGACGCCGGTCAGAGCCGATCGCACATCGCCCGTGGAAACGGGTTGGCTGGATTCAACGACGAATTCCATGCCGCCGAGAAAGTCTATGCCCACTTCCAGGCCGCGCAAGATGACCGAGAGGAGACTGATGACGAAGAGGGTCCCCGAAATCACATACGCAATCTTGCGATTCTGGATGAAGGCGAAATTGGTGTTTTCAAAAATACGCATACATTTTCAGGTTCAAGACCGGCGCCCGAAGGGCTTGCCGGCCAGATGGGTGTTGCCAACCCGCGCCGCTGGGTATCTGTCCAGTGGCGCCGGCAGAATTTAGCCGAAACTGACATTCATGCGCCGATCGACAACCAACCAGTCGAACACGAGGCGCGAAATGATGATGGCGCTGAATAAGGACGACATGATGCCAAACATGAGGGTGAGTGCAAAGCCTTGTATGGGCCCAACCCCAAAAGAATACAGGGCAAGACCCACAAAACCGGTCGTGATATTGGCGTCCAGAATCGAGCTGAGGGCCTTGGAATACCCGCTTTCGATAGCCGCCTTGAGGCTTTTGCCTGTGTTGAGCTCCTCCCGAACCCGCTCGAAGATGAGCACGTTGGCATCGACGGCCATACCAATCGTCAACACGATACCCGCGATGCCGGGCAGCGTCAGCGTGGCGCCAAACGCGGCCAGGATGCCGAGGATGAAGACGACGTTCAGGATCAGGGCAAGGTCTGCCACGATGCCGGCCGTGCGGTAGTAAAAGATCATGAACAGCGCCACGATCAGGAGGCCAACGAGCACCGAGTTCAAGCCGGCCTGGATCGAGGCCGCACCGAGGCTCGGCCCGACCGTCCGCTCCTCGACGATGTCCACCGGCGCCGGCAAGGCGCCCGACTTGAGTACTGTCACGATGTCCTGCGCTTCCTCGCGCGATTCAAGCCCGCTGATCGACGTGCGCCCACTCGGGATCCGCTCGATGACCGTGGGGAACGAATAGACGACGTTGTCCAGCACGACGGAGACGTTCCGGCCGACGTTCGCGCCGGTCAACCGCGACCACGTCCTCGCCCCTTCGGCGTTCATCGTCATGGTCACTTCGGCGCGATTCACTTCGTCGAACTCAACCCGCGCATCGGTGATGACGCTGCCGTCCAACTCCACTTCTCTCCGAACGCCGAGCACTTGGAATTGCTCGAACCCATCGGCATCCACGCCGACAGCGCCCGAGGTAAGCATCAGCACGGTGTTTGGCGGCAGCTGATCCTGGAACAGCTTTTCCTTGCTTAGCGCATTAAACTTCGCCGTATCGGCCTCGGAAACGGTGCCGTAGATCACGCCCTGCCCGTACGGCTGCATGATGGCCAGCAACTTATTGTTCGGGGCCAGCGCGTCGTCCGTTTCGTCGAGCAGGTTGTCGATCGTGGCAGCCGTGTCCGCTGTGGCAAGCGCGGCCGTCGTATCGCTGGCGCTCGTGTCGACCTCGGCAAGCGCCGGCTCCTCCTCGTACACCTCGATCAGCTGCTGGAGGGAGCGGAGCACGTCTTCGGGCTCCGTCATCATCCGAAACTCGAGACGGGCCGTGCCGCGGAGAAGCGAGCGGACCCGCTCAGGATCGTCCACGCCGGGTAGCTCGACCACGATACGCCGCGTGCCCTGGAGCTGAATCGCCGGCTCGCTCACGCCGAACCGGTCGACGCGTTGGCGGATGATCTCGATCGCGCGCTGCACGGCTTCGTCGGACTCCGCCTGCAGATACGCGAGGACCTCAGCGTTGCTCGAACGGCGGTCAATGCTTGCTTCCTCATCGCGGAAATACCGGGAAAGCCGGGCATCGGGATCGCGAGCCTCGAATATCGCCCCAAACGTTTCGATCATCGAGGTCGTCCCGCTGACCGACTCTTCGCGCGCCTCGGCGAGCACTTCGTTGAAGGTGTCGTCGACATCCGTCGCCAGCTCACGAATCAGGGCGTCCAGCCGCACCTCGAGGGTGACGTGCATCCCGCCAAGCAGGTCCAGACCCAGCTTCAGCGACTTCGCGCGCAGGTCGGCGTAGTTTTCGTCTTCGTACTGAACCCGGGCCTCATCGGCCATCGCCGCGATCTTCCGGTTCTCCAGAAACGTGCGCACCGATGGATACAGGTAGAACCCACAGAGGGCCAGGAACGCCACGGTGAGGGTAATCTTAAATCCGTTATCTTTCATGATAAGCCACAATTCACGTCAGCCCAGCGCTGCCTGTGACGGCACTGGCCCGACCGGATGAAGGGAATAAAACCATTACACACCGCCGTGCCCTGAACCAAGCAAAAAGGGCAACGCGGTGGGGGTAAGAAAGGAGTGAAATGCCTGCTAGGGCCCCAGGGACTGGATGGCCGTCAGGAGCCGCGGCAACGATGTGAAGGCCGCGGTTTCGGCAAATTGGAGTACGAGGTGGCGGGCGGCGACCTGCTGGAGCGTCTGCTCGGCCAGCAGCACCGCACGGTAGCTCCGGTCGGAAAGGGCCCCACGGACGGGGGCGGCTTTCATGATCACTTCGGGGAAGACCGCGTCTCCCACGAGCCGGCTGTAGCGCTGGCTCAGCAAGTCGAGCAGATCGTCTGACCGTATCTCCGACCCGGTGAACGCATGGGTCAGCGCCTGACGATCCCCGTACGCATCTATAAATGCGCCCAGAAAGGCATCCAACGACCGAGGCCCTGCCGCCATCGCCTGTTCGATTGCGGCTTCGAAGGCCACGCTCGGCGTTTCGCGAAGCTGGGTGCGGAGCCAATCGCCGTACGCGCTGCCGGCATACCGCCCAACGCGCGCCATCGGGGCGACGAGCGACGGTAACAGGCTCAGCAGCGATACCGCCACAAAAAGCCGCAAAAACCAGGTGGAGCGCGCCAGGCGCATGCGGGAACGGACGTTGATGGTAGGGACTGATTCCAGTTAAGAATCGGCTCTTGTATGAGCGGATGAAGCTCGGGTTTCCTCAGGCCGGCTCTTCACGCGCGCTTCGTGGCGGAAGCCGGGCCGCCGGCCCTATCTTACGGACCCATGTAACCCTTTCCTTCCGTGTAGCCCGTGCCCGACCCCTCCCAACAGACTCCCCGCGACGTCCTGAAATCCGTCTTCGGCTTCGATCGCTTCCGGGATCGTCAGGAGGCCATCGTCGAACGCGTGGCTCAGGGCCGGCACACGCTGCTCGTCATGCCGACCGGCGGCGGCAAATCGCTCTGTTACCAGCTCCCATCGCTCCTCCGCCCCGGCATCGGCATCGTCGTCTCCCCGCTTATCGCACTCATGCAGGACCAGGTCTCGGCCCTCACCCAGCTGGGCGTCCGGGCCGCGTTCCTTAATTCCAGCCTCGACCTCGAGGCCCAGCGCGACGTCGCCCGACGGGCGCTAGCCGGCGAGCTGGACCTCCTCTATGTCGCCCCCGAGCGCCTCATGACGGAGGGCTTCCTGAACCTCCTCGGCCGGATCCAGATTGCCCTCTTTGCCATCGACGAGGCGCACTGCATCTCGCAATGGGGGCACGATTTCCGGCCCGAATACCTCCAGATCGCCTCCCTCCGCGAGCGTTTCCCCGAAATCCCCTGCATCGCCGTCACCGCCACGGCCGACGAACCCACCCAGCGCGAGATCCTCGAACGGCTGCAGATCCCCGCGGACGGCCTCGCCGTGACAGGGTTCGACCGCCCGAATATCCGCTACGCGGTCATCCACAAAAAAAGCCCGCGCCAGCAACTGCTTCAGTTCATCCAGCGCGAACATCCCGGCGAAGCCGGCATCGTCTACTGCTTTTCCCGCAAAAGCGTCGAGGAAACGGCCGAGTGGCTCGTCGAACACGGCATCGAGGCCCTCCCCTACCACGCCGGCCTGGACGCGGGGACGCGCGAAAAAAACCAGCGCCGGTTCATCCGAGAGGAAGGCCTCATCGTCGTCGCCACTATCGCGTTCGGGATGGGGATCGACAAGCCGAACGTCCGCTTCGTGGCGCATCTGGACGTCCCCCGCTCTCTCGAGGCCTACTACCAGGAGACCGGCCGCGCCGGCCGCGACGGCCTGCCGGCCGACGCATGGATGACGTATAGCCTGGCGGACATCGTCACGATGCGCAAAATCCTGGAAGGCTCGGAGGCCGACGAAAAGCAGAAATGGGTCGAGCAGCACAAGCTCAACCAGCTCTTCGGGTACTGCGAAACCGTCACCTGCCGCCGCCAGGTGCTCCTCACCTACTTCGGACAGCCCCTCGACGCCGCCTGCGGCAACTGCGACAACTGCACCACGCCCGTCGAACAGTGGGATGGCACCGTCGCCGCCCAGAAGGTGATGTCGTGCGTCGCCCGCACGGGACAACGCTTTGGCGTGGGCCACGTCGTTGATGTCTTGCTCGGCAACGCGACGGAAAAGGTCAGCCGCTTCGGACACGACCGGCTCCCGACCTTCGGCGCCGGCAAGGAGCTTTCGGCCACCGAATGGCAGGCCGTTATCCGCCAGCTCGTCGCCTCGGATTTTCTCCGGGTGGATATCACGGGCTTCGGCGGCATCCGGCTGACGGAGGCCTGCGGGCCGGTGCTAAAAGGATTGACGCCGGTGTACTTCCGCAAGGAAGCGAAGCCAGAGCCGCGCTCGCGGAGGCGCCCCGCCGTCCTCGCCTCCCCGGATGCCCCCGAACGGCCTGACGACCTGGCCCTGTTCGATTCCCTCCGCCGGCTCCGGCTCGACCTCTCCCGCGACCAGGGCGTCCCACCCTACGTTGTTTTTGGCGATACCACCCTCACCGCGATGGTCCGCCACCGCCCTACTACGCTCGACGCCTTCGCCCGGTTATCCGGCGTAGGGCAGGTGAAGCTGGAACGGTACGGGGAGGCGTTTTTGGAGGTGATTCGGGGGTTTCAAGGTTGATAGGATCGAGAGCGGGTGGAAGACACTCCTCAAAGAGATCGATCAGGCTATCGAGCAGGGAGAAAGCACTCCGTTGGATGATTTCCTGCGTGAACGCATAGTCATCCCGGCCCCCGAGCCGGGATCCAGTCGATTAGCAACACGGCTGGATCCCGCATCAAGTGCGGGATGACAAAAAAGGGGAGCGTCCTCGAAAATCGCAACGGTTTCTTACCGCCAAACCGCGATCTCTCCCAGCTCCTTTCGCTTCAAATCGGGCACCGTCGCATCCTCCGCCGGGTAGCCGATGGGGAATAGGATATACGGCTGCTCGTTCGCCGGCCGGCCCAGAATCTCGCTCAAAAACCGCATCGGACTCGGTGTGTGGGTGAGCGTGGCCAGCCCCATGTGGTGGAGCGCGGCGATGAACAGGCCGCAGGCGATGCCGCAGCTTTCGTTGACGTAGTAGTGCTTCACCTTCTCGCCGGCCGGGCCCACACCCGTCCGCTGCGCGAAACACACTACGATCCAGGGCACCGTTTCCAGAAAGGGCTTCTGCCAGTCGGTGCCGATGGGGGCCAGCGCCTCCAGCCACTCGGGAGACATCCGGCCTTCGTAACTCTCCTTCTCCTCCGCCTCCGCCGCCAGCCGAATTTCGCGCTTCACGGCCGGGTCGCTGACGGCGACAAACGTCCACGGCTGTTTATGGGCTCCGCTCGGGGCCGTGCCGGCCGTCTGGACGGCGCGTTCGATCAGGTGACGCGGCACCGGCCGGTCGCTAAAAAAGCGCACCGACCGGCGCCGGTCCATCTCGGCGTAAAAGGCATCCGCCCGGGCCATCATTTCGGCCTCCGGGCGAAGCGTAAAATCGAACGGGTGATGTCGATGTCCCAATCGCTATTCGCTATTCGCTATTCGCTAATCGCTTATCCTTTTCGCTAATCGAGAAGCGCAAACGTGATCCGAACCGTGGTGCTGACTTCCATCTCGCCGGCGGCGTACGAATCCGGCTCGGACGTATCCCGCGAGGCTTTCAACATCGGGGCGGCGGCCATTTCCATCATGACCATCGGCGTGGGCATCGAATACCCTTCTTCCTGGATGATGAGTACAGAGCCCAGCTTCGCGCCGGCGGTGGTGGCCATGATCTCGGCTTTCGACCGGGCTTCCTGCACGGCCTTCACCAGCGCCTCGTTGCGGAAGCCGGCGTCGTCCTTGATCCCGTAGGAGATGTTATTCAGCCGGTTCGCGCCCTTCTGGACGATCTCGGCGATAAGCTTCGGGAGCATTTCCAGGTCCTCCACCTCCACGACGAGGTCGCGGTAGGCCTCGTACCCCTTTTCCTCGTGCATCTGCGTGCGGGGATTGTACTCCTGCACGGGCTGTATGCGGAGCGACTGAAGCTTGAGCTTCCGCTCCTCGACGCCCATAGCGCGGATGGCGTTCATGGCGTCGGCGGCCGTCTTGGCGTTTTTCTGTCGGGCGTCTTCAGGATCCTCGGCCCGCGTCACAATGCCGAACCACACCGATGCTTTGTCCGGCACGGCCGTGGCCTTGCCCTGCCCGCCCACCGTGACGGTCCGCTGAAGTCGTTCCATAGGTTGAAGCGCCGTCTGCGCGATAAGAGGAGCCGGCGACGAGCAGCCACCGAAAACCAGAAGGGTGAGTAAATAGAGGGGGAGTCGTTTCATATGAACCGTAAGATCTTGATTGTCAATGAGGAAGTCACCTTGAACATCGAACCTTAAACGTCGAACCCCTTCCAAAGATTGCGTCACGGCGTGAGCCGGCCGAGCATACGCGGGAAGGGGATGGCCTCGCGCAGGTGCGTGAGCCCGGTGATCCAGGTGACCGTGCGCTCCAGCCCCAGGCCGAACCCGCTGTGCGGGACGGACCCGTACCGGCGTAGATCAAAATACCAGCTGAACACCTCCTCGGGCAGCTGGTGATCGCGCACCTGCTGCTGGAGGAACGCCAGGTCGGTCGCGCGCTCTCCGCCGCCGATGATCTCGCCATACCCTTCCGGCGCCAGCACGTCCATGCCCAGCGCCAACCGGTCGTCCTGCGGATCCCGCTTCATGTAAAAGGCTTTGACGACCGCCGGGTACCGATGCACGATGATCGGCCGGTCGAAGTGCCGGGTGAGCAGCGTCTCGTCGCTGCCGCCGAGGTCGTTGCCCCACTCAAAATTCAGGGCCGACTCTTTCCACTTCGGCAGGTTACGCAGGCTTTCTTCGACATCCGCCAGCCGCTGGTTGATCTCGATCTCTCGGGCGTCCATCTGACGCTTTTCGTGTTTCTTGGCTTGGCCGTAGCGTTTCTTGTTTTCCTCAAGCTCAGCCTTCAACCGGGGCCCTTCTTCCTGGAGCGCCGCGATCTCGGCGTCGACCATGTGGGCCGTTTTTTCGCTCTTGAGCATCACCACGGCATCGGTGTAGGCGATGCGGGGGAACGGCTTCTGGATGCGTTCGAGCGCGGCGATATCGCGGCCGAGCACATCGAGTTCTTCGCGGCAGTGCGCGAGCACCTCGTGGACGATCGACACCAGAAAATCCTCGGCGAGGTCCATGTTCATGTTCAGATCGTAAAACGCCATCTCGGGCTCGATCATCCAGAACTCGGTCAGGTGCCGGCGGGTCTTCGATTTCTCGGCCCGGAACGTCGGCCCGAAGGTATAGATCTTCCCGAACGCCATGGCCATCGCCTCGCCGTAGAGCTGACCGCTCTGCGTGAGGTACGCCGGCTCGCCGAAGTAATCGATTTCAAACAGGGTGGACGTCCCCTCCACCGCGTTCCCGGTCAGGATCGGGGCGTCCATCTGCAGGAAGCCGCGGTTCTGGAAGAACTGGTGGATGGCCATGATGATACGGTTCCGGATCCGCATGATGGCCCAGGGCCGGCGGCTGCGCAGCCAGAGATGCCGGTTGTTCATCAGAAACTCCACCCCGTGCTCCTTTGGCGTGATCGGGTAGTCCGTCGACGCGCCGATGAGGGCGACCGACGTGGCCTGAATCTCCCATCCCCCCACCTGGCGCTCATCCCGCCGCACACGGCCTACGATCTGGAGCGCGGTCTCCTGCGCCGCCCCCTCCGCCGCCGCCCACGAGCCGGCATCCACCTCTTCCTGATTGATGACGCACTGCGCCAGGCCACTGCCATCGCGCATCACCAGAAACTGGAGCCCCTTCGAATCGCGCCGGTTGTACAGCCAGCCTTTAATCGTTACCGCGTGCCCTTCGAGACGGGACAGTTGATCGATGGTCGTATAGACACTCATGGAGATGGTAGGTAAGGACGTTTTGTCGTAGCCGGGTACGGTAGCGTGAAATGTCCCAAATGTTCCGATCTACCCACATATCGCAGCTACCAGGATGGCGACGAGCGGCCAGCCGAGCAGGAGATCGAGCCAGACAGAATAGAACCAGCGCGACGCCGGGAGGGGCCGGCTGACGGCCGCCAGCATCAGCGCCGGCCCCAGCAGGTCGATCATCGCCGCCAAGGGTC
>JBGSPJ010000657.1:0-3892 GCA_041738655.1 Rhodothermales bacterium | reverse complement strand
GTGCGACCGCCAACGCCGCCGCCGGCGTCGACCATGCCGGCACCCTCGCATGGCCTGAGATCGGCTTGAGCGGAGCGGCCGCCACGAACGGGACGAGGACGTCGGAGCTATCGGCGCGCGGGACGATCACCGTACCGGGCGGAAGATCCCGCGAGTCGAACACCTCCTCAACTCCCACAAGGACACCCCCGGCATACCGCGTCAACTCGGCCCCTCCTGCCTCCTGCCGGAGCAGTGTCGCAGTGCCGGACGTGAAGTCAGGATCGAAGCCCAGCGCGTGCCCGATTTCAAGCGTCATGCAGCCCACGAAGGCCGGCGTCAGACCTGCGTCGCGAAAAAGGCCCAGATGACCCGCCAGGGCATCGCGACGCGCGCAGGCCACAAAAAGATGGTCGCCATCGGTCGCTGGCAGCCGCTCCCAGCGGAGCACGACATCCTCGAGGGCGAGCCCTTCCGGCAGGGAGCGACGTACCTCTTCGTAGACCCGGTCCGCCTCGGCCTCGGGATCCATGTCATCGACCGGTGGCAGCACCACATGCCACACATGGGCCGGGTCGAGCGCGGTGGCAATCTGACGCTGATCGGCCGGCAGGCGGTCGGCCAGCCGGCGTAACGCAGCTTCGACCTCATCATCCACCACCGGCTCGGTATCGACGGCGCACACCTTCAACCGGCCTAGGCGGCGTTCAACATCGACCCGCTGTATGGCGATGTCGTCCACGTAGACTCCAGTGACGGTGCGATCCAGAAAGGGGATGGTCATGGCTGGATCTCGATATCGTGCACGTCGCCTGTGAAGACGTGCGGGGTGATAAAGATGACCAGTTCGGACCGGTGCATGTCCTTTCGGCGGTTTCGAAACAGCCGGCCCACGAGGGGGATATCTCCGAGAATGGGCACCTTGTTAAAAGCCTCCGACTCACTTTCCTGGATGAGTCCGCCAATGGCGACCGTCTCGCCTGCCCGCAGTCGGACCGTCGTCTGCACCGTGCGGTTGTTGATCGTCGGCGGTACGCGGGGGTCGAGCACGCCGACGGGGGTCGCAAACGTAGGGTGGATCTCCGCCGTGACTTCGCCCGAGGCCCCCACCCAGGGAGTGATCTCCAGCGAGACGTTAGCTTCGACGCGCTCGAAGTGCTCGGCCTCGTTGACCTGGCCGGACGATGAGAACGGCAGCAGGGTTTTGAGTATGTAGTACTGCGTGGTGCCTACGCTGATGTGGGCCGTGTGGCCATTCAGCGTCGCGATGCGGGGCCGGGAGCGGACGTGGGCTTTGCCTTCGCGTTCGAGAGCCTGGATGCGAAAATAAAAGTCGTCGGGCAGCCGGGTGATGCTGCCGATGCCCAACAGGCCGGCGAGGGCATTGACGTAACGTTCGGCTTCGCGGGCGCCGCCTGCGAGGTCGATCCCACCGGCCTGATCCGCGCCCGCGCCGAAGGAGTAGGTTTCGCCCGCCGGCACGTTTCCCGCATCCCCGGCGCCATCGCGCCCGAAGGTAACTCCCAACTGACTGAGGTCGCTGCTCTCAAAGTCCACCACCAGGGCCTCGATGAGGATCTGCGGCGTCGGCGCGTCGATCTGAGCCAGGATCGCCTCGACCTCGGCAATGACATCCTGTGGTGCCGTGACGAGCAGCGCGTTTTGCTCTTCGACCGTCTGAAACGCCGCGGCCCGACGGATGGCATCGGGCATCCGTTCCGCGATGCCTTCGGGGTGGATGTGGCGAAGCAGGAGGAGTCGGGTGCTGGCGATGCCCGTGAGTTGACGATCGCCGACGATGATCACACCGCCTTCCCGGCGATACGTGAGACTGGTATTCCGAAGCAGGTAATTCAACGCTTGCTCGACAGTGAGCCCCGAGGCACGCACCGTGATCCGTCCTTCGGGGAGGTCATAGATGACGAGGTCGAACCCCGCCTGATCGGCGAGGGCCTGGAGCGCTTGCGCGATGCCGGCGTCGCGAAGGTCTAGCTCGATCCCGTCCTCCCCGGCGCCGATCCAGGCCGTTCCCGAATCGCCTCCCGGCTCTTCGCCCATCACTCCCCGGCGGTCGACCAGCCAGATCCCGTCTCCCTGGCGCAGGGTAAAGCCATTACTTTCCAGCAGCGCCCGAAGTCCCGCCTCGAAGGGGATATCCTGGAGGTAGCCGGTCAGTCCGCCGGCCACGCCCTGTCGGACCACGATGGGCGCTCCGCCGGCTTCCGCAAGCGCCCGCGCCGCCACATCGATCGGGACATTCTGTAGATCCAGAAAAAGTCGCCCCTGCACAACCCGCACCTGCAAGGGAGGCGGCATGATTTCCGGAAGGCGAACCCGAAGGATGCCCCCCGCCTGTTCGAGTGCGAGCCCGTGCTGTTCACACAGGAACAGCAGGGCGTCCAGGACCGGCAGGCCGGCTAGCCGGACGGTAACGGAGGCCTCGATCTGGTCATCCACCCAGAGGTTGAGATCGTGTTGTCGTGCGATCGCCCGTAGCACATCCCGCAGGTCCGCATTCCGCGTGTTCAGGTCCTCGAGCGTCGCATGGGCACCGACAGGGAGCAAGTCCCTGTCGATCGTCGCGACGAAAGCCGAAGGTTGCTCCTGCACAGGGGAGACGCGCAGCAGGGCGGTGAGTGCGATCAGGAGGTACAGGGCGAGCACGGGCGTTGGGGTCAGGTTTCCGTAAAGACATCGTCGGTAGTGACCATGCCGGCAGCCGCGGCGTCGCTTGCCGCTTCCCGGAGGGTGCGCATCCCCTCGGCGCGGGCCTGCTTGCGGAGTGATGCCGTGTCGACCTTGCGCACGATGAGGTTGGCGATGGTCTCCGATACCGGCATCGTCTCCACGACTGCGATCCGCCCGCGGTAGCCAACCCCAGTGCAGGCCGGGCAGCCGGTGCCGCGCCAGCCGGCGTCGGTTTGCAGGGGATGAACGCGGATTCGGCAAGCCGGGCAGATCCTCCGCAGTAACCGCTGGGCGATGACGAGGCGCAGTGCCGAGGCCACGAGGAACGGCGGCACTCCGAGATCGACCAACCGGGTCGCCGCGCCGGCCGCATCGTTTGTATGAAGCGTCGAGAGGACCAGGTGCCCGGTGAGCGCGGCCCGCACGGCCAGCTCGGCCGTCTCGGCGTCGCGGATCTCCCCGACCAGGATCACATCCGGATCCTGCCGCAGAAAGGCGCGCAGCGCGTGGGCAAAGGAATAGCCTATGTCAGGCCGGACGTGTGTCTGGCAGACCCCCGGGAGCTCGTACTCGACCGGGTCCTCGATCGTGACGATGTTGACATCCGGCGTGTTCAGCGCCTGGAGGGCCGCGTAGAGCGTTGTCGTTTTGCCGCTCCCGGTCGGCCCCGTCGCCAGAATCAGCCCGTACGGCCGGGCGATCGCCTCCTGCAGCTTCGACAGGTCGCGGCCGGCCAGGCCGAGTGCGGCCAGATCAAACGAGATGCCTCCCCCCCGGTCGAGGAGGCGGAGCACCACCTTTTCGCCCCGGTTGGAGGGCAGTGTGGCGACCCGGATATCCACCGCTCCGCCGGGACCCGTCAGCTGAAAACTCCCGTCCTGCGGCCGGCGGCGCTCCGCGATGTCGAGGCCGGCGAGGATCTTGATCCGGGAAACCACTTCGTCCCGCCACCGCGCCGGGAGGAGGCTCTCGACCCGCAGCGCCCCATCGATCCGGTACCGTACCCGCATCCCGTCTTCGGCCGGCTCCAGATGGATGTCGCTTGCACGACATGCCTGCGCCCGATATACGATGGCCTCGACGTGCTGTATCGCGCCACCTGCACGTTTGCCGACCAGACGGTCGACCGCGGCAACCTCGGACTCCTGCCGCCGCGATTCCGGATACCAGGTCTTCAGCAGCGCCGACACCTCTTCAGCCGGGAGCGGCACGGGCCTAATCCGCC
>JBGSPJ010000357.1:0-5586 GCA_041738655.1 Rhodothermales bacterium | reverse complement strand
TGGCGACGTAGATGCCGGCCTGGTCGAACGAGACGGTCGGCGAGGGGCCTTCGAAGGTGCGGGCCTCGCCGCCGCTGGACGGGGCCACGCTCCAGTGGTAGGTCAGTTCGTCGCCATCAAAGTCCTGCGTTCCCTCCGCGGAGAGCACGGCATCAAACGGCACCTTTCCGCCGGACGTAGAGGCGCCGGCCACGACGTGCGGCGTGCGGTTGCCGGCGTTGTATTCGATGCGGACGAGCTTGTCGTCCTGGCTGTCGGCGAACCAGCGGCTGCCGTATTCGAGGATGTAGAGGTCGCCCTCGGGTCCGAACTTGATGTCGATGATCTCGGCCGGCTTATAGTCTGGCAGGAACCGCTCCATCGACACATAGTCGCTGTTTTCGTCCATCGTGACCATCATGATCCACCCGCGGGACAGGTCGGCGGTGATCCACTTACCCTCGAAATAATCCGGGAACGGGCGGGCGGCGCCGGCGAAGTTAGCGCGGCGGAAGATTGGGCCGCCGGTGGCGGAGCGGCCGCCGGTGCCGACATCCGGGAAGCGCTCGGAGACGCCGTAGGGGTAGGAGATAAAGGCCGGCTGCGCCGGAGGGAGCTCCTGCAAACCCGTGTTGTTAACCGACATGTTGATCGGCTTCATGGGGTCCTTCGGCGCCAGGGCCGAGTCCGCCGCGAAGTCGTAATACGGATACGCATGATTCTCGCCGATGAAGTACGGCCAGCCGAAGTAGCCGGGGCCCTTGGCCTGGTTCATCTCGTCGTACCCGCGGGGGCCGATTTCGGTATCCGCCGAGGCGTCGGGGCCGACTTCGCCCCAGTAGATGTAGCCGGTTTCGCTATCGATGGACACCCGCCAGGCGTTCCGGTGCCCCATCGTGTAGATCTCGGGGCGCGTGTTCGGGGTGCCGACCGCGAAGAGGTTGCCTTCGGGGATCGTGTAGGTGCCGTCGTCTTCCGGATGGATGCGGATGATCTTGCCGCGCAGGTCGTTCGTATTGCTGGCGCCGCGCTGGTCGTCCCAGCTGCTGCGGTTCGGGCGCTCGTCGGTCTGCGACTGTTGGGAGTTCGCCGTGTTGTTGCCGATCGTCATGAACAGGTTGCCGTCGGCATCCCACGTCATGCCGCCGCCGGTGTGGCAGCAGGCCTCGCGCTGGACGGGGTATTCGAGCATCACCTTGTTTGTACCCTCCACGAGCTTGCCGTCGCGGTAGTCCCAGCGAACCAGCACATGCTTCGGCTCGGCGGGGTCCGCATAGAGGAGGTACATCCAGGGCTTCTGGTCGAAATCCGGATGCACCGTCATCCCCACGAGCCCCTCTTCCGCCTCGCGCACCACGCCCTCGGCGCTGGTGTACTTGGTGTTGACGGGGATCGTCGCGACCGTCGTCACGGCCATGCTCACCGGGTCATACCGTTTGACGCCGCCCTTGCGTTCGATAAAAAAGACGGTGCCGTCTTTAAGGACTTCGAACGACATCGGCTCGTCCATCGACGCGCCCTGGGCCAGGACGACGGGGGTGAACCGATTGTCATCGGGCCGCTCAGTGGAGGCGGGGCGGGATGGGGTGGAGCCGGAGCAGCCGGCCAGCAAAAGCGTCAGGCAGGCAGAAACAACGAGTGCGGGCGTTTTCATGGAAGAATCGGGTGCTGAGGAAGCCGCCAATACGAGGAGGGTAAACCGGCGCGCCATTCGGCGGACGGATCGAAACACGGCTCAAGAATGCGATAATTTGCAGCCAAAATCATTAAGATGTTGATAAAACTTGCAAACAATGTTAACCCGGCGCGCCGTTGTGGGCCGATCCCGGGCGGGAACCTGAGGCCGCACCATTCGTGATCGACGTTCTCCCTGGAAATGTGGGCCGGATCATCCGTGCCGGATCATCCGTGCCGGATGATCTGTGTCGGCCTCATCCGCTATCAATCTTCAAAACCGATTAAACACCTACTGCCGTGGCAACCGAGACCCAGGAAGAAAAGGCCAAACGTTATACCTTCAAGGCCGAGATGAAGCAGTTGCTTCATCTCATCGTCCATTCCCTCTATACCCATCAGGAGATCTTTCTCCGCGAACTCATTTCGAACGCGTCGGACGCGCTCAACAAGGCGCGTTTCCGTAAGCTGACCGACCCCGCGATGCGCGGCGCGGACGCCCTTCTCGAGATCCGCATCACGCTGGATGAGGCGTCGAACACGCTCACGATCGAAGACAGCGGCATCGGAATGACGCGGGACGACCTCGTCAAGCGCCTCGGCACCGTGGCCAGCTCGGGCACGAAGGCGTTCCTGGAGCAGATTCAGAAGGAAGGCAAACCCATCGACGGCCAGCTGATCGGTCAGTTCGGCGTCGGCTTCTACTCGGCCTTCATGGTGGCCGAGGAGGTCGTGGTGGAGACCCTTGGTGCCGACGCGGACGCCGAGGCGCTCCGGTGGACGTCCGACGGCGAGGGGTCGTTTACGATTGAGCCCGCCGGCCGCACCGAACGGGGCACGAAGATCCTCCTGAAACTCCGGGAGGACGCGAAGGAGTTCGTGCGCGACTACCGGGTGAAGGGGATCATCAAAAAATATTCGAACTTCGTCGACTTCCCGATCTATGTCGGCGACGAGCAGGTCAACACCGTCAAGGCGCTCTGGCACAAAAACAAGAGCGAGATCACGCCGGAGGAGAGGAACGAGTTCTACAAGTTCATCTCGGTCGACTACCAGGATCCGCTCGGCCATCTGCACCTCAACCTGGAGGGGATCGTGAACGTCCGGGCCCTCCTCTTTATCCCCGAGCACGCCCCGCCCGGGATGTTTCGCGAGGAAGAGGCCACGAAGCTGCACCTCTACGCGAACGGGGTGTTTATCCAGGATGATTGCAAGGCGCTAGTGCCGGAGTACCTCCGCTTCGTCCGCGGCGTGGTCGAAACCGACAGCCTGCCGCTGAATGTCTCGCGCGAGGTGACGCAGAACAGCCCGGTGATGGCGAAAATCCGGACGATCCTCACCGGAAAAATCATCGGGTTGCTGGAGGGTTGGGCCGAGAAAGAGGCCGAGACGTACGCGAAGTTCTTCCGGGAATTCGGGCCATTGTTTAAGCTGGGCGTGGGGAACGACTTCGCGAACAAGGACAAGCTGGTGGATTTGCTCCGCTTCGGATCCACGAAGACGCCGAAGGGCGAATACACGTCGTTTGCCGCGTACGAGGCGGCTATGCCGGCCGATCAAACCCAGATCTACTACCTCCTCGGCGAACACCGCGACGTGCTCGAACGCAGCCCGAAACTCGAGTACTTCCGCAAAAACGGCATCGACGTGCTGCTGATGGACGACCCGCTCGACGCGTTCGTCGTCCCGCACATCGATGCCTACAAGGAAAAGGAACTCAAGAGCATCGAAAAGGCGGACATCGACCTGAAGACGGATGACGAGCAGCAGAAAGACGCCCTCGCCGGCGCCGATGCAGACAAGCTCATCGCCCGGTTCAAGGTCACGCTCGGCGACCGGGTGAAGGATGTGGTTGAATCCCGCCGGCTCGTCGACTCCGCCGTCACGCTCGTCGTCGGCGACAGCGGCATGGACGTCCAGATGGAGCGCATGATGCGGATGATGGACAAAAACTTCAGCCCGGGCGCCCGCATCCTGGAGATCAACACGGCCCACCCGGTGATGAAAAACCTGAAGGCCAAGCTCGAAACCGACGACGCGACGGTAGATCAGGTCATCCTCCAGCTGTTCGAGGGCGCCCTATTGCTCGACGGCGGTCTGTCCCAGACATCGGACTTCGTCGCCCGGATGACGGAGTTGCTGGTGAAGGCGACGGCTTGAGGGTTTAAGGTTCGGGGTTTAAGGTTTAAGGAGGTTGGCCCTCAGCCCTCCTTGATCCATTCCTTAAACCTTGAACCCCGAACCTTGAACCCTTCAAAAGTACACCTGATACAGCAGCTTGGCGTTCAGGCCTGGCTCGGGCATGATGCTTTTGACGCGCGAGAGGTGATCGCGGTAGGTGGCGTTGGTCGCGTTGTTGAGCCCGATGTTCAGGGTGTGCAAGAGCCGGCCCTGCGTGAAGTGCCGCTGGTAGAAGATATCCACGACGGCATAACCGTCGGTTGGTTCTTCAAAGGCGCCGAGGCGTTCTTGTCCGGCGGCGGTGCGTAGACCTATGCCGACGTGGGTTGGGCCGCGCTGGTAGGACAGGCTCAGCCGGCCCTGAAACGGCGGCATCCAGGGCAGGGGCTCGTCGGTATCGGTGAGGGTGCCGCGGACGATGCTGGCGTGTCCGCTCGCGGAGAAGTGCGGGTGGAAATGCCAGGTACCCGCCGCCTCGGCGCCGACGAGCCGGGCCGTGGCGCCGGTGGTCTGGTACTGCGGCAACAACAGGCGGATGTCGAGCCGGCCTGTGTTTCGCGGGAAGATGTAGTGCTCGAAGCGGTTGTCGAAGGCATTGAGCGACAGCGAGAGCCGGCGTGTGGTGTGCCTGAGGTAGGCCTCGAGCCCGAACCCGCGTTCGATGTCCAGATCGGGATCCCCCACTTCAAACGAATAGGCGGCCAGATGCGGGCCCTCGGAAAACAGCTCTTCCAGGCTGGGCATCCGGAGAGCGCGCATGGCGAGGGCGCCGGCCGTGAACCCGGCTCCCAGGTCCAGCTCGCTCTGCAGCGCCGCCGAGAGCCCGTCGAAGCGGCGCCGGCGGATGAAACCGATAACGGCGTCTTCCTCCTCCGCCGGCGTGATGGCCCGGGTGTCGTACCGGAGGGCGGCCTTGAGCAGAAGAGGGTGTAGGTCGACTTCCTGGTACCCAAATCCCGCGAGGGTGTATTCGGTCGATCGCGGCGTGAACACCAATCCGCTCGACGCATAGTCCCGGTATTCCCCCCAGAGCCCAAACGCACCTCGAACCAGGCGGCCCTCGCCTCCCGTTCGCGCGATGAGCGAGCCGTGGTACGCCAGCACGCCGAATTCGACGCCGAGGTCGCCATTCGACTCGAACTCCTGATGGTAATACCGCGAATACGTTCCCCGAGCGTCGATGCGTCGGACAAACGAGCCGCGCGGGAGCAGGCTCCCGCTGGCTTCGAGGTGGCGTCGGTCCAGCCGGACCGTCACGCCGTTCGGGTGGGCGCCGATGAAGCCGCCGGGGATGCCGTAATCGGTATAATAATATCCTACCGCCACCCCCAGCGACCCGCGGGGGCGGATGTAGCCGAGGCCCAGCGACGGATTGTACGTGGTGATGCCCGTGTTTCGGAGCCGGCCGACGGGTGTCCGCTGGTCGGCCGCGCGGCGGAAGCTACCATCTACGCGGAGCGCGAAGGGTCCGGCCGGCGCTTCGAGCGAAAAAGCGGAGGCCGTGCCGCGGTTGACCGACTCGATCTGCCCGCTGGCCATCCCGCGAAATCGGTCCGGCATGGAGCGCGGGATGTACGCCCGCACCACGTTGACGACGCCTCCGAGGACGCCGGATCCATACAGGAACGCCTCGGGGCCCCGGAAGACCTCCAGCCGCTGCGCCGTCATGGGTTCGATGACCACCGCGTGGTCCGCCGAGGTAGAGGAGAGGTCGCCCGTCCGTTCCCCATCCTCCAGAACCAGCAGGCGCTC
>JBGSPJ010000554.1:0-30564 GCA_041738655.1 Rhodothermales bacterium | reverse complement strand
CGGCGTGGCGCCGAAGCTCCCCATAGACACCCCCAACCCCCTGGATACCCTGCTCGCGCAGACGGAGCGGCGCGTCATCGAAAGCGTCCTCCTCCGCCATCACGGCCACATCACGGCGGCGGCGGAGGCGCTCGGGCTGTCGCGGCAGGGCCTCCACAAAAAAATTAAACGACTCGGCATCTCGGTCGACGCCCTTGCGACCGAGTCGATGAATGAACGATAGCGCGTACAGTATATGGCATCCGCCCGATCTCTAGCCTCGACTCGAACACCGCGCGCCGGCGTGGCGATCCAGCTCACTCACGCCGCCATCATGACGGCCAACCTGGAGCAGGCGATGTTTTTTTACGTCCACATCCTTGGCCTGTCCGTCCGCGTCCGCGAAGAGGATCCGATCCGCAAGGGGCGGATGCGGGCCATGCTGGTGGATATGGCGGGGCGGGATGTGATCGAGATCATCGAAATGCCCGAGATGGCGCACCCCAGCATTCCGGGCCGGGGCGGGATTCACCATGTGGGATTCAGCCTGCCGCAGCGGGACTGGCACGCGCTGCGCGCGCGGATGGATGCGGCGGATTACCCGTACGACGAGATCGAGGGCCGGCTCTTCGTCCGCGACGCCGATCAACTCATCCTCGAAATCGAAACCAACTGAACCGGATCCGTTACCAGCTCCCCGAGGAGCCTCCGCCGCCAAACGAGCCGCCCCCGCCGCTGAACGAACTCCCGCCCGAACGGGAGCTGCCGCCACCGCTGCTCATGCCGCCGGCGCGCATGTGAAACGTCCTTCCGAAGATCTCCACGGGCACCTTCGCGCCCGACTTCTGCGCCTTTTTCATCTTCTCCATCACGGCGCGCCATTTCGGGGATCGATAGAAATAGATGGCCAGCGCGATGTGGCCGAACAGGTACAGCAGCGTGATCGCGATTGCGCCCTCGATCGACATCGTCAGCACCATGCTGCCGGCGAAGATAAATGGCGTGAGGAAGAGGATCGGAAACCACCGCTGCCAGCCCGGGGCAAAGGCCGCCGCAACCGACACCGAGAGCGGCATCCCCATGAACAACGCCGAAAACACGAGCCTGAAAAGCAGCGGCATGTCGTCGCTCGACTCCGTGGCGACATAGCTCCCCTCGATGGCGGACACGATGGCCCTGGCGCCGGCGAGGATGCCGCCCTCGTAGTCGTCGCGCTGGAAATAGGGTCGGATCTCGTCCTGGATGATCCGGCTCGCCGTGATGTCGGGCAGGTCTCCCTCCAACCCGTATCCCACTTCGATCCTCATTTTCCGGTCGTCGAGTGCGACGAGCAGGAGGACGCCGTTGTCGCGGTCGGCCTGGCCGAGTTGCCAGGCGCGGGCGATTTCGAGCGAATAACTTTCCAGGTCCATCCCGTCGAGCGACCGGATGGTAAGGATGGCGATCTGGTTGCTCGTCGAATCCTCATGCGCTTTGAGCAGCGCGTCCAGTTCGTTCTCCGCGGCGGGGCTGAGCACTTCGGCCCGGTCCACCACGCGACCGAGCAGGGCGGGGAGCTCCTGGGCAGCAGAGGGGGGGACAAGTGTCAGCAGGAGGACGAAGGCGACCCCGAAAAAGCGACGAACCGGCATGCCTCACCCCTCATCCGAAAAGCGAATATCGTCCGACAGCTCATTGGTATCGTCGGGCTGGATATCCACCCCTTTGCGCCCCAGAAGATCGCCGCACATGGTGACGGCGCGGACCATGCCATCGGCGAGGCGGCGATCCAGAATCCCCTTGCGGATTTCGGCGACGACGCCGGCCCAGTCTTCGACCGTCACCTTCCGGTTGATGCCCTCATCCCCGATGACCTCGATGCGGTGTTCGAGCATAGAGACAAAGAGGAGGATGCCCGTGCGGTCGACCGTTTTGAAGACCTCTTCCTCGACGAACGCGCGCATGGCACGGTGGTGGACGGTGCGGTCGAGCAGGCCGGCCCCCGCGAGGAGGCGCTTGAGCGGCCTGATATACGCCCCGGCCAGCGCCCCGGCGGCGCCGGCGACCAGGGCGACAAAGGCCACGCCCTGGCCGGAGTACATCCAGGCAAGGCCCCACCCGTCGTAGAAGAGGTGGATAAGGCCGACGAGCCCCATGGCGAGAACCGCCGCGATGGACGCGCCCCGCCACACGGCGATGTCGTAGCGGTCGCTCCGAGCGATGACAAACGGCACGATTTCGCCGGCCGTCTGCCGTTCCGCCAGTGCCACGGCGTCGCGGACACGCTTGAGTTCTTCTTCTGTGAACGAATTTCGCATTTTTCTTTTCCTGAGAACCGGGTGCCAATGTACGGCGAAATGCTCCGCCAATCACCAGACGCCCGCATCATCCAGCCGGCTGGCGGGGATCGAAGAGTCGACGGGTCAACACAGTGTGAATCAAGAGGCTGCAGACCGACAGGGCGACAGCGATGGCGACGAGTCGCCAGGCGGCCGCCTCGCCGCCGACCTGGTTGAGCCGGGTGAAGATAGCCAGGGGGAGTGTACGGGTGCGACCGGGGATGTTTCCGGCCAGGACGATGGTAGCGCCGAACTCACCGATCGCGCGGGCAAACGCCAGCGTGAAGCCGGCGGCGATGCCCCGGCCGGCGAGCGGGAGCACGACATAGCGGAACGCATCCCATCCCCCACCGCCATAGACGTACACGGCTTCTTCCCATTCGGGCCGAATCTGTTCAAACGTGACGCGCATCGTCTGAACCAGCAGCGGGAATGCTACAACGCCGGCGGCGATACAGGCGCCGGCCCAGGAGAACGGGATCCGAATGCCAAAGACCTGGGCCAGAAAAACGCCAAGCGGGCCTTCGGGAGAAAAGGCGACCAGGAGAAGATATCCGGTGACGATAGGCGGGAGCACCAGGGGTAGCTGCACCAGGTTTTCGACCAGGAACTGACCGGGAAGCGACCGCCGCGCGAGGTGATAGGCAAGCCAGATCCCGGGCGGCAGCGCCGCGGCGACTGCCACGAGAGCCACCTGTGCGGAGAGTGCGATAACGTCCCACTCTTCGCCGGTCAGCATGGCGCGGACACCGACTGATCCGCCGCATCACAAACCACGAATCCGTAGCGTTCCCAGAGGGTTCGCCGGCTTCTGTCGGACATATAGGCCACCAGGCTGGCGGCGCCTTCGGCGTCCGCGGAGGCCTTGACCTGGCCCAGGGTATACCGGATGGCCGGCTGGCACGAGTCGGCTACCGGGAAGAGCACCTGTACCACATCGGAGTGGGTGATATTGGACTGGGCGACATCGGTGGCATAGACGATCGCGAAATCCGCCGCACTTTGTTCGACGGCATGGAGGGCGGCGCGCACGTCGAGGGCCGGCAATACGGCGGGTGCGATCTGATCCCAGATACCGAGGCAAGTGAGTGCTTCGCGGGCGTAGATGCCGGCGGGCACATGCTCGGGGTCGGCGAGGGCCATCGAAGCCGTGCTCGAAAACGACGCCAGGTCGGTGAGCGCAGCGGCTCCTGGCCGGGCGACTACCACCAGGCGGTTCGAGATGGGCCGACGGAGGGAGCCTTCAACGCGTTCCCGATCCGCCAGATAGGTGCCCCACTCCTCGCTCGCGAGGAAAAACACGTCGGCCGGCGCGCCTTCGTCGATCTGCCGTGCCAGCACCGAACTGGCGGCGGCATTGACCACGACGTGGTACCCCGGATGATCGGCCTCGAACGATCGGGCGAGGTCCTCGGCCACCTCCGAGAGTGACGCCGCCGCGAAGATCGTCAGCTCGCGCGGAGGCGCATCGGGCCGGTTACAGCCCGCGAGCAGGAGCAGCGCCATGCCGGCGATACGATCAGGAATTCGCATTCCCGCCGAGGGTCTTGATGTTCGCGATCATCATATCCGCCTGACGATGGAGCGGCTGCTCGGGGCCGACCAGCGTTTTGACCTTCTCGAACTGCGTCAGCGCCTGATCGAGCCGGTTGATCTGCATGAGCATCACCCCGTAGTAGAAGTTACCCTCCAGATGCTCGGGGTCCGTCTCCAGCACCTGGCGGATTTGCATCACGCCCTGCATCGGCGCGCGGGTATTCATATAGGCCATGGCCATCGCGGTGCGAACGACCAGGTCATCGTCTCCCAGGGAGAGCGCTTTGTCGTAGGCATCGGCGGCGCGCTGGGCGATGTCGGGGCGCTGGTCGCCGGCGGTGGCTTCCATCAGCTCGTACAGCGTATTGCCCGCTTCCTTCCAGGCCTCGGCCGTGTTGGCGGCCGCGGCGATTTCCTCGCGGAGCGTGGCCACGCGATCGAGCCGGCCGGCCTGTGCGTAAAGGGCGACCAACTCTTCCTGTTTCGCGCGCCGCGCATCACCCTCGAGGGCGCTCATTTCGTCTTCGATTCGGGATACTTGCTCCGCGAGATCGCCGGTGAGCGGCGCGGTTTGTTGTGCGTCCGTGCCATTGGCTGACGAACGCGACTCCGTGGCGGCGGTCTGTTGTTCTGGCGCCGCCGGGAAACGCGTTTTGCTCACCTGGGTGATCAAAAAGAGGGCGACGACCACAAGCACGGCCGAGACGAGCAGGATGACTACCTGCGCTCCGGGCGGCCGAGCGGCGCGAGGCGTCTCGTTGACTTCGGCCGGCGGGGTGGCTGGACGAGCCGCTTTTTTACGACCGCGACCTGAAGGAGCCGGCTTAGCCCCTTCAGCCGGCGCATGAATGGCCGTACCGCAGGCTGTACAGAAGCGGGCGCCGACGGGGTTGCGGGTGCCGCACTGGTGACAAAACGGACCGCCGGATTCGGACGCGGGTGAAGCCGCTGCGCCGGCCGGCGCTGAGTCGTTCGATGGGGCTTCCTTCGGCGACGAATCGCCGTCTCGGGGCGCAAGGTCGTGCAGCGACGTGCCGCACAGATCACAGACGGCATCGCTGGCATCGGCGGCGGCGCCGCACGACGGACAGCTGACGCTGGACGCATTATCCATGTTCAGGTGGGATTATTTCTTGACGCGACTCCGCTTGCGGGCGGCGTCCATGACAACCGTACGGAAGCTCTGCGAAGGTTTAAAGACCGGGACGTAGCAGGCTTCGACTTCTACTTCCTCGTTTGTGCGCGGATTTCGGGCGATTCGTGGGGCGCGCTCCTGCACCTTGAACGAACCGAATCCGCGAATTTCGATGCGTTCTTCTTCTACGAGGGCATCCTTTAACACCGTCAGGAAGCCGTTAATTACCGCCTCCGTTTCGATTTTGGTCAACCCGGTGCCAGAGGCAACCCGGTCGATGATGTCGGCTTTGGTCACGAACGTCACAGGTCTGGTTCGAAAGACATCGCGGAATGGACTCCTCCGGCGCGTCTGATGTCGACCTAAACGCACGATGGGCCTTCGATGATTCACGGGGTACGCGGAGCGAGACAGCGAGAGTCTCAATGTGGCGCGAAAGAGCCGGGAGTTGCGCCTCACGAACGCGTGTCGGCGCGGGGGACTGATCGAACCATCACAGAATCGAGGGCCGCTGACGGGATTCGAGCGGATGATGATCCATACGTGCCGGCCGTCGGCAAATTCTTCCCCGTGATTTGCGCCGGCATACAATTTGCTGAACGGCTTACGTAAGGCGATTCCGATCCTCCCCGTCCCATCCGATCGCTCCAGACTGTTGCCCTGAACCCAATCATGCAAGGACTTTTCTACAGCGTAACCACCACCTTTTCGGCGCTTGTGTTGACCCTGTTCCTTTACGTCGTCCAGCACAAAGAAGAGCTGGCGACGTCGCGCGTCCAGGAAGCCTATATGGCGCAGGCCCAGGCGGCCTACTTCATCCAGACGCTCCAGGAGGACATCGAGAACATGTTCACTCCGGATGGTGGTCAGGAGGCCGTCACGTGCCGGCTCAGCATGACACGCACCGGGCGCACCCGCAGCTTCACCTTCCCTACGCTCCGCTACCTCAACGGCGAGTCCACCCCGTCCGTTGTCCACGTGACCTACGAACTGGAGGGCCAGGCGCTGCAGATCGAAACGCGTTCGGGCACCCGCGACCTGTTCCGGCTGCGGCGGTTCATCGACGAGGGCGACCATGTGCAGACCCTCGGCGGCAGCAGCACGCAGATCGTCGACTTCCTGGTCGAGTTGTTCCCGCACTTGCCGGATGGCGACTCGGACCTGCGGATCCTTGCCGGCGACTGCCCGACCGATCTTAACCAGGTCCGTGTGGAGTTCCGCATCGCGGTGCCGGAAAGCGCGAGCGGCAATGCCTGGTCGGACTCCACGCACTACGCCACCACGTCCAGGTACGCCGCCACCGTGCGGCCCCGCAACGAAGCCCAGAGCCTGGCGCTGGCGGACTAACCGGGATTACCGATTACCGATTCGGATTACGGATTAAAGATTAAGATCTATTAAGAACACCAACTCGCGGACGGTTCGGGGCTCGCTTCACGGCGCGCTTCGAACTGTTTTCGTTTTTATCCCTCCCCAATTTCTGCCCGCCTGGAAACTCCACAAAAAAAATTGGATTATACCGAAGGCTTACCTTAGCTTACTTACCTGACTCCATACACGCTATGTGGTGTGCGCCAAACATACTGCGCCAGCTCCCCGGCACGTGCTCTTCCCCCCTGGTCTACAGACACGTCGAATGCGCAGTAGCACCCCATTGATACGACCGCGCGGTGAGCGGCGTGCCTCTATTGTACCCATCCCCTGGCACGCCCTTCGCCTCTTGCGGACGTACGTTCGGCTGTTTTCCCCCTTACCCCGGTTACAGGCATGAGACAGACAATGCTTGCGTTTCTTGCTATGGCGATCTTCTCGTTGGTGTCGTTTTCGCAGCAACGGGCCGCATTGCGCTATCATGGGCAGGTATACGGGCGGGATGTGGAACGGGCCGCGTTGGACTTTGCGCAGCAGCAAATGGCCGAAATCGAGTCCAGAGCGTTTGACGAGATCGACACATCAAACCCCGAGCTGCGGGTCGATGTGGCCGGCCTCACCGGAAATATTGGCCCGGACACCGACGAGCTGTCGCCGGCGGCCTTCGACGACATCGACGACTACAACGGTTTTTCCTCGCCCATCACGCATGTATTCAACAACGCGGAGTATCCGTTTCAGTTGGATGTCGAGGTGGGGTTTGTTTCGGTGAGCGACCCATCGGTCGCGCTCACAGGTGCGACCTCGCTGGCGAAGGAAGTGACCATCCGCGTGACCGAGCAACAGACGCCGGGAGAACGCGCGCCTGTCGTCATCACGCTCAAACGCACGATGTCGCCCGCCGGCTTATTCCTCCACTGACCCCCATTTCGTCTGCGCCTGGATCCCCCGTCCCATGCACGTGCTTCTCGATCATATTTCAGCGGTCATTGTCGCGACCGTATTGTTCATCTCGCTGATTGCGGTCGTAAACCGCAATCGCCAGAACACGGTCGAGCTGCAGATCGGCCAGATGGTGGAGAAGCAGGCGTTCTCCTTTGCCCGGACTATCGAACGCGACCTGGAGAATATGCGCAGCAAAGAGCAGACGGAGACGACCCTCGGCCGGCCTGAAGAGTGTTTTCTCGAGCGGGATGCCGCGGGTAATGTCACTCATTTGCTGTTTCCCACCCTCGAGGACCCGAGCGCCGGCGTCGCGTCAAACATCGTCCACGTAGAATACCGCCTTATCGCCGAGGACTCGACCACGATCGACGTGCACGGAGCCTTTATGCAGGTGTATCGCATGGAGCGCCGGCGGAAGATCAACGACCTGACGTACATCGACGACGGCGGAAGCGGCAGCTTCATCACCCGGTTTACGATCGGTATGGTGTCCGAAGGCGCCGTCGCCGCACCTTCGGGGCTACTGGTCGAGACGTGCCCCGAGAACCTGGACCGCGTCCACCTCGAGTTTCAGGCCGCAATCCCCACGGTGGAGCAGCGGTCGCCCGACCAGAAGTCGACGTCCGGACTCAACATCGTTCGCTACGGTAACACGATTTATTCTCAAAACCGATAGGCGTTGCCCGCGGCCGGGAGCTTGCTCCGCCGGCTGATACGCCCCCAGACCTAACTGCTATGGGTAACTCCGCGCTCATCATCGTCGCAGCCACCGTTTTGAGCGGCGTCCTCATCATGACCAACGTGCAACGGATCTCTTCGGAGTCCCAGATCGCGCAGTCGCTGATGCAAGAAGACGTGCTCGCCCGAGACATGGCGCTCACCGGGCACAACCTGGTGCTGGCCGAAATGCTCAGCAACGCAGGCGGTCTTGGAGGCAGCCTCTCCTACGGAAACGCTCCGGTCTCCTACAACGGCGGCACGTTCGTCGTCGATGGTTACTCGGTAGCATCCAACAACATCATCGATCTTCGGGTCATCGGTCAGTTCGGTGATGCGCAGCACCTCATCCACAGCCGCTACCGGATGCGCCAGGATCTGCCGGCGTGGGTGCTCGACACCCCGAACCTGACGATATCGGCCAGCGACAGCGCCCGTGTAAACGGTGGGCCGGACAACAAGGAGATCTGGCTCGGCACCAGCGAATACGACCGGATGAATGCCATCCCCGAGCTCTCCGGGCTGATCAACCTGGGGCAGATGACTAATGCCATCAACAACCAGCTCCAAAACGCCGACGATGGCCTGCCCGGCAACATCACGGAGGTGACGCTCAAGATGGACGAGGAGGAGTTCAACGAGGAATTGCCCGACCTCGACGTCGCCCAGAATGAATCGTGGCTCCAGGAGTTCTACTACAAGACACTCGACGAAATGACGCTCTCCGGCGACATGCCGGACGCCTTTTTCCCGGGCTCGATGCAGTTTGGCTCCGCCGCTCCTGGCGGGATCATCGGCGAAGACGAGACCAACCCGTATGTGTTTAACTTCGGGACGGCCGACAACACCTCGATCGTCCGTATCAAAGGCGACGCGACTATCCGCGCCGGCGCTTCCTTCAGCGGCTACGGCATTCTGATTGTCGAAGGCGCGCTGCGTGTCGAACCCGGCGCTTCGCTCAACTGGGACGGCATCGTTTATCTCCGCCCGACCAGCTCGTATTCGCAGACCCGGTTCGACGGACTCGTGAACATCCGCGGCTCCATCCTCGCCTACCAGGAGGCGGTGCCGCCGGGCAGCCATATGGATGTTACGACCCACCGCGACCTGAGCGGCCTGTGGGCCCAACCGCGTGGCACGGAATCCAACCAGCCCGGCCTCCCTATCCAGGGCCCGTGGTACATCCACAAACACAAGTGGGATGTCCAGTGGAATGCGAACCCGCCCATCTCGACCGAACGGATCGTTACCTTCCTGCGCAATGGGGCCCCAGTGACTGCGCATGAGCAGTACCTGCGATTCGCTGAAACCCTCGACGATCTACCCAGCGCCGGCGTCTCGGAAATCTACCTCAAGTTCGACAATCGGTCCGCCAACGGGATGGGGTCGCTGAATTTTGAATTCAACGATCCGGATACCGGCTTGCGGCGGTCGCGCATCGGGCCCATCTCCGCCGGCTTCGACGGCAGCGGCAGCCTGGTGAGCCCGGTCTTTCGGCCGTCCGACCTCGTGACGCTCGAAATGCAGTTCCGCAGCGTCCGCATGCTCACCTTCATGCGCGACCCCGACCCCGCCGGCTCGGCCGATGACGGGCCCCGCCGCGTAAGCACCGACTACGCCCGCCAGGGCGCTTTCCACCTGGAAATGTACGACGCCGCCACCAACCGGCTGCTCCTCACGACATCGGCCTACCAGCACATCCGTGAGGACGAGGAGGCCGATTACGAGGAAGAGCTCGACGAGCTGCGCGAGGATATCGTGAACGGGCACTTCGGCCTGAACATCGTCCTCGGGCCGTTCACGGAGATTATCCAGAACGACGAAACGGTCACCAACGCGATGAACCGGTTTGACCGCGCCCCGATCGCGCACCTCGGGACGTGGACGCAGCGGTGTAACGTGATCGACGAGGGCTGCGACCTCGCCAACTGAGTCGTTTCATTTTGCCTCCCAGAGAAAGACGCCCCACGGCCTGGCCGGCGGGGCTTCTTTTTTGTCCGGGAACGGGGTCCAACCAGGCCCTTTTTTACTCCCCGGACATCCGTATCTTGGCGGCTGGACACCCCCCTGGCCCCCCTCATCTTATCCGCCTGAACGATGCGCTTTGTCCTCTTCCTGTTTCTCGGCTACTTCAGCGCAGCCTGCGTGCCTCCCAACGCATCGACAACCGATTCGACGCTCAAGGTGATGAGCTTCAACATCCGCTACAACACCCCGAACGACAGCCTGCACGCCTGGCCGTTCCGGAAAGAGCACGCCGCCAGCCTTATCCGCTTCAATCAGGCGGACATATTTGGCGTCCAGGAAGCACTGCACGGGCAGCTGGTCGACCTGGACGGCCTGCTCCCGGGCTACAGCCGGCTCGGCGTCGGCCGCGACGACGGGAAGGAGGCCGGCGAATTTTCGGCCATCTATTACCGGACGGATCGATTCACGCCGGTGCAAAACGGCACCTTCTGGCTCTCCCCCACACCCGACATCCCGGGCAGCCTCGGCTGGGACGCCGCGATCACGCGGGTCGTCACCTGGGCCGAATACCGGGATGCCATGAGCGGGCAGACGTTTTTCCACGTCAACACCCACTTTGACCACCGCGGCGAACAGGCCCGCACCGAAAGCGCCCGGATGATCGTCGCGCGCGTCGCGGCGATGGCCGGCGACACCCCCGTGGTGCTCACCGGCGACTTTAACTTCGACCCCTCCGCCCCGGGGTACGCCGTCCTGACGGAAGCGTTCACAGACACGCGACTGGTCTCGGAAGCCGGCGCCCACGGACCGGAAACGACGTTTTACGGATTCACGTATACGGGCCAGACCGGCCGGCGGATCGACTACATCTTCACGTCGCCGGGGGTCCGCACCCTGCGTCACGCCACCCTGAGCGACAGCTGGGACGGCGCCTTCGCCTCCGACCACCTGCCCGTGTTTGCCGAGGTTCGCCTCTACCCCTGACTACCTCGCCCCAGATCCACACGACATGACGTACCGTAACTACCCGCTGACCTTTGGCGAATCGGCGATTCGTCTGGGACTTCTCCCCTTCGCGCGACGGTTTTGCAAGCTCGAACTGGTGGGTGGAGGCCGTTATATCGACATCGAGCGGCCCTGCTTCGTCTACGGCAACCACTCGCACAACTACGACCCATTCCTGCTGAACCACTTCATCCCATGGGGAGAGTCGACCCGCGGCGTACTCACGAAGGAGTACTTTCGCGGCCGGCTGCTCAATAAAATCCTGACGGACATCGAACTGGGGCCGACCCGTAAACACGTGCCCGAGCCCCATCTCATCCGGGATATTTATCGGATGATCGCCGCGAAGTATGCCGTCCTCATCTACCCGGAAGGTGGCCGGCGCTGGGATGGCCGGCCGGCGCCGTGGATTGAGAGCACGGCCAAGGTATTCGTAAAAAGCGGTGTCCCGATCTACCCGATCGTCACCCACGGATCGTACACGGGGTGGCCGCGCTGGGCAACCTATCCTCGACGCACGCGCATACGGGTTGAAGTCAAACCGCCCCTGCAGTTCGACCGAAAGACACCCTTCCCGGAAGCACTCGCCCTCCTCAAAGCGCAGATCGCGATCGACGAAACCATCGTCCCGGACGACCTCAAGCCATATTTCGCCTTTCGCCCGGCGCAGGGCATTCACCGGCTCATTTACCGCGACCCGGTTTCGGGCGCCAACGGCGGCGTGTACACGCCGGACGGGACGTACGTAACGAACAAGGCCGGCACCTTCCGCTACCGGATGCAGAAAGATAGCACCCTGCTGGACGAAAAGACCGGCGAGGTGCTCACGGCCAACATCTTCTACGACCAAGTGCGCGCCATGCCGCTCGAGCGCGACGCCGGCGGGGCCTTTGTCCGCAATACCGTCACGATGCACAGCGAGGAACAGTTTCCTCGGCTGGATCCCCACGGAAAGGTCGACATCGCCCTGTTTCCGGATGAAATCCGGATCAAAGGAGCCTCCATCAACATGGCGCTTGCGCTCGAAGACGTGCTCTACTCTGGCATCGAGCGCAACTCCCGCCTCCAGCTTTCCCTCGCCGAGGAGATGATCCAGTTTACGTTCGACGGCGAGGGCAGCGCGCTCCAGTGGGAGGAGACCATCCAGCGCCTCAAGGCCGGCGCCTCACCGCCGCCGGGCGAGGTCAGCGCATGAATCTCTGGGAGCTACCCATCACGATCGGTCAGGCCGCGCTCGACATCGCGCTGGTCAGTGCCCTGTTGTTGTTCGGGCTTATGTGCCGGCGGTACGTTCCCTTTTTCCAGCGCTTTCTCATCCCCAGCGCCCTGATTGCCGGTTTCACCGGGCTCCTCCTGGGCCCTGAACTGCTCGGCATCCTACGGTTCGATGTCGATCGGATGGGCGCTTATCTCTACCATCTCCTCGCGCTGACCTTTATCGGTATCGGGCTCCAGGGCTCGAGTGAAAAAGGCTCGCGCGGGGCGACACACGTGGGGTTCATCTTCCTGTTCTGTTACCTCATCCAGATCATGATCGGCCTTGGGGTTGCGTTCGCGGTCGTGTACACCCTCATGCCAGATCTCGTGCCGGCGGTGGGGATGTTGTTGCCGCTGGGTTTCGGGATGGGGCCCGGGATTGCCTATTCGATCGGGCAGTCGTGGGAGCTGTACGGGTTTGCTGGCGGAGGCGACGCCGGCCTGACGCTGGCCGCCGCCGGGTTTCTGGTGGCGTACTTCGTCGGGATCGCGCTCGTGAACCGCGGCGTGCGGGCCGGCGAGAGCAACTTGGTCGTGGGCGGCGAGCATGGAATGGACGAGGCGCTGCGAACGGGCATTTTGCGACAGGACCCGCTGCCGGTTGCCGGCCGGCTGGCCTATCACGGTGGGACGATCGAGCCGCTGACGGTCCACTTCGCCCTCATCGGCGCGGTGTATCTGCTCACCTACGGCGTAACGGCCGGCCTGGGCATGCTGATGGCGAAGGCCGGTCTGGAAAAAGAGACCGCCATGCTCTGGGGCTTCCACTTCATCATCGCCAACCTGCTCGCGTTGCTGGTGCGCCGGCTCCTCGGGCGCGAGCAGCGGTTTATTCCGATAGATGCCGGCCTCCTGCACCGGCTCACCGGGTGGATGACCGACTACATGATCGCCCTCGCCGTGATCGCCATCAGCCTGGGCGCGGCGCGGGCGTATATGGTCCCGATCGCCCTGATGACCCTTTTCGGCACGCCGGCGACGTACTTCATCGTCCGTTGGGCCGTCCGCCTCGCCTTCGACGACCACCCCTTCGAGCGGCGTCTGGGGATTTTCGGGGAGATGACCGGCACGATCAGTTCCGGCCTGGCGCTGATCCGGGTGACCGACCCCGACTTCCGAACGACCGTCGCCCAGGACCTCGGGCTCGGGAGCGGGATGGCGCTCGTGCTCGGCTTTCCGCTCCTCATCCTGATCAATCTACCCTTTACGCTGTTTGAGGGGAAGATGATGGGCTACGGGGTCGTGTTCGGGGTGTGCGTTGTTTACTTCGGGTTGATGGTCGTGATCTGGAAACAGTTCGTGGTGAAGAAGCATCAGAAGGCGGCGGAATAAAGCGTTTTCATGCAACTCGCCACCAGTTACTGCTATCCACTTCGGCGCGGTTATGAAAAGACTGATGTCATGGTCTTGTCATCCCGGACTTGATCCGGGATCCAGAAAAATGGCTCATCCGGCTGGATCCCGGCTCGGAGGCCGGGATGACCGACTGCATTTTCTTGCCTCGCCGAGCCTATTTATAAACGTTCCTGTATCCACTCCCTACATGACCCGACTCCTCCTCCTGCTGTCCCTCCTCCTCCTCGCCGGCTGCACGGATCCTCGCGATCCTCAGGCCATCATCGACAAAACCATCGCCGAACACGGCGGACCGGTGATCGATCGTAGCGTAATCGATTTCGACCAGCGCGGCCGGCACTACCGCGCCACGCGGGACGGCGGTGCGTTTACGTACGAGCGCATCTTCACCGACTCCACCGGTGCCGTGCGGGATGTGCTGAGCAACGACGGGTTCTACCGCGAGATCGATGGCCAGCGTGTCGAACTGCCCGAGGAGCGGGCGCGGGCGTTCGAGTCGTCCGTCAACTCGGTACTCTACTTCGCCCTCCTCCCCTACAACCTGAACGACGCCGCCGTGCAGAAGCGGTATCTGGGGGAAGCCGTCGTCGAGGGCCAGCCGTACCACAAGATCGAGGTCACTTTCCAACAGGAAGGCGGGGGGAAAGACTTCGAGGATCGGTTCATCTACTGGATCCACACGGAGCGGTTCACGATGGACTACATCGCCTACGACTTCCTGATTGACGGCGGCGGCTCTCGCTTCCGCAAGGCCGTGAACCCACGCGTTGTCGGCGACGTGCGGTTCGCCGATTATATGAACTACATTGCCGACGACCTCCAGCAGCCCGGCCTGGCAATAGAGACCTACGACCAGAAATTTGAAGCCGGCGAACTGCGGCTGCTGTCGGAGATCGTGATCGAAAACGTTGAGGTCAGTGCAAAGTGAAAATGCAAAGTGAACAATGAAAAATGAAAAGTGGCAGGACGAAACCCATTTTTTCTCGCCTGAAAGCGGCATTTCGAAGCCACTGAGCGAGCAGGTGAACCTGTTGGGCGCTACGCTCGGGCGGGTGATCCGGGAGCAGGCCGGCGAGGAGACGCTGGCGCTGGTCGAGGAGCTGCGCCGGCTGTGCAAGGAGGCGGCCAACCACAACGAGCCGGCGCTGCGCGATGAGGCGGCGACGACGATCCGGACCCTGTCGCTCGAGCAGATCAATATGCTGCTGAAGGCCTATACGGACTTCTTCCACCTCGTCAACAAGGCCGAGCAGCAGGAGATCATCCGCATCAACCGGCAGCGGTCGCGCAACAGCCGGCCGGATAAGCCGCGCAAGGAGTCCATCGCCGAGGCGGTTTTTGCACTGCGCGAGGCCGGCGTGTCGTACGAGCAATTGGTGGACATTCTGCACCGACTGGACATCCAGCCCACGCTCACCGCGCACCCGACTGAGGCGCGCCGGCGGAGCATCATGTACAAACAGAAACGCATCGCCACCCTGCTGGGCGAGCTCTGGGAGCGGTCGCTCACGCCCGACGAGATCGCGGCGATCGGGGACGAGATCTACCGCGAGATCCGCCTGCTGATGGTGACCGACGAGGTGCGGGTGGAACGATTGACGGTGCAGGAGGAGGTCGACAACGGCCTGTTTTTTCTGCGCAACACCATCTGGGACACCATCCCCCGGATTTATGACGACGTCCGCGACGCCGTCAAGCAGTATTACGGCAGCGAGATCGAGCCGGCCGTCTTCCTCCAGTTCCGCTCGTGGATCGGGAGCGACCGCGACGGCAACCCGAACGTCAAGCCCGACGTCACCCGCCAGACCGCCATCACACACCGGCGCACAGCCATCACCCTGTTTCTGGAGGAGCTCACCAATCTGCGGCGCGAGCTGAGCCTGTCCGAACGCGCCGTCCCGGTCCCCGAGCCGCTTCGCGTCTCCATCGAGGCGGATGGCCGGCGGTTCACCCTGCCCGACTACTGGGAGCGCCAGTACGCGTTCGAGCCGTACCGTATCAAGGTCAGCTTTATGATGCTGAAGCTGGAGGCGGAGCTGGCGGCGCTCGACACCGCGTTCCTCCGGGGAGATGCCCGCGCCGACCGCTACAACAGCGCCGCGTTTGTGGCGGACCTCGCCCTGCTCCACGACGCGCTCGTGGAAACCGGGTTCGAGCATATCGCCCGTCACGGGCTATTGAATAAGATCTACACCAACGCCCGGGCGTTCGGACTGCACATGGCCGCGCTCGATATTCGCCAGCACAGCCGTATGCACGACGCCGCCGTGGCGGCCCTGCTGGCCCGTGCCGGCGTGACGCCGGCGTACAGCGATCTGCCGGAGGCCGAGAAGCTCGTTCTCCTCACCGCCGAGCTGAGTAACCCCCGCCCGCTCCTCCCCCGCGGCGCCTCGCTGCCCGAGGCCGAGCAGGAGATGCTGGATACGATGGAGATGATCCGCTACATCGTCGACCAGGAGCCCGAGGCGGTCGGCAGCTACATCGTGAGCATGACGCACGACGTGAGCGACCTGCTGGAGGTGATGCTGCTGTCGAAGGAGGTGGGATTGTGGTCGATGGAGGCCGGCGTGGTCCATTCGCCGTTGGACATCGTCCCGCTCTTTGAAACCATCGAGGACCTGGAGGCCGCCGAAGGCTTCATGCGCTCGATCTTCGCGAACGATGTCTACCGCCGGCACCTCGCCAGCCGGGGGAATATGCAGGAGATCATGCTCGGCTACTCCGACAGCAACAAGGACGGCGGCTACTGGATGGCGAACTGGGCGCTGCACAAGGGGCAGGCCGCGTTGGGGCGGGTGTGTAAAGAGTTCGGGGTGGATTTCCGGCTGTTCCACGGGCGCGGCGGCACGGTGGGCCGCGGCGGCGGGCGGGCGAATCAGGCCATCCTGTCGATGCCCGGCGTGAGCCACAGCGGCCGGATCCGGTTCACCGAGCAGGGGGAAGTCATCTCCTTCCGTTACGCATTGCCCGACATCGCGCACCGGCATCTGGAGCAGATTGTCAACGCCATGTTGCTCGCCACCGGCCACGCCGGCCGGGCTTCCGAGGAGCACTCCACCACCGACGACGCCGAAGGGCAGGTGATGGAGACCATCTCGGCGGCGTCGATGCGCGCGTATCGCGGGTTGATCGACCACGAGCATCTGTGGCCGTGGTACATCAACATAACCCCCATCGCCCAGATAAGCCGGCTCCCGATCGCCTCGCGGCCAGTCTCCCGAAAGTCGGCCTCGGAGGTCGATTTCGAGAGCCTCCGCGCCATCCCCTGGGGGTTTGCGTGGACGCAGACCCGCTACATGATTCCGGGCTGGTACGGAGTGGGCGCCGGCCTCAAAAAGGTGCTCGACGAGCGGCCCGAGCACCTGGCCCTGCTCACGAAGGCCTTCAAGAACTGGACGTTTTTCCGGGCCGTGCTCAACAACGCCCAGCTGGAGATCGCCCGCAGCCGGTTCGACGTGGCGAAGTACTACGCCGACCTGGCGGCCGGCCCCTCGTTTCACGAGGTCATCTTGCAAGACTACGCCCTCGCCCGCGACGCCATCCTGGCCATCACCGGGCAGGACGAGGTGTTCGACTACAACCCCGTCATCCAGCGCTCCATCGCCCTCCGGAATCCCTACACCGACGTGCTGAATCTCCTCCAGGTAGAACTCATCCGCCGGCACCGCGCCGCCCCGGAGGAGGAGAAGGAGGCTTTCGCCCGGGCGATCTTCCTCAGCATCAACGGCATCGCCGCGGCGATGCAGAGTACGGGGTAAGGCGGTGGCGTTAACCCGTCAGGAAATCAGCTTATCGTACACGGTATGTGGGCCAATCCAAACCCAATAGAGATCTCCGTCTCGTGCAACGGCCAGAGCCCTGTAGTCCAGACCAACCCTGGCAGACCAAAACTTGCCTACGCGTTTTAGATATAGAGAAGGATGCCTGGGGTTTTCCTGCATCAAAGCGAAACACTTGTCGGCCAGATTCTGAATGTGCTCCGGTAGCTGACGGTACCCCTCCCAGAATCGAGAGGTGGCATAGCGCTTCAGAACGGCTTGACACGACCTGCCGCGATTTCGACTTCTACCTCATCTATCAAAAAATCGAGCTTGCCTGCGGCAATATCCGCCTCGATCTGTTCGTCCCACTCTCGGGCATCCCATAGACGTAAGAGCGCTGTCGCCACGGCTTCACGCTCGGATTCCGAAAGGTTGTCCAGCCGTTTGGTCAATTGCTCAATGGCTGTCATGAACATGTACCCTGTTTGCAGCGTGCTAAAATGAATGGTCGTTTGACACGGGGGGTCAGAGAGACACGCCCCTTGCCAGGCACCGGTTTACACGGTTCCGACGAAATTATGGGCTACTTTATTCACCCTTTTGGTCATGATTTTCCTTCGAGGAGCCCATAAACATGAGGGCTAACAACACCGCCGGCAACACCGGCAGGAAGTACTTCTCCCAATTCAAATACGAAAGCGGCATCACCAGAAAAAAGCACAGGATCGTGAGATGCAGGAGGATTGTGCCATCGAAATCTGGCCTTTTCATGCGCATCCACCCATCCCTCGCGATACCCATCACGACCGGTATGGCGAGAACGATGCAGCCATAAAAGAACAGGTCGACGATTGGCGCGGAAAAGATGCCGAGCAATCCCCGATGCAGCAGACCCACGGTGTGGACACCGCCGGCTACCGCCGGATCCGCCGCGCGAATCGGGGCCAACCAGTAACCGGATGCCAGCAGGAGGGCCACTGGCCAGACGTGGGGACGCCGGTAAAATAAACGCCATCGATACAGGATGAGTGGGGCCGGGTACACGAAGAAGAGGGCGAGATACAACGAGACAAAATCGGCGTGGAATACAAAGGCCTCCGACACATACCGCGCCTTCATCGCGTTGTCCGGACTCACGCCGCCCCAGAGCATAAAGAGCGCCAGCGTCGGGACCATCGAAAGTCCCATCCAACCGCCGGCCCGCAGTGCCGCCTTGTCCCGGGTTTTGTAATACCGGAAAGCCAGTACGATGCACGATGCCAGCGTGACGAATAGGAAATACTGCTTACTTAACAGCCCGAGGGCATTCGCCAAGCCGGCCAGGACAGGCCGATCCACCAGCATGGCTTGCACGACCAGGATGGCGAACCCGATCGTGAGCATATCCGGAAACACAAACAGGCTGAGCCCGATCATGTACGGATTCATTGCGAGAAGCGCCGTGAGGGCGAGGGGCTGATAGCCCGCTCCGCCTACGCGTCGGGCCAGGCGGTAAAACGACACATAGGTTCCGCCGGCGATCAGCAATGACAGGATGCGTAACGTACCCAGTTCGAATTCAAACACCGAACCCCAAAGTCCATACAGCATGAAGGGGAAAGGGGTGGACATCTCCTCGTAGTGTGTGAGCGTCGTCCAGCCGAATTGTTCACCAAACAATCGCGCCGTCTCCACGAAGTGGCTTTCATCCCCCCACGCCGGCCTCTGGATACCCGCGACGGCCAACCCGGCCAGATAGACGAGCAACAGGCCGAGACCGATGACTTCGTGACGATTCATGGTTGTCCAGCTCAAAACCGCAGCCTGTACTGCACATACCAATTATCCGGCGGCGTCACGTCGCCCGTGGCTCGGATGAAAGAGCCGTTCCAATACCCCGAGTACCCCATCATCGCCGTGTGGTGGAGACCGGCCTGGACGACCAGCCCCAGGTCCAACTCGCGCCCGAGCACACGGCCGCTCCCGCCAGCCCGGTCGCGCCGGCCTGTGAAGGGCATCGCCCCGGGGTTGTAGGGGAAATCGGTACCCGATTGCAGCCCGAGCCAGTAATGGAACACCTCAAACGTCACCCAACGCGGGATCACCGCGAGCCGCGCGTTGAGGTGGAGCGCCTGGATGTTTTGCCGGCCGTACATCACCAGGTACCCCAGGTGAGTCCGCTCCTGCCGGAAGAGCTGGTCGAATGTGTTTACCTGGTTATCCAGCGGGTCGTCGTCGCCACTGGCAACCTCTACGCCGGCCCCCAGCCGAGGCTGGCGTTTCGCATAACGCAACGTGTACCCTCCCTGGGCGCCCAGACTCCAGGCACGAACATCGTCGCCGGCCCATTCTCCCGCCGGCTGGGCCGAAACCTCGATGTCGAAATCCCACGCTCCATACGTCTTCCCAAACAGTCCACCAATCGTGTGAAGGGTTCGAGCGCCAATAGGTCCATTGGGATTCGGGAGGTCGCGGCGATCGCGTTTATAGAAATAATACAGGTCCAGCCCCGTGGCGCGCCCTCGGAGGTAGGCGCCGGCGAAGTCGACATCGCGGTTGGGCCGGTCGGGCGACTCCGTTTCGATGATCACGGGCCGGCTGTACCAGACCTGCAGCTCCCACACGGAATCCCGCGCGAGGAGCGTCACAGCGTCGAATCGCCGGCGCATCCGCCCCCAGCCCGACGCCGAAACGAGCCGCTCGCGTCCGAGGGCGAGTTCTTGCCGGCCAACCCGCAGTGTCGCCGGCCCGAGCTCGACATCCGCGAACAGCTGGTGCAGGTCGAGGCGGTTTCGGTGGATAAAAAAGAGCACCTGGTCGCGGTCGAATACCTCGCCGTGGATACCTTCGATGAAGAGTCGGCCCCGGTTCTCGACCCGCAGATCGAGGTGCAACGCCAGCCGGGCGGCGGCGAAGCCATCGGCCGGCTGGGGATCCGGCGCGAGGAATTTGTTCGTCTCCTCCTCGTAGCGCAGCCACAATTCGCCGCCGGCCTGAAGCCACGCGCCCCGACCCAGCGGGACATATTTGATCGGATCGAACACGCTGGGACGGACGGCGCCAGGCGTCGCGAGAAACCGGTAATCTTCCTCGAACCGAAGGTTGCGGTAAGGCGGACGGACGGCAGCCGGCGGCGGGACGGCTTGTGACGAGTCGGCCCCCTGCCCCTGGCTCTCGCCAACAGCGAGTGCCAACAAGAGCGAAAAAAACAATCCGATACGCGGCGCGCTGGCCATTCCACATCCCGGGCTGATGATCGATCGTAACAAACACACCAGAGTGTACGACCGCCCGGGGATGTCTCCAAGATGGCCCCGTACGGACACGCTATGGCGTGCCCTCTTTCAAGACGGGAAACCTACAGCCCCCCCCTCGCTCCTCGATCAGCCGCATCGCCTCCTTGCTCACAAAAACCGGGCGGTGGAACTGCCGGCCCCACCGGAGCGGCGTTACGTCGTGGAATTCGTGCAGCGTCTCTTCGCCGTAGCCGGGATGGAGCTGCTTGCGCAGCGACGCGCGGACGTTGGGATCGGCGCCTTGATCCAGCAACAACTGCGTAAACGCGGCGAGATCCGGGGTGTGGTGGTGGTTCACCCAGAAATTCGGCTGCGAGACGACCGTCGCGAAGAGCGCCGTGTGACCGCCAAAGCCGTCGACGTCGATTTCGGCCGGCGTGTCGACCTCCATCCCTTGCGCCAGCAGCCACCGCGCGATCTCCAGTTCGTCGTAATCCACCGCCATGTGCAGCAGCGTCGCGCCGGCAAGCGGGGTGCCGTGCGTGGCCAGCACCTCGTCGTGACATCCCAGGTCCGGGGGATAGATCTCCTCGTGGGAAAACGTGCGCCGGAGCAAGGTCGGGTCGCGGCGAAGATGGGCCTCCAGCAGGTCGATCCGGCCGCGGTGGAGGGCCATGACGGGCGTGTCGGGCAGGACGAGGCCATGCTCGATGTACAGCTCCAGAATCCGGTGCTTCGCCTCGGGCTTCCGACTGTCGGTTTCCAGCACGACATCGACCGGGGCGATGCGCCGGCCGCCTTCGTCGTAGACCTTCCCGCCGGCTGCCAGAATAAACTCTGTGCCAGAGACACTGAGGGTGTACGCCGGCCCGCCGAGGGCGTCCGGTGGCGGCGCCGGCTTGCCCAACAGCGCATGCAGCATCACCGCGGTGCTGACCCGGCTCTGCAACACGGCTCGCCCCAACGCCTTTTCGAGATCCGTCGCCCCCATGGCGTGCAGCATCTGGATAATCCGATCCCGTCCGATGTTCGCCGCATAGGCCATCGGAGGGCCCCAGTTGCTGTTACGGATGGTGGCGTGTTCGTGCAGCAGGTGAGGATGTTTGAGGATGAGCGCGCGAACGGCCTCGAGGTCATCTCGCCAGATCGCGTCGATCAACTGGCAGGCCTGGACAAGCCTCGGCCAGTGGGGCGCCTGGTAACTGCGGGCGAGGACGAGTTGCGCGTCGGCGAGCTTCGCCGAGGCGGGATCGGGCGGATTCGGGTGGAAAACGCGGAGGTCTTCGAGGGCGGCCGGCTCGGCCTGTTGGATGGCCTTGAGCAGGTCTTTCGCCTGGTGGCGGAGCTGGTCGAGGTTCGGACGGACGGGGAGATCGCGGGTAGGCATGACACACTTCCTCTGGTAAGCCCGGCGTCCGCTCGGCAGGGCAAGAAGAAGGTGCAAGTAACCGTGAAGGTGTGGCTACGCGCCAGGTGGACTCAGTCCTTCCCGCGGACGGGGGGCGCCCTGAACGCCCGCCGGGAAGATAGGGCGATGTAACCGTCCGCGTCAAGCGTGCTCACTCACTTCCCCTTGCTCTTCCCCGCGTAGCCGCTGGCTTCCAGGAACACCTTCGCATCCTGCAATTCGATGATATCACGGATGGCCTGTCCCTTGTCCACAGCCCGTTCGTAATAGGCCTGGCAGATCCGGTAGCCCATCCAGTAGCCCAGATCCGCCGGCCGATCGCTGTTTTCGTCACCGCCATACAGCCATCCTGTGAAGTCCTCTCCGTCCATGCGCTCTTTGAATTCGAGCCAGAGGGCTTCCTCGCGTGGAAGGGCATAGGCTTGAAGCGATTCATTTATCTGCCGCCCCGCGATCTTCTCGGCGATAAAATCCGCCGACCCCTCCTTCAATGCCCGCTCGAGCAGGGTAGTTACCGGGTACTGTTGTTGGAAATGGACCAGTTCGTGCGCGACGACCCAGGGGACGGACTCGACGGGCTTGAGCACTGTCCTCAGCCAGTCATTCAGCTCATGAAGCGGTGTTTCCTCGGAGCGTCCGTACATCTCGGCGCCGATGATCAGGCCACGCGAAGAGGCCGTCCCGCCGGAATTGAGGGCCCCAATTACGAAAAAGACATCGGGAAAAACGGCGTCGGGATAGAGACTGTCGAGCGCGCGGAAGCCGGCGCGGATCGCCGGCTCCATCTCCAATATGCGCAGCGTGGACGGACGGATCGACGCGTAATAGGCGTTATGCGAGCGGACCTCCCTGGCAAGAAGCTCGGCGTTGATGATCCGATAGGGCGTAAAATCGATCACCCCCGCACTTCCGGGGTCGAGATAAAGCGTCTGAAAGGCTGCCGCCTCAAACGCCGGCGACGCGGCGTCGAACGCCTCCCAGAAACGGCCGATGTCTTCCGTGACGATCCGGGCGGAGTCGGGGTGCGCCGATTGTGCGACGGCCGGCGCGGCCATCGCAACGACGAGCAGGAGAACGATACACCTCATGGAAGCCACCATCAGATACACAGGCTCGTAGCGCCTACTCTGCCGGCTTCCGCTGCGCTACGATCGGCATCCCGACCGCGCCGTACGTCAGGTTATCGACTTTTCCGACAAGTGTAGCCTCTTCGATCGCAACCGCCGCCTTCAGATGACCGCTCTGGGGCCCTTGTACTTCGAACGTAAGGTTGTCTTCCACCACCTGTACGTTGCTCACCGTTAGCGCGCCGATTTCCTGGTCGGACTCCATTCGGGCCGCATATTCGTCGTTTACACGTGTGATTGTGAGCGTGCCCGTATACGTCGCTTCAGGAGCTTCGACGCTGTACGCCCAGCTCCCCACCACCGGATCATTCTTGACCTGCCTGGACGATGCGCAGCCGGCGAGGCTGATGAATATAAATGCTAGTAGAAGGTGGGATACGCGTTTCACCTGATTGCCCTCGCTGATGATAGATCTCCAGCCTTGTGCTGGATGCAAGGCAAGACGCAGACCGCGGGCGCGAAGTTACAGCGGAGTTCCTGTCACGGTGCCCCCGCCCTGAAGGACGGGGGCTATGATGCGGCATCGCTACGCGATGCGTTAAAGTTTAACCGCACGGCTAAAGCCGGCCATCCGCCGTCGACAACCCTTTCACTTTACACTTTGCACTTTTCACTTTTCACTTTTCACTACAAAGCCCCTGGCTTCGTCACGCCGCTCCCAGCACCTGCTGCAGCCGCTTTTTGTTGTTCGCGTAGTTCATCGCCGTTTCGCTGGTGATCTTGCCGGCCTTGAGCAGCGCCGCCAGATCCTGCTCCAGCGTAACCTGGCCCTGGGCGCGACCTTCCCACATCATCTGGTAGATTTCGTTGACGTTGTTGCTCTTGATCGCGGCGCGTGCGGAGGGCGTCATCCACAGAACCTCCTTGGTCATAATCCGGCCGCCGCCGACCATCGGGACGAGCTTCTGGCTGATGACGCAGCGCAGCACGTCCGCCAGGCGGTAGCGGACGCGTTCTTGCTCATCCGAGCCGTATTCACCCACGATGCGGGAGATGCTCTCGATGGCCGAACTCGTGTGGAGCGTGGAGAATACCTTGTGGCCGGAGTCCGTCACCTCGATCGCGGCCGAGATCGTCTTCGGGTCGCGCATTTCGCCGATGACGATGATGTCCGGGTCCTGCCGCAGCGACTGGACGACGCCGTCGCTGAACGACCCCACATCTTTCCCTACCTCGCGGTGGCGGACGATGCATCGCTTCGAGCCGTGCATGAATTCGATCGGCTCGCCGATGATGACGATGTGGCCGGCGGTACGGCTGTTATTTGCGTCGATTATGGCGTCGAGCGTCGCGCTTTTACCCGAGCCCGTGACGCCCGTCACCAGCGTAAGTCCGTCGCGGACGTGCTCGAACAGCAACCCCTTCTGGATGGTCGGATGGAAGCCAAGGGCCTCCATGTTACGCAGCTCGTTCGAGATGGCGCGAACGTTCAGGGCCAGGTTATCGCTGTCGAAATAGATCGTCATGCGAAACCGGTGCCACTCGCCATTGTCCTTGCCGGCCATGAGCTGGTAGGAGAAGTCGACCGCGAAGTTCTTGAGCAGGTTCATCGTCTGCACTTCGCTCAACATGTTCAGGAAAAACACGTTGCACTCCGCCGGCGAGTAGTTGCCCAGCTTGCTGTACGGCTTTTTATCGCCATGAACGCGGTACCAGACGTTTGTCCGGCACGACTCGCCGCCCATGTCCAGGTCGCTCGCGTTGATCCGGATCATGTACCGGACAAGCCCCTCCAGGTGGTTCGTGATGTCGGCCCGCTGCCCCTCGTCGAGGCTCCGGAGCGCCTTGGCGACCCCTTTCAGGTTATCGATCCCGCGAAGCGAACGGGGCACGCGTTGGAGTACCTCTTCACAGGCGGCGGGTGCATACGGGGCGATCTGGGCCTCGGACAACGCCTCGGTTCGCTGGACACGGGCAGAGGGTGCCAGCACGTCGACGGCGGCGTCGGCATCGGAATAAGATTTCATACCGTTGGTTGGGAAACGGTGGCGTGGGGCGGGAGGAACGGGCGTGGGCAGCCGGCTCCGGCAATCGAACGCAGGGTGGGTAGAGAGAGGATCGGCCCGCGACGCGGAAGGTTAAGCGGCCTGTCGCGCGCTTACCGTCCGGAGGAAGGAAATGGAGAGCTCGTTGAACGCATCCGGCTGGTCCACATTACAGACATGCCCGGAATTCGCGATGATCTGCAAGACGCTGTTGCGGTGGCGCGCCACCAGGGCGCGGACGGGCGGCAGGAAGAGGTGATCCTCCTCCCCCATCAGGTAAAGTGTGGGCGCCGGCAGTTCCCGCTCCCGGTAGAACCTCAATAACGGCGTCAGCTCGTACGTCAGCTTGAACCACCGCAGAAATTCCTTCTGACAGAGCTTCTTCGCCTCCCCGATAAACAGCAGTCGCGACTCCCGGTGGCGCTTGCGGGGCATGATGATCCACGCGAACAGACTGTACAGCCACAGGTACGGCATCACCCGTTTGAACAGGTTGCCGAGGCCAACGAGGAAGCGGGATCGGACGTCGAGCCGGACGATGGCGCCGCCGAGCACGGCGGACTGGATGCGGCCAGGGGCGAGCTCCGCGAGCACGCGGATGATGAGTGAACCGAGCGAGATCCCGATGAAGTGGGCTTTTTTGATGGCCAGATGATCGAGCACCTCGATGATCTCCCGGCTGATCTCCTCGAACGAATAGGTGCCAGGATGGCGCTGGTCGATGTGATCCTGCGACTTCCCATGGCCCCGCAGATCCACCAGCAGCACGTTAAAATGAGCCGTGTACGCCCGGATCTGCTTGAACCAGATCGACGAACTCCCGCCGGCGCCATGGACAAACACGACCCAGTCGTGGTTCGGATCGGATTCGTGTTTTTTGAAGTACAGCATCGTCCTTGACCCTTACACATCGAACCATGAACCACCCTTCCCAGAACAGCCTATCCTTTTGCGCGTTGAGATCCGATATGTTTCCTCACGCCGGCCTCCTCTCCCGGCGATCAGCCCCATCGATCCCATGATTGTCGCCCGTCTATCCGCGCTTCTCCTGTTGTTGCTTTTTGTGGCCGCCGGCTGCGCGTCAACCGACCCGTCACCTACGACCGCCCCTTCTACGCCGATCGCTTCAGAGGTATCGGCCGCCGCCCCACCCCAGACAACCGAGGCTCTGCCGCTCGACCCCGCCGTGCGGGTTGGCGAGCTGCCGAACGGCCTCCGCTACTTCATTCGCCACAACGAAGAGCCCCGCAACCGGATGGAGATGCGGCTTGCGATCGACGCCGGCTCCCTCCTCGAGGCCGACGACCAGCGCGGCCTGGCCCACTTCCTCGAACACATGCTCTTTAACGGCACCCGCCGGTTCGAAAAAAGCGCCCTGGTGGACTTCCTCGAGCGCACCGGGATGCAGTTCGGGGCCGACGTGAACGCCTATACCTCGTTCGACGAAACCGTCTACGAACTCACCATCCCGGCCGATAGCGCCGAGATCGTCGCCCGGTCGTTCGACGTCCTGGAAGACTGGGCGGCTTACGCCACCCTCGACCCCGAAGAGATCGACAAGGAGCGCGGCGTGGTGGTCGAGGAATGGCGGCGGAGCACCCAGAACGCCGGCGGCCGCATCCGCGAAAAGACCCTGCCGGTGCTGCTGCATGAATCCCGCTACGCGAGCCGCCTCCCCATCGGCGACACGACGACGATCCGGAATGCGCCCCGCGAGTCCATCGAACGCTTTTACCGCCACTGGTACCGGCCGGACCTGATGGCCGTCGTCATCGTCGGCGATATCGACATCGACGCGATGGAGGCGGAGATCCAGACCCACTTCGCCCATCTCCCCAATCCCGCCAATGCCCCGGCCCGCGCGTCCTATCCCGTTCCGGGCCATGCGGAGCCGCTCTACGCCATCGTCACGGACCCCGAGTATCCGTATACGACGGTGTCGACCTACTACAAGCGCGACGCCCGGACGTTCAAGACCGTGACCGACTACCGGGACCGGATCGTCGCCGGCCTCTTCGACAGCATGCTTAATAAACGGCTCAGCGAGATCGCCCAGCAGCCGGCGCCCCCGTTTGTCGGCGCCAGCGTGTCGCAGGGTGCGCTTGTGCGGTCGTCGGCCTTCCACAGCCTGGGCGCCCAGGTGCAGGAGGGCGCCGTGATCCCGGGCCTGGAGGCCCTGCTCGTCGAAGCCAGGCGCGTCCGCGAGCATGGCTTCACGGCTACCGAACTCATGCGCGATAAGCAGGAGACCGTCCGCGCCTACGAACGGGCCTTCAACGAGCGCGAGAACACGCAGTCGGCTCGCTTCGCCAGCGAATACGTGTCGTATTTCCTGGAATCCGAGCCGACGCCCGGCATCGCGTACGAGTACGACCTCGTGCGCCGGCTCATGCCGGACATCTCGCTCGACGACGTCAATCGCCGGGCCGCCGAACTGCTGTCCGACCGCAACCGGGTGATCCTGGTGACGATGCCGGAGAAGACCGGCCTCGTCCCCCCGACCGAAGCCGAGCTCGCTTCCGTGTTCACGGCGGCCGAAAGCGCCCCCGTGACCCCCTGGGTGGACGCCGTCAGCGAATCCGCCCTGATGGCCGCTATCCCCGCACCGGGTAGCATCGTCGAGCGGGCCGTCATCGACTCGCTGAACGTGACTTCGCTCACGCTATCAAACGGCGTCCGCGTCTACCACAAACCCACCGATTTTAAGGAGGATGAAGTCCGCTTCAGCGCCACAAGCCCCGGCGGCACCTCGCTTGTCGATGACGACGCCTACTTCACGGCCTCCAGCGCAGCGATGCTGGTGGGGCAGAGCGGGGTGGGTCCGTTCGACCCGATCGAACTCGAAAAGGCGCTCTCCGGCAAGGTCGTCTCGGTGGCGCCGTTTATCAGCTCGTACGACGAAGGCCTGGGCGGCGGCGCCTCGCCGGCCGACCTCGAGACCCTCTTCCAACTCATCCACCTCTACTTCACCGCCTCGCGGGTGGATAGCGCCGCCCTGACCTCCTACCAGAACCGGATGCGCGCCTACCTGCCCAACCGGGCGTCGACGCCGCAGGGGGTTTTTCAGGATTCACTCGTCCAGGCCCTCTACGCCGGCCACCCGCGCGCGCAGGTGCCCACGCTGGAGATGGTCGAGACGCTCGATATCGACGCCGCGCACCGCTTCTACCAGGACCGGTTCGCCGACGCGAGTGATTTCATCTTTACGTTTGTAGGCAACTTCGATCCTGACACCCTTGAAACGCTGGCGCAGACCTACCTCGGCAGCCTGCCGGCCCCGCGCCGCGGCGAGACCTGGCGGGATGTCGAACCATCCATCCCGAACCGCGTCGTCGATGTCTCGGTGAGTAAGGGCATCGCGGACCAGAGCCAGGCGCTCCTCATTTTCCACGGACCGATGGACTACACCCGCGAAGGCCGGCACGCCCTCCGGTCCATGGTTGATGTCTTCAACATCCTCCTCCGCGAAGACCTCCGCGAGGCCCGGGGCGGCGTCTACAGCGTCTCCGCCCAGTCCAGCATCGACGAAAAACCGAAGGCGGAATACCAGATCTCGGTGAGTTTCACCTGCGACCCGGCGCGTGTCGATGAACTCGTTGCCGCCGTGTTCGACCAGATCGAGTCGCTCAAGACGATCGGCTCGTCGCCCGAGAATCTGGAGAAGATCAAGGAGCAGCAGCGCCGGAGCCGGGAGACGCAGAAGGAGACGAACGGCTTCTGGACGGGGATTCTGGATTTCTACAGCACCCATCCCGACGAGGACTGGCTCGATGTCTTCCGGTATGAGGAGATGATCGAAGCCATCGACGCCGGCGACATCCAGGCCGCCGCGCGGCAGTACTTCGACGATAGCCGCTACGTCCGCGCCGTGTTGTACCCCGAGGCCGCGCCCGTCGCGCCCGGCTCGAACTGATCCGGCCGAACTGACGTGATTCCTCCCCCTGAGACGCACACCTGGCGCGAGGTCTTCCGCGTCCGCGCCTACGAAGTCGGCCCGGACCAGCGCCTGACGATCGCTTCCCTCTGCAACTACCTGCAGGAGGTGGCCGGCAACCACGCCCACGCCCTGGGCGTTTCGCTCCTCCAGCAGCCCGGGATGACGTGGATGCTGAACCGGCTGCACGTCCGCCCCATCCGGATGCCGGCGTGGCAGGAGGACGTCTATGTCGACACCTGGCCCTCGGGCCATAACGGACTTCTCGCCTGGCGCGAGTTCGTGGTCCGTGACGTATCGGGCGAGGTGCTGGCCGTGGGATCGAGCGCGTGGGTGATGATCGATATCGCTCGCCGCCGGCCGGTGCGGCTGGCAGCATCCATCGACGCCATCCCCCTGCCCGATCTGCCGCGCCCCATCGCCGATCCCTTCCCGAAGCTCGTGCCACCCGAAGCGCCAGCGCATCACGCGGCGTTCGAGGTGTATGCCGGCGACCTCGACCAGAACGGCCACGCGAACAACGTCTGTTTTGTCGGCTGGGCCCTGCACGCCCTCCCCGCCGGCGCCAGGTCCCTCGATTCTTTCGAAATCGACTTTCGCGCCGAGGCCCGTGCCGGCGACCGCATTGTATCCGAAGCGCGGGAGGAGGACGCGGGATACGGGCACGCGCTCTACCGGCTGGAAGAAGATTCGCGCCGGCTACTCGCCGTGGCGCGTAGCCACTGGATGTAAACCTTTCCGCACTGTTCAGTAATCCTCATGCCATCATTAATCGACAACAACCTTCTCCTCGCCGGCACCCATGTCCGGTTGGAACCCCTCCACCCCGATCATCTGGAGGCGTTGTGCGCCGTCGGACTGGATCCTGACCTGTGGACGTGGATCCCGGTCCAGGTCCGCACCCGCGACGAGATGGCGGCCTACATCCGCGCCGCCCTCGCCGGCCGCGACCGGGGCGACATGTTTCCATTTGTTATCATGGACAGGACAACCGGACACGTCGTGGGCAGCACGCGGTACATGAACATCGACTTCGCGAACCGGCGCGTTGAGATAGGCTCTACCTGGCTGGCCGGACCGTGGCAACGCACGGCGATAAACACCGAGGCGAAGCTCCTGTTGCTTCGTTACGCCTTTGAGGAACTGGGCTGCGCGCGCGTCGAACTCAAGACCGACGCGCTAAACGAACGTTCTCGCCGCGCTATCGGTCGGCTGGGGGCGAAGGAAGAAGGGACGCTCCGCAAGCACATGGTCACGGATTCCGGCAGGATTCGCGACACTGTCTATTTCAGCATCCTCGATACGGAATGGGAGGCCGTACGCGCTGGCCTGGAAGCAAAATTGACTCGATGACATGCCTGCCGAGAGTCCACGCCAAAGCAAGGAGTCAGGGCCCGCCGGCCGGAGCGAGCCTTTCGGCATCAAACAGACGGTCGGCGGCATCCGGCGTCCGCCCCAGGGCCCGTTCCGCCACCAGCCGGCCCAGCCGGAACCCGTACCCCATTCCGTGGCCGGACATCCCGCCGACCCAGAACGAGCCGGGAACG
>JBGSPJ010000530.1:0-4072 GCA_041738655.1 Rhodothermales bacterium | reverse complement strand
TCGACAACCCGGCGCTGACGCCCGCCGGCACGTCGGCGCGGCGGGGGAGGACGAGGGTGAGCGGGCCCGGAAAAAACGCTTCGATCAGGGCTCTGGCGACGGACGGTACGGTCTGGGCGAGCCGGTCGATCTGCTCCAGCGCGGCGATATGGACGATCAGCGGGTTGTCCGCCGGCCGGCTCTTCGCCCGGAAAATGGCCTCGATGGCCGCCGGCTGGAAGACGTCGGCGCCGAGGCCGTACACCGTTTCGGTTGGGAACGCCACGAGCTCTCCACGACGGAGGAAGCGAGCTGCCTCTTCGGGAGAGTCGGTGATGATGGTCGAAAGAGGCTTCTGGATCGTCATGCGACGCATCACGCCGGATCGCTCGATTTGATTCGCGCGGCATACCCGACGCGCCGGCTCCACTCCTTCAGATCGTCCAACAAGATGTAAATCGTAGGCAGGATGATCAGCGTCACGACCGTCGAAAACGTCAACCCGCCCACGATGGCCCGGGCCATGGGGAAATAGGGCGGGCCGTCGCCGCCGATCTGGGTCGATCCAAAACAGAGCGGGATGAGGCCCAACACGGTCGTCGCCGCTGTCATGACGATCGGGCGGAAGCGGTCGTGGCCGGCCTTGAGGATGGCTTCCCGCCGCTCCAGCCCCGTGCCGCGGAGGTAGTTGATGTGATCGATCAACACAATCCCGTTGTTCACCACCACGCCGATCAGAATCAACACGCCGATCCACGCCATGATCTGGAGCGTCGTGTTCGTCAGGAAGAAGAACCAGAACACCCCAACGATGGCGAATACGATGGACGACCAGATGGCAGCGGGATGGATCAGTGATTCAAACAGCGCAGCCATCACGAGGTAGATGAGCACGAGGGCGAGGAGGATGTTGATGAGCATCAGCTGTTCGCTGGTGGCTTCGTCGCTCCGTCGCTGGGTGTAGCCCCACTCGTAGCCGGCGGGCAGTTCGTAGTTCGCCAGCACCGCCTCCAGCCGTTCGCGGCCCTCGTCCTTGGTGAGGCCGTCGAGGTTGACCTGGACGCCCAGCATCGTGATCCTGTTTTCGCGCTGGATCGACTGCGGGCCGCGGCGCGTGTCGAGCCTGGCAAGCGAGGCGAGGCGTACGGAGGCGTCGTCCGGCCCCTGAACGGTCAGATTTTCGAGGTCTTCCAGGCTTTCCTGATCGGCCCGCTGGAATGCCAGCCGCATCTCCACCTCGCCATCCGGCGTGCGGAAACGCCTCAGGTTGTAGCCGCGCATGGCGGTGGACACCGTACTTGCAATCTGCTGCGTCGAAAAGCCGTACTGCCGCGCCCGCTCCCGGTCCACCACTACCTGGATCTCCTCATCCCCCCGGGTCGCTTCCGAGCGGACATCCACAAACCCATCTACCCGGCTCAAAACGCGAGCGACTTCACCCGTGATTTCCACCAAACGCTCGCTCGATTCCCCCGAAATCATGATCCGCAGGCCTTCTTCGTCGTTGCCGCCCTGCCAGCTGAACGACGGGTTGGCAATGGCCAGCTTCGGCAGGCCGGCGCGGATGGCCTCCTGTATCTCGTCCAGCGACCGTATGGCGGAATCCGCCGGCGTGAGCAGCAGCGAGGATTGCGCGTTGCCTGACTCGAAATAGCTGTAGACCGACTCTATCTCAAAGGCATCTTTGTTGGCGAACAGGAAGGCCTCGACCTGCTCCACGGCCTCTTCCACGCGCTCGAGGGTGTATGAGCCGTTGATATGGTAGTGCAGATCGATGCGACGCTCGGTGCCTTCGCTGTCCGGGAAAAAATCCATCGTGACAAATTTTGCCGGGATCAACACGCTCAAAAGGGTCGCGAGGGTGATGCCGACGGCGATCCATCGCCGATCGACCAGCCACTCCAGTATGCGATCGTAGACGCGGACGACCGCATCGATCGCGGTTTTTTTCTCGACCGCATCGGGTGCCGGCTTCAGACGCGCCATGAGCAGCGGGACAATCGTAAGCGACATCAGCAACGAAATCCCGAGCGCGATGCAGATGGAGATGGCGACGTGTTTCATGAACAGCGTCACCTCGTCGGCCGGGCTGACGATGAAGGGGAGGAAGACGATGGCGGTGGTCAGCGTGCCGGCGGTGACGGCCAGCGCCACCTCCTTCACCCCTCGCCGCGTCGCCTCGAACGGCGCCTCCGGGTCCATCAGCTGGTGCCGATGCACGCTTTCGGTCACCACCACGGCATTATCCACCAACATCCCGACGGCCAGCATGAGCCCCATCATCGACAACACGTTGAGCGATAGGCCGAGGAAGTAAAGAGCGCCGAGGGTGATGATGATCGAGATCGGGACGGCGAGGGTCACGATGAGCGTGGTGCTCATCTGGCGAAGAAAGAAGTAGAGGACAATGAGCGAAAGTACGGCGCCGATGAAGCCGCTCTGGAGCAGGTCCGTAAGCGAAGAAATAATCCCATCGGCTGCGTTTTCCATGTAGTAGATGTTCACGCCGCGCAGCTCGGGGTCCGCCTTGAGGGCTTCGATTTCTGCTTCGACGAGCCGGCTCACCTCGACGGTATTGCCGCCGGATTCCTTCTGGATGTTCATCCCGATGGCGTAGGTGCCGTTCAGATGCCGGCCTTCCACCCGTTCCGGCTCCTCGAACGACACCTGCGCGATGTCGCTCAGACGCAGCCCCTCGGGGTTCAGCATCAGGTTGCGGATCTCTTCCAGCGAGTGCAGTTCGCCGAGCGGACGGAGGGTGAAGCGCCGGTCGCCATCGGTGATGCGGCCGGCGGTCAACGAGAAATCGCTTTGACTGAGCTGATCGGCCAGCTCCACGAGGTTGATGTTGTGCGCCGCCACCCGGTCCGCCTGCAGCTCGATCCGCACTTCGCGGGGATAGACGCCGTACAATTCGACCTGCGAAACCCCGTCCACACGCTCCAGGCGTTGCTTCACTTTGCGGTTGAGCAGTTCGTAGGCGCCGGAGAGATCCTGCTCGGAAGAGATCCGCATCATGAGGATCGGCATGTCCGAGGTCGAAAACTGGAACGTGAAATACCGCTCCACATCCGACGGCCACTGCCGTTGGATGCCGTCCAGCTTTTCGCGTACTTCGAGCGCCTTGAGCGTCGTCTCCTCGCCCCAATCGAACTGGAGGAAGAGATCCGCCCCGCCCTCGTGGGAGGTGGTACTGAGGCTTTTGAGCCCGCTGATGGTGGCGAGCACCTCTTCGGCCGGCCGGGTGATCTGTTTCTCGACCTCCTCGGGCGTGGAGCCGCGGTAGGGCACCTGGACAAAGATGCCCGGGAAATCCACCGAAGGGAAATATTCCAATGCCAGTAGTCGCGCGGCGATGAGGCCGACGACGACCAGCGACACGTACGTCATGACGACCGTCACCGGGCGCCGCAGCGAAAGATCGGTCAGACTCATGCGGGTTCAGCGGACGGCGTGGCGTCGGCCTTGCGGTCGACCAGGGTGTACAGGACCGGGATGACGACGAGCGTCAGGAGCGTGGAGACGGAGAGGCCGCCGATGACGGTAATAGCCATTGGGGCGCGGATTTCGGCGCCGTCGCCGAGGCCGAGGGCGAGAGGGGCGAGCCCCAGCACCGTAGTCAGCGTCGTCATCAGGATCGGGCGCAGCCGCAGCCGTCCGGCTTCCATCACGGCCTCAAGGCGCGGCATTCCCTCCTGGCGGAGCTGGTTGATCACATCCACCAGGATGATGGCATTGTTGACGACGATGCCGGCGAGCAGGATCATCCCGATAAAAACAACGACACTGATCGTCGACCCGGTGACCCAGAGCGCGAGGATGGCGCCGATCAGAGCGAGCGGGATGCTGAAGAAGATGATAAAGGGGTGCAGCAGCGACTCGAACTGCGAGGCCATGATGAGGTAGACGAGGAAGACGGCCAGGACGAGCGCGAAGAGGAGCGAACGGAAACTGCGGGTCATCTCCTCGCTCTGGCCGCTGAGCCGCACGGCCAAGCCAGCCGGCACCGCGACACGACCAATCACGGCGTCGATCTCTTCGGCCGCCGCGCCGAGGTCGCCGTAGGCGAGGTTCGCCGTTACGATGGCCACGC
>JBGSPJ010000517.1:0-3643 GCA_041738655.1 Rhodothermales bacterium | reverse complement strand
TCGTGGCCGACGCGGAAAGCCCATCGGCTCGCGCGTTCCTGCGGCTGGCCGAGCAGGCCGCCACACACATCGCGATCCACCGGGCCCGAAAATCCGCTCAGACTCGCGTTGAGATCCTGTACCGCTGATCGTTTTTGACCGGGCGCTGCATACTGTCCCGGGTTGCGGTGTAACCCTGTCGTCGGGCTAACCGTTTCTTAACGCGTCACGGCGTTCCGAGCCGAAACCTCGCGTCCCCGGGCTCGTACCCGGCGCAGTCTGGTCGATACGGTCTGACCCAAACCGCCCGTCCGACATACGCGGGGCTTCTCATTCGCATATCGCATACATGACGTATAGATCGTTTGTTTTTTTCTTCCTCGTTCTCCTCCTCGCCGGCCCGGCCCGGGGCCAGAATACCGCATCGATCAGCGGATTCGTGAAGGACGCGACGTCCGGCGAAACGCTGCTGCTGGCCAACGTCGTCTTGCTCGACACCGACTACGGTGCCGCGACGAATAACAGCGGGTATTACGCACTGAACGGGTTGCCGGCCGGGGACTATGTCGTCGTCGGCACCTACATCGGGTATCAGCCGTTGCGGATCCCGATCACGCTCCAGCCTGGACAAGCGCGCCGATTGGACATCGAGCTGGCGCCCGAGAGCGTGATGCTGGAAGGCGTCACGGTGACGGCGGAGAAAGATCTGGAGGAAGAAATCCGACGGATCGGCGTGACCCAGATGACCACCGAGGTCGTCCGCCAGGTGCCGACGATCCTCGAGCCCGACGTCTTCCGGTCGCTGCAGCTGTTGCCGGGTGTGAAGGCGGCGTCGGACTACTCCAGCGGCCTCTATATCCGGGGCGGGAGCCCGGATCAGACGCTGATTCTGCTGGACCGGACCACCGTCTACAATCCCACCCACTTTTTTGGCTTTTTCTCGACCTTCAACCCGGACGCCATCAAGGACGTGCGCCTCTACAAAGGCGGCTACCCCGCAGAGTACGGCGGCCGGCTGGGGTCGGTGGTCGATATCTACAACAAAGACGGCAACCGCCTGAAAACCCACGGCGGCCTGAGCCTGGGTCTGCTCGCGAGCCGGGCGATCCTCGAAGGGCCGTACAAAAAGGGATCGTGGATGCTGGCCGTCCGCCGCTCGACGCTCGAGCCGCTTCTCGGCGCATTGCGCGAGGCGGAGGTGGAGGGGATCCCGGATGGATTTTACTTCATCGACGTCAACGGCAAGCTGAACTTCGACGCCGGCGAAAACGACCGCCTGTCGGTGGCCTTCTACGGCGGCACCGACGAACTGGACTTGCCGTTTGTCGACGACGCCCGCATCAAACTGGCCTACGGCAACCGGACGCTGAGCACGAACTGGACGCACCTCTTCAACCAGAAGCTGTTCTCCAATTTCACCCTCACCTACTCGCGCTACTTCAATCGGCCGCGGTTCGGGATCGCCGGCACCGAATTCAGCCGCACGAACAACGTCTACGACCTGTCGGCGAAGGGCGACTTCGAGTACATCCCGAACGAGCGCCATCAGTTCGAGGTCGGGTTCTGGAGTGGGATGTTCACCTTCCGTCTCCGCGACGAGTTCGACGATGTCGTCGGTCTCGAAGAGCGCATTCAATCCCCGTACCTCTCCGTGTACGCCCAGGAGATCTTCCGCCCGAAGCCCGACTGGCAAATCCAGGCCGGCGTGCGCGCCAACTACTTCGATCAGGGCCGCTATCTCCGTCTCGAGCCCCGCCTGTCCGCCGAGCATCGGCCCGACGAAAACATCCGGCTCCAGCTCGGCTACGGGCGGTACTACCAGTTCCTGACGCTCATCTCGAGCGAGCTGTTTTCGGGCTTCGACTTGTGGCTCACGACCGACGACGGTGTGGAACCGGCCTATGGCGACCAGTTCGTGGCCGGCCTCAAGACGAACATCGGGGCGGACCTCCAGGCGGATGTCGAGGTTTACTACCGCACCATGCGGCAGCTCTTCCAGCTCGATCCGTTCCTGCCGGACGCGGCCGGCCTGGCGTATTCGGATCTGTTTACGTTCGGCGAGGGCTACGCCTACGGGACCGAGTTGCTGCTCCAGAAGCCGAAGGGACGGCTGAACGGGTTCATCGGCTATACGATCGGCCTCACAAAACGGCGTTTCCCGGACATCAACGACTTCGCCTATTACCCGCCGAAGTACGACCGCCGGCACGAGGTGAACGTCGTGGGCAATTACAGCCTGTCGCGGAAGTGGAGCCTCACGGGTGTCTTTAACCTGGCATCGGGCCAGGCCTACACCGAGCCGGCGAGCCAGTATCGGCTCGTGGACGACCCGTTCACGGGCGGGAGCGTGGATGTGCTCATCAGCCCCTTCAACGAAGCCCGATTGCCGATGTATCACCGGCTGGACGTAGGTTTCGCGCGCAAGGGGAAGTTCTTCCGTTTTGCCGAGTCGGAACTCCAGCTCCAGCTCATCAACGTGTATAACCGCCGGAATATCTGGTTCTACTTCTTTGAGTTCGAAGACGACAATACCGTCACCCGTAATGAGATTCCTCAGATTCCCGTTCCGATACCCAATGTCTCCTTCACCGTTCGTTTTTAACCGCGCGTTGGGCGTGCTGGCCGCGGCGGTCGTGCTACTGGCCGGCTGCGACAGCACGTCGCCGTCCGACCACGTCCCCGAAGTCGTCGTCGAAGCCTACCTCCTCGTCGGCGAGCGGCTGCCGGAGGTCCGCGTAAGCCGGAGCACGGACGTGGATGAGGTGTACGTCTTTGAGGAAAACGCGATCGGCAACGCGACCGTGCGGATCCTGCTGCTGGCGGCCGATGGATCGACCGATGTGGTCTACAATTATTCCGTCTTGAGCGATACGCCCGGAGTGTATGTACCCTTCTTGGCGGACGATGTGTTGCCGGAGCGCACCTACCGGCTCGAAATCCAGGTCCCGGGAGAGGCGCAGCTGGTGACGGCGGAGACGCTCGTTCCGGGCGCGTTCGAACTTGTGCAGGCCAACGCGGACACCATCGTGTACCAGGGCGCGAGCCAGCTCGAGCTGGATGTGACGCGCAGCGTGTATCCCGGCCGGCAGAGCATCTACATCTTCTCGACCGAGTCGCTCCAGCCCGTAGCCGATTTGTTGACGCCCTTTTATCGCGATGTCGCCGGCGACAACGAGGAGGATATTGCCAGCCTCCGCATCACGAACTCGCCACTGATCAACGAAGCCAACTACGACGTCAACCCGGATGGTACGCTGACGATCAAGCTGCCGTGGATCGCCGTCGCTTTCTTCGGGGAAAATCGTCTTACGGCGAGTGCGCTGGACGATAACCTGTACGATTTCATCCGGACGCAGACCGTGCAGCAGGGTGGGTCGACGCTGTCTCCGGGCGAGATCCCGAATGTGATTGAGCGCATTGATGGCGGCACAGGGGTATTCGGGAGTTACGCCCGTTCCTCGTTTGTCGTGAACATCGTCCCTGTCCAGACACCCTGAGTCGTGATGGATCACGCGAGCCGGCTGGAGGCCCTCATCGAGCTGTTCGCCGACCTCGACGTGACCGAGCGGCTCGAGGTGCTGACCGACTACGCCAGCCGGCTTCCGCCGCTGGACCCGGCCTGGGCCGCCGCGCGAGACGCCGGCCTCCACCTGGTGCTCGAGTG
>JBGSPJ010000510.1:0-3298 GCA_041738655.1 Rhodothermales bacterium | reverse complement strand
GAGGCGCTAGCCGCGCCCAAGCCGACCCAACCGCCATGGGCCACGCTGCCGCCCGTCGACTGGACGGCGCCGCTGGAAGAACAGCTCGACTACATCGACAAAAATTTTCGCTGGTTCGAGGACATGCGCGTCCTCATCTTCCATGAAGCCCAGGCCCACGGACTGCGTGAAAAACTGACGCTGTTCTGGGAGAATCTGTTGGTGGCGGACTACGACACACACGGCGTCAGCGCGGTCGCCTACCGGTATGTCGAGCTCCTGCGCGATAGCGCCCTCGGCAACTTCAAAACCCTGATCCACGCCATCGGTCGGGACATGGCTATGCTGTATTACCTCGATGGATTCCTCAACGAAGAGGGCGCTCCGAACGAAAACTACGCGCGCGAGCTGCTCGAACTCTTCACGACGGGCATCCTCGACCCGAACGGAAATCCGAATTACACCCAGACCGATATCGAACAAATCGCCCGCGCCCTCACGGGGTGGAAGGTGGATTTAAAGACGCTGTCGGTTTCGTTTAAGCCGGAGCTATTCGACGCCGGCGTCAAGACCTTTTTCGGGCAGACCGGCCCGTGGGGGTACGACGACGTGGTCGACATCCTGTTCGATCAGCGTAGCAGCCAGATCGCGTACTACGTCTGCACGCGGTTGTACCGGGAGTTCGTGTACGACATCCCGAACGCCACCGTGGTCGATGAACTGGCTGCCGTGTTCGTGGCGAACGGTTTCGCCATCGCGCCCGTCGTGGAAGCCCTGCTGGCGAGCGACCATTTTTTTGCGGAGGAAGTCATGGGCGGGCGGTTCAAATCGCCCACCGAGTTGTATGTGGGCATGGTGATCGAATCGGGCGCGACGGCCACAAGCGATCGGGCCTTCCTCGACATGGTGTACGGGGCAAAAAACAGCGGCCAGGCGTTGCTCAATCCGCCCAACGTCGCCGGCTGGCCCGGGCACCGGGAATGGCTCACGACATCGACCGTGGCGGATCGGCTCCAGTACATGGGCTTTTACCTGTCGGATTTCTACATCTCCAACGCCGACCTGCTGAGTCTCGCCAATTCGATCCACGATCCGGCGCACCCGAACGCGGCGTTTAACCTCGCCGTGGCGCTGGCCGAACACTTCTCGCCCGTGCCGGCCGAGGCGTTGTTCATCGACCCCGTGTCGGGCGATTTCACAGGCGGGGCGCGGCCCATTCCCGAAGAGATCGCCTCGGGGCCGGCGTACGTCCGCGATCTCACCAAACGCCTGCTCGAGGGGAGCCCCTGGTACGAGTGGGACCTCAGCAAGGAGGGGGTGGTGGATCGCCTCCGGCGATTTATCGTCTACCTCCATCAACTCCCGGAAGTCCATCTCAATTGAGCGCCGCCGGCCGGCGATCTCCCTTCACGTCCTGTCGATCTCCTCAACCTCACGCGTCCTATGTGTACCGATCGTTCCCGCACGCAACCGTCCCGGCAGGGCAGCCGCCTCGAGCACGGTGAAGCGCACCTGAAGCAGCATGCGCAGTGGACCCGCCGGCAGTTCATGCAGGCCCTCGGCGTGGCCACCGTCGGCGGCAGTTTTCTCTTTCAGCAGACAGCGATGACCGCCTTCGGGAAGTCGTCGCTCCTCGAATCGCTGCGCCAGGTCGACACCGACCGCGTCCTCGTCCTCCTGCAGATGGATGGCGGCAACGACGGCCTCAACACCCTCGTGCCGACATCGCACGACACGTATTACCGGCTCCGTCCGAATCTGTCCATCGCAAAATCCAGCACCCTGGCGCTCACCCCGGATCGCGGGCTGAATACGGCGCTGAGCGATCTCTATCCCTTTTTTGGCGACGGCCGGCTCGGCATCGTTGAGGGCGTGGGATATCCCAGCCCGAACCTGTCCCATTTTCGATCGACCGACATCTGGATGTCGGCCACCGATGGCGACACGTATGTATCGACGGGATGGGCGGGACGATCGATGGAAACGATGTTTCCCGCCTTTGGAGACGCCCCGTCGCCGTTCCCGCTCGGCGTCCAGCTCGGAGGATCGTCGTTCCTCTTCAACGGCAACGGATTTAATACCGGGATGTCGATCTCGAGCCCCGAGGCGTTCGAGCGGCTCGCCGGCAAAGGGACCGCGTTCGGGTATGAAGGGATTCCGGCAACCAGCGCCGGCGCCGAGATGCGGTACGCCCGTCAGGTGATCAACGACTCCTACCGGTACGCCACGGCCATCCAGGACGCCGCCGGCCGGGCCACGAATCAGGTTACTTACCCGGATTCCGCCCTCGCGTCCGACCTCGCCATTGTCTCTCGCCTGATCAAGGGTGAACTGGGCGCGCGCATCTACGTCGTCTCTATCGGCGGCTTCGATACCCACGCGGAGCAGGAGCCCATGCACACGCAACTGCTCTCGCGCATCGGCGGCGCGCTCAAGGCGTTTGTCGCGGATCTCGAAGAGGCCGACCTCATGGACCGCGTGCTCGTTATGTCGTTCTCGGAATTCGGGCGCTCCGTCTACGAAAACGGCTCCTTCGGCACCGACCACAGCACCGCGGCGCCGCTGTTCCTGCTCGGCAACGCCGTCCGCGGAGGCCTCCATGGCGCGCTGCCCGACCTCGAAAACACGGACGCGTTTGGCGATCCGCTCTTCACGGTCGATTTCCGGGCCGTCTACGAAAGTGTCCTCCAGAACTGGTTCGGATTGGAGGCCTCGGCCACGACGTCCATCCTGGGCGGCGCCTTCACGCCGATCGATCTGTTTGACACCGTGCCCACGGATACGGACCCCAACCCCGCCGCACCGAGCGCCCGCCTGGAACAGAACTTCCCCAATCCGGCCAGCAGTGTCACGACGATCCGCTACGAACTGACCCGGCCTTCGGCCGTGCGGCTGGATGTGTTCGACACGCGCGGCCGGCAGGTGATGGCGCTCGTCGATGCCTCGCTGCCCGTCGGCCGATACGAAGTGCCGGTGACGACCCAGGGGCTGCCCGCCGGGCAGTATTTCTACCGGTTGACCTCGGGGGCAGGCGTTCAGACCCGGTCGATGACCGTGGTGCGATAACGGGGCATCGGGGAGAAAACAAAGCGGGCCGCCGGCGCTATAAGGCAGACCTGTACGACCTGACCCCGGACGCCATGCGCCTCGCGCTACTCTGCTGGTTCTGCATCGGGTGGGCGGCGCCGGCCATCGGCCAGCCTACCCACCTCGACGCCTATCAGGCGCTCGCCGTGGCTTGCCTGACGCCTATGGCGGACAGCGTGCGGTCCTACCAGCTCTTGCCCGTCGACCGGATGCCCTTCCTCGTCCCGGCGCT
>JBGSPJ010000192.1:0-3078 GCA_041738655.1 Rhodothermales bacterium | reverse complement strand
AGGTGTCGTCGCCGGCGGTCCGGGCGGTAAAGGCGAGCGCGCCGGCGCCCAGGGCCAGCATCCCGAATAAAAACTGGTGCCCCAGCGCGTAGATCAGATGGGTCGTTTGTTTCAATCCGGTGATCCGCACCTCCAGTTCGCCCTGGTTGGTACGCTGGAGCAGCCGGTGCATCTCATCGGGGATGGCGAGGGCGGTGCGGGCCACATCCTTTACCAGCGTCCCGAGGAACGCGGTCCAGTCCCGCTCTTCGCCCAGTACTACTTTTTCTACGTAGGGCCGGATGATCTGCATGGGGTTCATGGAGGGGTAGAGGTGGGTGCAGAGGCCGAGCAAGAGCAGCATGGTGCGTTCGAGCAACATCCAGTCCTTCGGCACCTGGAACGTGTCGGTCAGCTCCCGCAACGAGATGTTCATGCGGCGCAGATCCGCGTACATCTCCAGCTTGGAGGCCAGCGCCGTGTCCGCGTTGATCTGGTCCAGATGGATCGCGTCGAGCGGTAAATCGGAGAGGAAAGTCTCGTGGACGTAGTCGATCAGCCGGCGAACGGTGGCCTCGGCGTCGCCGTGCGCGATGAAGCCCATATTTCGCAGGGCTCGCGCGATCCGTCCGGGGTCGCGCCCGATAGCGCCGCTCAGGAATTCGGGAATGCCGGCCTTCATCTCGGGGGATAGGTACGCGACGGCACCGAAGTCCAGGAATACGACGCCGCCATCGGATTGGACAAGGATGTTGCCGGGGTGGGGGTCGGCGTGGTACACGCCATCTGTGAAGATCATCTGGCAATACACCTTCACGATATGCCGGGCGAGGTCCTCCCGGTCGATGCCGAGTGCGTCGAGTGCGGCGAGGTGGGTGACCTTGACGCCATCGACGAACTCGGTGGTGAGCACGCGCCGGCCGGATCGATCCGGGACGACGGTGGGCAGGCGGGTTCGGGTATCGCCGGCGAACGAAGCGGCGATTCGGGCGATATTACGCGCCTCCTGCTCGAAGTCGAGCTCCTCGGCAATCATTGCCTCGAGCTGCTGGTACTGGGTGTCGAGCCCGCGGATGCGGAAGACGGCGCCAACGGCGCGGAGGAGATTGCGGATGGTCCGCAGATCGATCCGGGACGTCTCCTCGATGTCCACATGCTGCACTTTCACCGCCACGAGCCGGCCGTCCGGCAGGCGGGCGCGATGCACCTGGGCCAGAGAGGCGCTGGCGATGGGCTCACGTTCGAAATCGGTGAAGAGGGCGTCCGGGGGCTGGCCGAGTTCCTGGAGGATGCGGCGTTCGATCTCGGCGAACGGACGCGGGGGGATCTGGTCCTGCAGCCCTTCCAGGCCGGCGCGGAAGGCCTCTGGGAGGAAGTTTGTGAGGATGCTGATGAGCTGCCCGACCTTGATGAACAGGCCTTTATGGCGCAGGATCATCTGCTCTACGCGCCGGGCGTTGCGCCGGTGGTAGGTCGGCATCCGCCGTTCCTTCCAGGCGGCGCCGAGCAATCGGCCCGAGAGATGGAGGCCGAGGTAGCTAAGGGTGATGCGTACCGCGGTGGCGTAGACGGACAGCAGCCGGAAGCGGCGGGATGAGGGCCGGGCAGGCGCCGGCGGGGAAGAGGTGAGCACGGATGAACGAAACGAAAAGGTGGACGCGTCGAACCTCAACGCTTAGGGGTTTGAACGCGCCACCCATCAAACGTTCACCAACTCAGATCCACGATCGTCGTGCCCTCGCCCTCGGCTTCCTCGATGGCGAGGTCGAGCAAGGCGTTGAGGTGGCCCTGAACCCGCACGAGCACGAGCTCGGAGTCCGTCAGCACAATCGTGTAGATGTCGCGCACGGAGCCCCGGCGTTCGCGGTAGAACACCCATGATACATCGCCGTGGTCGACGGTTTTGAGCGCGAGCTCCCACCCGTTTCGGGTGAAATGCGGCAGGGATCGGGCGTCGAGGGCGTCGAGGTCGCCGGCGTCGTCGAGTGGGTAAACGGCGCCTTTGATGCGGCGGACATCGCGCAGGGCGCGGCTGACCAGGTAGGCGTCCGAGTCGTCCACGTGTCGCGTGATCCAGCTTGCGGTTTGTGTCATGCCGGGCCCGAGCGCAAACGCGACGCCGGTGTCGAACCGGGTATCGGTCTGTTCCGCGATGTCGCGGCGGAGAGCGCTCATTTCATTGAGCTGCGTACATCCCGGGGCGAGGGCGGCGAAAATCAACAGGGGAAAGAGACGGGCGTAGGTCATGATGGATCAAGGCGTGAGGTCTTCGAGCGGAGCCGTGGTGAATTTGCTGCCGATGCGTCCCATTTCCTGTGGGTCAATATTCCCAACGATGTTGATGAACACCGTCTCGCCGGCCTCGCTATCCAGCACCAGGAGCACCATGCCTTCGATGGCGGTGGCGTTTTGTTTGACGTACATGTCGACATACTGGCCGAAGTCGCGCAGGTTGACCACCGTCTCCCACCCATCGGCCTCGAGTTGTTCGGCGAGGATCTCCGAACGTCGCTCCATGCTGCGGAATTGTGCCCGGCGCAACGGGTAGCCCCGTACCTGGATGGCCTGCAGTTCGAGGAGGAGGTCCGCCAACTCGGGGTCGTCCTCGCGGGACGCTTCGGCGACGAGTTTCAACAGCTGGCCTTTGATGTTTACCTCGAGGGTGGGAGCCTCGCCGAACTGGCTCGTCAGGTCCGAGAAATCGACATATCCCGGCACCTCGCTCAGGTCATCCTGGGCGAGTACGGGGCGGAAGCACGCCGCGCAGGCCAGGACAACGGCCAGGCTGGCGAGGGTGTGGTTCAGGCGGAAGAGGTGGTTACTCATGGGGAGATCCTTGCAACAGGGGGCCGATGGCGCTTTGTACCGATTCACCCGTTTTGCGGCCGGTCTTGCTGATGTAGCCAAGCGTCCATTTGACCTCGGTGAGCGCCTGTTCGACATCGGGTTCGGCCGTCGGGGCAAGGCGGGTGGCATTCAGGCCGCCGGCCAGATAAAGAAAGAGAGCGAGCGCGGCGACGCTGGTCAGGGCGAGGGCCGGCTGCCATGCAGCGCGGAAGCGCGCGAGGAGCGATGGGAGGCCGTGCCGCCAGAACTGGC